>JANYJB010000017.1 GCA_025361935.1 Verrucomicrobiota bacterium
GAAGAATTCGCCGAGGCTGTCCCAGCGGAGGAAGTTTTCCTCGGTGAACTGCTGGACGTGCTTGGGGGCGGAGCCGCCGGCGCCGGTTTCGAATAGGCCGCCGCCGTTCATGAGGGGAACGATGGAAAGCATCTTGGCCGAGGTGCCGACTTCGAGGATGGGGAAGAGGTCGGTGAGGTAGTCGCGGAGGACGTTGCCGGTGACGCTGATGGTATCGAGGCACTTGACGATGCGCTCGAGGGTGAACTGGCAGGCGGCGGCGGGGGGCAGGATGCGGAGGTCGAGGCCGGTGAGGTCGTGGTCTTTAAGATACTTCTCAACCTTGGCGATGATCTGGGCGTCGTGGGCGCGGGCGGAGTCGAGCCAGAAGACAGCGGGGGTGTTGCTGAGGCGGGCGCGGTTGACGGCGAGTTTCACCCAATCCTGGATCGGGGCGTCCTTGGCCTGGCAGGCACGCCAGATGTCGCCAGGGGCGACGGTGTGGGCGAGGAGAACTGTGCCCGCTTCGTCCACGACGCGGACGGTGCCGACGGCGGGAATCTCGAAGGTCTTGTTGTGGGAGCCGTATTCTTCCGCGGCTTGGGCCATGAGGCCGACGTTGGGGACGCTGCCCATGGTCTTGGGGTCGAGGGCGCCGTGCTTTTTGCAGAAGTCGATGACGGTCTGGTAAACGCCAGCGTAGCAGCGGTCGGGGATGAGGGCGAGGGTGTCCTGCTGCTTGCCAGCCTTGTTCCACATCTGGCCGGAGGTGCGGATCATGGCGGGCATGGAGGCGTCCACGATGACGTCGGAGGGGACGTGGAGGTTGGTGATGCCCTTGTCGGAGTTGACGTAGGCGAGGGCGGGGCCGGCGGCGTAGGCGGAGGCGAGGTCGGCCTCGATGGCGGCTTTGTCGGCGGCGGGGAGTTTTTCGATCTTGGCGATGAGATCGCCGAGGCCGTTGTTGAGGTCAACGCCGAGGGTGGCGAGGGTGGCGGCGTGTTTGGCGAGGGCGTCTTTGAAGAAGACCTTCACGGCGTGGCCGAAGAGGATGGGGTCGGAGACCTTCATCATGGTGGCCTTGAGGTGGAGGGAGAGGAGCACGCCCTCGGCCTTGGCGCGGGCGATGGCCTTTTCGTAGAAGGCGACGAGGTCGGCCTTGCGCAGGACGGTGGCGTCGAGGATTTCGCCGGCCTTGAGGGGAGTCTTGTCCTTGAGGACCTGCACGGAGCCGTCGGCCTTGACGAGTTCGATACGGACGGTGGTGGCGACGGGCGTGGTGAAGGATGTCTCGTTGCCGAAGAAGTCACCCTCGGTCATGGAGGCGACGTTGGTCTTGGAGGCGGGGGACCAGGCGCCCATGGAGTGGGGGTGGGCGCGGGCGTAGTCCTTGACGGCCTTGGGGGCGCGGCGGTCGGAGTTGCCCTCGCGGAGGACGGGGTTGACGGCGGAGCCGAGGACCTTGGCGTAGCGGGCGCGGGCGTCTTTCTCGGCGTCGGTCGCGGGGGTTTCAGGGAAGGCGGGGAGGGCGTAGCCCTTGGCCTGAAGCTCGGCGATGGCGGCCTTCAGCTGCGGGATGGAGGCGGAGACGTTGGGGAGCTTGATGATGTTGGCCTCGGGCTTGAGGGTGAGGGCGCTGAGTTCGGCGAGGGCGTCGTGGGTCTTCTGGGCGGGGGGCAGGATGTCGGAGAAGACGGCGAGGATGCGGGCGGCGACGGAGATGTCGCGGGTTTCCACGTTAATACCGGCTTGCTTGGCGTAGGCCTGCACGATGGGCAGGAGGCTGTAGGTGGCGAGCGCGGGAGCTTCGTCGGTGATGGTGTAGATGATCGAGGGAGCAGTGGGCATGGTGGAAATAAACTGGGAGCTACGAGCTAAGAGCCGGGAGCTAATGAAATGAAGGCGTGAGCAAAGGGTGCGCGCGGGGGAGGGTCAAAAGCAAATGCGGAAGCGGCGCGGGGTATGCGCGGGGCTTACGCTGGAGGCAGCGTTGCTGCTAGTCGGGGGCGAAGACGGAGTTTTTTACCACGAATGGAATCGCCCAATGGGGCGATTTGGTGGGAGTGGCTTCGGCCAATGGCCTTCGCGATTAGACGGAGGGGCGGCTGATGCCGCGTTTTGATTAAAAACTAAAACCGACGATGAGTCGGTCCGTGATTTACTGCGGAGCTGATAAGGCGGAGCACATCCCGCAGGTTTCACCCGTTGGTTTCACCCATTTGTGGTTCAAACCGGTTTGGATGCCTTCGCGAAGAGGTCGGTCATCGACAGGGCGAGGCCGGTGAGGGCGGGGTCGGCGAGCGTGTCGCGTCCGGCGAGGATGGCGTCGAGGCGGAAGCCGAATTCGCCGCTGCCGTAAACCTCGGTGTTTTGGTAGCGCGAATCGACGATCCAGAGGCGTGGCGTGCGGGCGTCGGCGTAAAGTTGTTTTTTAAGAACGGTGTCGGGGTGGTGGTCGCCCGGCTGGAGCACCTCGGCGGCGAGGTAGAGTTGGGAGGACGGGCCGCGCACGAGGGCAAGGTCGGGGCAAATCTCGACGCCATCGCGAAGCGTGAGCGGAGTGCGGCGCGGGAGGAGCCGAAGGGCGGAGTTGGCCGGCAGGTGGGCGGCGACGGCGGCGTGGAGGCGGTCGCAAAGCAGCTCGTGCGGGGCGTTGAGCGCGGCGCGGATAAACGTCTCGCCGGAGAGGAGTTCTTTGTAGGGTGAGGGCATGGGGCGGGGAGGATGGAAATCTTTCTCTTTCATCTTACTCTTTATCGTTCTCTTGCTCGGTCTCCTGACGAAAGAGAAAGATTACGAGAAAGAGGAAAGAAAAAGGCGACGGAGAGGGGCAGCTGATGCCGCCGATGCGGCTTATTTTTTAATGAGCCCGACCAGCCAGATGAGCAACATGCCTCCGCCGGCGGCGAAGACGAGCTGGCTCAGGGCGGGGCTGATCTGGCGGAGCACGAAATAACCAAGGAACGCGCCGATCACGCTGATAACGATGTTGCCGACAAGGCCAATGGTGCGGTGCTTGACGACGAGCGTGGCGACGACGCCCATGAGCAGGCCGACAACAAGGAGGGACGTGGCGGTTTGGAGGATCATTTTGGGAAATCAGGCGTGGAGGGTGAGCTGTTGCCAGCAGGCGGCGGGGATGTCCTCGGCGCGGCTTTTCGGGGTGCAGCCGGAGGCGGCGATCGAGGCGAACCACGCGGCGCCGCCGTCGGGGAGCTTGTCGCGGAGGACGGCTCCGAGCTGCTTGCGTCGCTGCTGGAAGCAGGAGCGGATGAGAAGCTTAACGTCGTCCGCGAAGACGAAGGGCGCGGGCTTGCGGACGAGGTTGAGGAGATAAGACTCGACGTCGGGACGCGGGTGGAAGCAGGCGGCGGCGACCTTGTGGCCGGGGGCGATGTCGTAGGCGGACTGGAGGAAAATGGAGATTGCGCCGAAGAGCTTGGTGCCGGGTTTCGCCATGTAGCGGAGGGCGGCCTCGTATTGCAGCATGAGCACGAGGCGCTCGGGGAGCGGGCCTTCTAAGACGGCGTCCATCCACGGGGTGGAGATGGCGTAGGGCAGGTTGGCGACGATTTTGAACGGTTGGCCGGCGGGGATATTGGCGATGGGGTGGTCCATCGCGTCGCCTTGCAGCAGGTGCAGGCGTCCGGGATGGCGCGGCATGACGTGGACGGTGAGATAATGCGACATGGTCGCGTCTTGCTCGACCGCCCAAACCTCCGCGCCGGCTTCGAGAAGAGTGCGGGTGAGCGTGCCGAGACCGGGGCCGACCTCCACGATACGGTCGCCGGGGGAAACTTTGGCGAGCTCGACGGATTTGCGGACGATGTTGCCGTCGATGAGGAAATTTTGCCCGAGCGCGTGCTTGGGATGGACGCCGAGCAGGGCGAGGGCCTCGCGCGTTTCGGATAGGGAAAGCGGCATAGTCGGTCAGTCGGAGGACGAGTCCTCGAGGTGAAACTTGTGGAGGGCGCGGTGCACGGCGGGTGCGAAGATGATCGCGGTGGTGCCGATGAGCGCGATGCCGCAGTAGATGGCGTAGCAGCCGGCGAAGAGCTTGGCGGAGTCGGTGTGCAACTGGGAGAGTGGACCCATACCAGAGAGGATCATGGACGCGTCGAGGAAAGCGTCGATCCAAGTGAGTTCGCCGATGAAATGGTAGCCGAGGATGCCGACGAGCAGGGAGCCCACGATAAGCGCCGCGCCGAGGGCGGCGCTGCGCGCTATGCGACGGTAGAATTCGCTGCGCGGTAAGAGCTGCTGTTTTTTATGTTCAAACATCGCGGCGGAACTCGGCGATCAGGGCGGCGGTATCGGGGGCTTTCATGAGCGCCTCGCCGCAAAGGATGGCGTGGGCGCCGCAGGCGTGGACGCGGGCGGCGTCGGCTCCGGTGAAGATGCCGCTTTCGCTCACGGCAATGACGTGCTTGGGGAACTTTGGGATGAGGCGTTCGCTCAGGCCGAGGTCGCACTTGAAGACGGCGAGGTCGCGGTTATTGACGCCGATGATGCGGGCACCGTGCTTCACTGCGCGGTCGAGCTCGGACTCGTTGTGAATCTCGAACAGGGTGTCGAGCCCGGCGAACTTCGCGGCCTCGAAAAGCGGGGTGATCTCGTCGTCGGTGAGAGCGCGGACGATGATGAGGATGGCGCTGGCGCCGGCCTCGCGGGCCTGAAGGACTTGGATCGGGTGAACCATGAAGTCCTTGCGGATGCACGGGATCGCGGGACGGTTTTGGCGGAAAAACGACGTCACGCCAACGAGGTCGTCGAGGGTGCCGCCGAAGAATTTTTCGTCGGTGAGGACGGACAGGGCGCTGGCGCCGGCCTCGCGGTATTTGAGGGCCTGGTCGGTCGCGGAAAGGGTGCTGGCGGCGATGGCACCGGCGGAGGGCGAGCGGCGCTTGATCTCGGCGATGACGGCGAGTTTCCCGTCGTCGCGGCGCAGGGCGGCGGCGAAGGACGGGGGCTTGGGGGCCATGGCGTTGAACGCAGCCAGCTCGGGCAAGGAAACCGCGCGCACGAGCGGGGCGATCTCCTGACGCTTCCAGGCCATGATCTCGGTGAGTTTGTCGGACATTAAGCGCCCACGGAACACACGGAACACACGGAAGACAAAGCCGAAAAATTTCCGTGTGTTCCGCGCCGGGTGCGGGCAGTTTCCGGCGAATGAGCGCCGTTAACGATCTTCGCAAAACCATCGCGGCCCTGCGCGCCCCCAACGGGTGTCCGTGGGACCAGGTGCAGACGCACGCCACCCTCACGCGCTGCCTCATCGACGAGGCGAGCGAGCTGCTCGACACCATCGACCGCCTCGACATGCCGCACATGCGCGAGGAGCTGGGCGACGTGCTTATGCAGGTGGTGTTTCACGCGCAGCTCGCGGAGGAAGCGGGGCACTTCGACCTCGAGGCGGTCGCGGCGGAGGCCAACGACAAGCTCGTGCGCCGCCATCCGCACGTCTTCGGCGACGGCGCGAAGATCGGCACGCCCGACGACGTGATCGTGAAATGGGAGCAGATCAAGGCGCAGGAAAAAAAGAACGGCCCCGCGCAGTCGGGCGTCTTCAAAGAACTGCCGCCGCGCCTGCCCGCGCTGATGTTCGCCGAGGCTGTGTGGAAGCAGATCGAGAAGAAGGCGCTTCCGGCGGACGGCGTCGTGGATGTTGCGCAGATCAAGGCACTCGGCGCACAGCTCGACGAGGCGACGCTCGGGAAAATCCTTTTTGAAATCACCGCCGCCGCGCGCGCCAAGGGACTTGATCCCGAGGGTGCGCTGCGGCTGCACGCCACGCAGGTCATGCGCGATGTCGAAGCCCGCCTCGCATCCACCTCTGCCTGAGCCGGTCGTCACCGCGTGGTGGACGCCGTTCGCGGAGTTCCTCGCCAAGGAACGCCGCTACTCGCGCTACACGCTGCGCAACTACCGGCGCGCGTTTGAGGATTTTTACCACTGGCTGAACCAGGCCGGGCTGTGGGCGAAGGGCTTCGACAAACTCGGCGTGCGCGACATGCGCGACTTCGTGATCGAGGGACAGCACCGCTTCGACCGTCGCACGCTGCACCTGCACGTTTCGGCGCTGCGCGCGTTTTTTAAATTCTGGCTGCGGCACGGCAAGGTGGAGCGAAATCCCTTTATCGGCGTGCCGCTGCCCAAGCTGGAAAAGCGGCTGCCGAAGTTTTTAACGGAGACGCAGATGAAAGCGCTGCTCACGGGGCCGCAGCGGCTGCTGAAGAACGGCAGCGAGACGGCGTTCGTGGCGTGGCGCGACCGGCTCGCGATGGAACTGCTTTACGGAGGAGGCTTGCGCGTGAGCGAGCTCACGGGGCTCAACTACGGAGACATCGATTTTGAAAGCGGCGTGGCGCGCGTGCTCGGCAAGGGCAAGAAGGTGCGCCTGTGTCCGCTCGGGCGCGTGGGCATGGCGGTGCTGACGAAGTGGAAGACGGAATTCGCGCGCGATACGGGTCACAACGATCCGGTGCTGGTGACGCCCAAGCATGAGAGACTGCCGGTGAGGCAGGTGCAGTTGTTGTTGAAACGTTATCTGGCGCTGGCCGACCTGCCGATGGATCTGACGCCGCACAAGCTGCGGCATAGCTATGCGACGCATCTGTTGAACGCGGGCGCGGACCTGAGGCTCGTGCAGGAGCTGCTCGGGCACGCGAATCTGAACACGACGCAGGTTTACACGCATGTGAGCGTGGCGCGGCTGCGCGATGTCTATGCGAAGGCGCACCCGCGGGCGTGAGCGGGCTCAAAGCGCCTTGATGGCGTCGGCCATGACCTCGCAGGCGCGGTCGATGGCCTCGCCGTTGTGCGCGGTGCTGATGAAACCGGCTTCGTAGGCGCTGGGGGCGAGGTAGACGCCGCTGGCCAGACAGGCGTGGAAGAACTTTGTGAAGCGCTTTGCGTCGCCCTTGAGCGCGGTGTCGTAGTCGCGCACCGGTGTGTCGGTGAAGAAAATGCTGAACATGGAGCCGCATTGCGGCACCTGCACGGGGATTCCCCTGGCCTTGGCGGCGACGACGACGGCGTCGCGCAACTGCGAGCCGAGGGTGTCGAGGGTGGCGTAAACGTGACGGTTTTCCAACATGCGCAGGCTCGCGATACCGGCGGCCATCGCGAGCGGGTTGCCGCTGAGCGTGCCAGCCTGATAAACAGGGCCGAGCGGCGCGAGGTAGTCCATGACGTCGGCGCGTCCGCCGAAGGCGCCGACGGGAAGGCCGCCACCGATAATTTTTCCGAGACAGGTGAGATCGGGGGTGATTCCCTCGCGTTCCTGCACGCCGCCGCGCGCGATGCGGAAGCCGGTCATGACCTCGTCGAAAATGAGCAACGCGCCGTGTTTGGCGGTGATTTCCCGGAGGAAGGCGAGATAGCCGGCGTCGGGCATGATGAAGCCGACGTTGCCGCAGTAGGCCTCGATAATGACGCACGCGATCTGGCCGGGATTGGCGGCGAAGGCGGCTTCGAGCGCGGCGCGGTCGTTGTAGGGAAGGACAACGGTTTCGCGGGCGAAGGAAGCGGGAATGCCGGCGCTGTCGGGGTGGCCGTGGGTGAGGGCGCCCGAGCCGGCCTTGATGAGAAGCGAGTCGGAGTGGCCGTGGTAGCAGCCGGAGAATTTTATGATTTTGTCGCGTTTCGTGAAACCACGGGCGAGACGGATGGCCGACATGGTTGCCTCGGTGCCGCTGCTCGTCATGCGGACTTTTTTGATCGATGGGATGAACTTCACGATGAGTTCGGCCATCTCGACCTCGTAGGGATTGGGCGTGCCGAAGGAGGTGCCGTTTTCGAGGGCGGCGGCGATGGCGGCCTTGATGGCGGGATGGTTGTGACCGTGGATGGCGGGGCCCCAGGTGCAGACGAAGTCGATGAGTGTGCGGTCGTCGGCCGTGGTGAGCGTGGCGCCGTGCGCGGACTTCACGAAGAACGGCGCGCCGCCGACAGAACGGAAGGCGCGGACGGGGGAGTTGACGCCTCCCGGGATGAGCTGGAAGGCGCGGGCGAAGAGTTGTTCGGAGGAGGACATTTCGGAATTTTTAACCACTGATGACGGATTAATTTCAGGGCAATGAATTGGAATTCAAATTCAGAGCACGCGGCGGGACCATTGCAGTCGTGGCGAGGAGCCAAAGTTGATGAGATAGCCGATGCGCTGGCGGGCGATTTTCAATTCGTAGAGAAGTTGAGCTTCATGTTCGGGGGCCAGCGTGCGCACGGCTTTCAGCTCGACCACAATTTTGCCGTTTACCAGCAAATCGGCTTCGTAGTGTTTCTGGAGCTTTGTTTCGCGAAACCACACATCGAGGTGGGGTTTTGAGACGAAGGAAAAATTTTGAGCGGCCAATACCATTTCCAACGCCTCCTGATAGACCTCTTCGAGAAACCCCGGGCCAAGTTCGTTATAAACCTCAAAGGCTGCGCCCATCAGCGCATAGCCTTCGTCCTGCTGCTTTAATTCCTGTTCATTCCCGTCCATTAGTGAACATCAGTGGTTAAAATTCCGGTCATTCGCCGTTCAGCTCACGTATTTTTGGACGATGGGGATGCGGCGGCCCACGCCGAAGGCGAGGGGGGTGATCTTCAGGCCGGGGGCGGCCTGCTTGCGCTTGTATTCGTTGAGATCGACCTTGCGGGCGATGTCGTTGACGACCGCCTCGGAAAAACCCTGCCCGACCAAGTCGCGCCGCGAAAGGCCTTCCTCGACGTAGCCTTTGAGCAACGCGTCCAGCACGTCGTAGGGCGGGAGGCTGTCCTGATCGACCTGGCCGGGGCGGAGTTCCGCGCTCGGAGGTTTTTCGATGGTGTTTACGGGGATGATCTCGCGCTCGCGGTTGATCCAGCGGCAGAGTTCGTAAACCTGCGTCTTGAAGACGTCGCTGATGACGGCGAGGCCGCCGCACATGTCGCCGTAGAGCGTGCAGTAGCCGACGGCGACTTCGCTTTTGTTACCGGTGGTGAGGAGGAGCGCGCCGAATTTGTTGGAGATCGCCATCATGAGCACGCCGCGGAGACGGGCCTGGATGTTTTCCTCGGTGACGTCGGGCTTGAGGCCCGTGAAGACCGGGCCGAGGGCGGTCTCGGCGGCGGCCACGGTGTCGGCGATGGCGATGGTCTCGAAACGCACGCCGAGGTTTTCGGCGAGGATGCGGGCGTCGTCGCGCGAGTGTTGCGAGGAAATCGCCGATGGCAGCGAAACGCCGATGACGTTGGCGGGTCCGAAGGCTTCGGCGGCGAGCACGGCGACGAGCGCGGAGTCGATGCCGCCGGAGAGGGCGATGAGGGCTTTTTTGAACCCGCTTTTCTGCGCGTAGTCGCGGAGGCCGAGCACGAGGGCGTTGTAGATGTCGGCCATGTCTTCCTCGGCGAAGGAGGGCGACAGGGCGGGGTGACGCGGGGTGGGCGTGCCGCGTCCGCATTCCACCTCGACGACGCGGAGCTCCTCGGCAAAGGCCGCGAGGCCGGCGGTGAGGTTGCCCTGGGCGTCGGCGACGAGGCTGCGTCCGTCGAAGACGAGTTCGTCGTTGCCGCCAACGGCGTTGACGTAAACGACCGGGCAGCCGAGCTGGCGGGCGGCGTCGGTCACGAGCTGGCGGCGCATGAGGTTCTTGCCGGCGTGCCACGGACTCGCGGAGAGGTTGACCATCAGGTCGAGATGCTGCGCCTCAAGCGACTTGAGCGGGTCGGTGTGGTAGAGGTTGCGCGGGGCGAGCTGCGGGTGCGTCCAGATGTCCTCGCAAATGGTGAGGCCGACCTTGCGGCCGCCGAGCGTGATGACGAGGGGAGGCGTGGGCGACGGCTCAAAGTAGCGGTCCTCGTCGAAAACGTCGTAGGTGGGGAGGAGGCATTTGCGGGCGATCTGTTCAATGCGACCGTGATGGCAAAAAGCGGCGGCGTTGAAGGAACGGCGTCCGGCGGGCGCGGGGTTGGCGACGACCGTGCCGATGAGCGCGGGCACGTCGCCGATCTCGGCGGCGATGGCGGCGAGGGATGATTCGACGTCGGGCACGAAACGGCGCTTGAACAACAGGTCGCGGGGCGGATAGCCGCATACCACGAGCTCGGGGTAAACCACGAGTTCGGCTCCTTGGGCAACGAGCGTGCGGTAGGCGTCGAGGATTTTGGCGCGGTTGCCCGCGAGGTCGCCGACGATGGTGTTGAGCTGGGCCAGGCCGATGCGCATGGTGGGTGTGAGGTGCCAACATTGCGGGCCGGCCGGCGTCTGACAACTCACAAGCCGCGCTTGCCCCGGCGGGCCTCAGGCCGCAAGACAGGCGGTCGCATGACCCAGCCGCGCCTCATCCTCGCCTCCGCCTCGCCCCGCCGCCGCGAACTCCTCGCGGAGCTCGGCATGCGGTTCGACGTCGTGACGGCGCAGGTGACCGAGCACGAGGACCCGACTACCGACCCGCGCGTGATGGTGGCGCACAACGCCGCGTTGAAAGCCGACTGGGTGGCGGCGCGTCACCCCGAGGCGTTTGTGCTTGGGGCGGACACGACGGTTTTCATCGACGGGCATGCGCTCAACAAACCGCAGGACGGAGTCGAGGCGCGGGCGATGTTGAGACGGTTGAGCGGAAGGACGCACACGGTCTTTACGGGGATCGCGCTGCGGCAGTTGAAGGACGGCCTGAAGATCGACACGGGCGAGGCCAGCGACGTGACCTTCAAGGTGATCGACGAGGCGACCATCGAGGACTACCTCTCGAAAGTCCACACCCTCGACAAGGCGGGCGGCTACGCGATCCAAGAGTCGCCCGAGCTGATCATCGCGTGCCGGACGGGTTCGCTGACGAATATTGTCGGCCTGCCGGTCGATACCGTGAAACAAATTTTGACTCGGTGCGGTCTGCTTAAATCCTCCTCCTAAGACTTGCCCACCATGATTTCACCTCCGCCCAAGCCGGTCAGGCGCCCCTTTCGCCGGGTGCGCCTTTCGGCGAATCCGGATGTGCGCTCGGTGCAGATCGCGGTGATCGCGACGATTGTCGTGCACCTGCTGCTGCTCTGGTTAGCGCCGCGCATGGAGTCGTTTGTCGGTCACGAGGACATGGGGCGCACGCTGACCGAGGCGGACCGGACGTTTGAGGTTCAACTGGCACCTGATGCGTTTTCGCCTCCCAAGCCGCCGCCGTTGAAATTCGTCGAGGCCAATCCCAACGCGCCCGAGAACACGCCTGACAAGACCAACAACTTCGCCGCGCAAAACCAGCAGGTCGCGCAGGAGAAACCCACGCCCGACCACAAAAGCGAAGCCCCGGCCCTCAAGGGAGACAAAGATCCCAACGTCACTGCCATCGTGACCGGCCAGTTGGCCGACCCTGCTCCCGTTTCTCCGCCTGTGCCAAAGCCCGCCCAGCAACCTGCGGAGAAACCCGCCAGACCCGAGACCGCTGAGGAAGCTGCCGCCCGCCGCGCACAAGTTCCGTTGCCCGGCATCGAAAAAACCGAAGGCACAAACGCCGACGGCATCGGCAGCAACATCGCAAAAATTGCACCCGGAGCCAAGCCGGTGCCCGAAGCTGTCGAGGGCGCGGCCGACGCGAAGGCCGACCAGGGCAAGTCGCGCAGCGTTTATTACAAGGTCGATCCCGCGCGTCCGCAGCCGCGCCAGACTCTGGCACCGAGCATCGTAAAGGCGCGGCCTTCGCCGCTTCGGAACAACGAATTCGGCACTGAAAACATCGGTGCGGTCGCCTACGACGCCAAGTGGAGCAGTTATGGCGAATACCTTAAGAAGTTCATCGACAGCGTGCAGGTGCAGTGGGAGCGCATCCTTTATCAGAGCAACATCTACCCGACGCAGGGGACGCGGGTTACGGTAGTTTTCCGGATGAACTCCGAAGGCAAGATTTCCGAGATCACCAAGGTTGAGGGCGGCGGCGGACACGCGGCGCAGGACGCCTGCGTGAGCGCCATCACCGCACGCGATCCTTACGGCGCGTGGAGCGACGAGATGATCGCGGCGCTGGGGAAATCGCAGGAGTTTACGTTCACCTTTACCTACGAGTGATATGAGCCGAACCCCCTCAAAATTTTGGGACAATCTTCCCCTCGGTCCGGGCGTGGAGCTTCTTACCTACGACGCCAACGGTCTTGCGGCGCTGGCCAAGCCGGCCGGAGTGCTCTCGCATCCCAACATGCACAGCGAGCAGGCGCGTGCGCTGTTGAACGCGCCCTATGTGCTGAAGGACGAGTTTTACGAGTGGACGCCGGACATGCCTGGCGTCCTGCCGCAACGCGTTTATCTGCTCAACCGCCTCGATTCCGCCACGTCGGGCGTGATCCTCGTCGCGGCGAGCGTAGAACTCGCCAAGAGCGTGCGTGAGATGTTCCTGCACAAACACGTTCGGAAAATCTACAACGCCCTCGTTTTCGGTCAGCCCTCGCAGCCTTCGCAGCTCTGGCGCGACCGCCTCTCCGTGCAAAAAAAAGGCGGGCAGGTGCGCGCCAAGACCGGGGGCAACATCCCGGCCGAAGCGCAGATGACCGTGCTGCGCCAGCGTCGCCAAGCGGTGCCGCCGCTTGCGCTCATTAAGCTAGATCCGCGCACGGGCCGCAGCCACCAGCTTCGCGTGCAGTGCGGGCTGCGCCATCTGCCCATCGTGGGCGATCTGACCTACGGCGATTTTGCGGCCAACCGCCAGTTCGCCAAGGAGACGGGGCAGAAGCGTCTTTTTCTGCATTCGCTGGAAACCCGCTTCGACTACGAATGGGCGGGGCGGACCCACAGCTTCGCGGCGACGGCACCCCTGCCGAAGGAGTTTCAGGAGTTTCTGTGATCGTGAAACCGCGCGTGACGAGAGTGCGTTGCTTCACTTGGCGTCGTTGAAGCCGGGCACGATGCCGAGTGAGCGCGGGTCGTCGCTCTTGGGGAACTCAGGTTTAAACTCCGCGACGGCCGCATGGCCCGAGTCACCGTGGTCGCTGAGTGCGACGAGCCGCAGGTAGCGAATTTTTGCCGGTTTGGGGAAGAAGACTTTGGCTTCCTTTGTGGAATCAGGAAACTCCGCCGAGCCGATCAGCTCGGACCAGACTTTGCCATCATCGCTGCCCTCGATGCGGTATTGCTTCACCCTGGCCCGACGGTTGTCGGGACGCGGCGCGTAGGAAAAGCCGGAGACGTCCTTCGAGACTCCGAGGTCCAAAGTCAGTGTGGCCGGTAGTCGTTTCGCCCCGCTCTTCCATTCGGTTTGCCAGTAGGTTGACGGATCGCCATCCACGGCCTTGCCGACCGGATTATCTTGATCCTCTGTCTCGGCGCTCGCCTGATAATCGACGGTCTTGAACAGAGACTGAAGCACGGCTTCGGGCATCGCCACCGCAGGGGCGAAAGAATCAGCCGCCATGTAGTTCAAGATAGAAGCTTTCAGAGCGGCGGCGGCGATTCTCTTGGAGGGATCGCTTTCGATATCGAGAGTGCACACCAGCAGCCGTCCGGCTCCCACTTTGGCCTCCCAGATGGCGGCGGGCAGGGCGTTGCGGTTAAATTTATCAACGAAGCACAAAGGCATGGTCGGCTTCGTGGCGAGGCCGTCCAAATCCATGGCGAAGGAATCGGAGAACATCTCCCACCACTGCCAGTTTGTGAAAGTGTCCGTCGGGAAACCGCCGAAGACCGGGTGTCCGGAATCAATCGTCGCGCCCAGGGTTCCCGGTTGGTTGGGGAAATGCAGCGGCGACCAGAACACGGGGATGAACCGGGCATCTATCGGGTTCTTCAGGAGAGCCCGGTTCGGCACCAAGAGCAGGACCCGCTTCCCGGCTGCGAGGGCCTTGAATGTGGGACCTCCTAGCGATCGGTGGATTTCGACATTGGCCGGAACGGTGCCCGAGGCGGGCGGATAGACCCACACCGACCAAGAGTTACGGATGGGAGTGCCCTTGACGGAAACCGTGAGATCCAGCCGGGTCGGTTTAGTCACGGGCTGGAGAGGAACCTCGATCATCCCAAGCTCTGTCTCCGCACCCGATGGAATCTGCGCTGGAGAGAGGGTTCCCTCCCCGACGATTCGACTGCCATCGGTCAGCGACCAATACACGGCGGCATTCACCAGCGGCGCCTTGCCGAAGTGGGCGATCTCCAGCCCCGCCTTAAAAACCTGTTGGTTGGACCAAACCATTTTTTCCATGCGGGCCAGCGGCACGATGGCACCAGCAAACTCGTGGAATTTTTCCGGCGAGATGAACCCCTTGCTGTCGCCGAAGGCGTCGAGGATTCCCACGGTGGCGGTGCTTTGGCCGGGGAAATCGCGCATGTCGAGAAGCTGGATGCCCGCCTGGCCGGGCGTGCGCAAAGCCCGCTCGACGTCCTCCTTGTAGAGCAAGGCGGCCAGTTTGCCGGAATCGCGCGTGAGGCGCGGGGCGTCGTCGAGTCGCCCCTTTTTCTTAAGGTCATCCCGGATGGCCTCGTAGGCGAGCGAGCGCAGCGGGCCGCCCTCATACTTGGGCAGTTCCGCCAAGTTGGGGAAGTTGTTGTATTGACCGACCTCGTGGCTCACCAGTGGTATGGCGACACTCGACAACCCCTTCCGGTAGTCGTTCATCGTGTTGGGAGGCGTTTGGTTGAGAAAGCCCTGACCGCGAACCCACCCGGAAGTGGTCTCCTGCGAGATAAAGTAATCGTCCTCGGGCCCCGGCTTCTTGCCGCGTGGGGAGAAGGAAAACGTGGTGCTGGTGAAAAGCTTGTCGGGAGCCAGCGAGCGGAAGTGCTTCACCAGACCGTCCATGAAACCAAAATCGCCCGTGAGTTCATTGCCCAAGCTGAACAGGGCAAACGACGGGTGGTCGCCATACTCGGCAAAGAGCCGCTCGCCCTCGGCGCGGAAGAAGGCGTCCACCTCCGGGCGCTTGCCCATGGCGAAGGACCAATTGGGCAGTTCCACTTGAAGATAGATTCCGTATTTGTCGGCCGTGTCGAAGGCGACCTGTGGCGGGCAATACGAATGGAAACGAATATGATTCAAGCCGTGGGCTTTAAGGGTGGCGCAGAGTTTCTCCCACTCCTTCCCGGTCATGTCGGGGTGCGCAGTTTTAGGGAAAATGGCATTCTCGAGCGTGCCGCGCAGAAAAATCGGGTGACCATTGACCAGAATCTGGCGGCCTTTCGTTTCGATCCGGCGGTGACCGTAGCTATTGCGAACGACGGATTCGCCCGTGGCCGATTTAAGAGCGACTTCGATCTGGTAGAGCGAAGGGTCAAACTCGTCCCACTCCTGCGGATTCGCCCCCAGCTCGATTTGAAACGTATGGCGCGAGCTGCCCACCGGCACGGTATGGGGCAGTGTGATGACGGGTAACTTTTGCCCCTTTGGATCGGTCACGCGCACTTCCAATGTGCCGGCGACTTCTTGGTCGGTTGAGTTTTCGAGCGTAGCCACGGCGGAGACGGCGCCGGGACCGCCATAGCGGAGGCTCACTCCCTGCAAGTGTGCGTTGGGATCGGCCATCAACCGTATCTTTCCCACCACGCCATTCCAGATGGTCTGCGTGGCGTTGGTGTAGGCGTGGCCGATGCCGATGGGAAATTTCTCCCGGTTGTCGATCCGCAGGGTGATCACGTTGCGACCGGGGCGGAGCAGCTTGGAAACATCATGGCGATGCGGCACGCATAACGAGTCGGCCAAGCCCGCCGGCTGGCCGTTTACCCAGGCGCGCGATTCCCAAATCACTCGCTCCAGCTCAAGGATCACTGTGCGATTCGTCCAGTCCGCCGGCACGTCGATCTCGCGCTGATACCAGGCGGGTCCGACGTAGGAAAAACGCTGGTGTAGGCTCTTCAGCGTCTCCTTGTCGAGCCGCGGCTCCAGCTTGAGCGGAGTGCCCTTGCCCGCGAGGGTCAGCGTGCCGGGTAGGCGAATCGTATCGTTAAAACTCCATTGATCCGGCGATTGCGGTAGCAGTTTGTCGTCCTGATCCAGCGCGAGTTTCCATTCGCCTGAAAGATCGAGGGATTCCGTGGCTGAGAGGTGGGACAGACCGAAGGGCAAGAAAAGCGCAAGCAGCAGCGCAGGGAAGGGGGGGCGGTTCATTTGGGGAATAAAAGCAGATGAAGGGGAAACCGGGGTGACCGGATTACTCGGTGAGATCGCGCTCGATCTCCTCCAGTGTGCGGCCACTGGTTTCCGGGAGTTTGGCAAAGACGAACAAACCGCCGAGCACGCAGATGACGCCATACAGCCAGAACGTGCCGGAGGCCCCGAGCGTGGTGTTCAGAATCGGGAACGTGTAGGTGAGAATAAAGCAGGCCAGCCACAGCGCGATAATCGCCACCGCCATGGCCGCGCCGCGAATCCGGTTGGGAAAGATTTCCGAGATAACCACCCACGTGACCGGAGCGAGTGACATCGAGTAGCAAGCGATTGCGGCCAGCACGAGGAGCAGCATGGGTAGGCCAGTGACGTGCGTGTGATAGCACCACCCGAGCACGCCATAGACCGCCGCCAGCCCAAAAGCGCCGACCAGCATGAGCGGACGCCGCCCCACGCGATCCACAAACCCGAGCGCTACGAAGGTGAAGGCGAGATTCACGGAGCCGGTCCAAGCGATGTTTTTCAACACGCTGGAAATATCGTAGCCGGCGGCGCGGAAGATGTCCTCGGCGTAATTAAAAATCACGTTGATGCCGCACCACTGCTGGAACACTGCAAGCACGACGCCGAGCACCAGGACCTTGCGCAGGCGCGGATCGAGCAAGTCGGCGAGGCGCGCGGATTGGGCTTTTTCTTGGTTCAAGTTGATCGCTCCGTCGCGGATTTCCGCCTGCGCGTAGGCTTCGCCGCCGATGCGGGTGAGGGTGCGAGTCGCCTCGGCTTCACGGCCTTTTTTGAGCAACCAACGTGGGCTCTCCGGCACGAACCCCATGCCGATAAAAAACAGCAGCGAAGGCGCAGCGGTCAGGGCGAACATCCAGCGCCAGCCATGCTGGCCGAACCAAGAGTTGCGGATGAATTCGTCGGTCGCACCGGCGGGCAGATCACGCACCAGCCACCAGTTGAGCAGTTGCGCGACGAGCACGCCGACCACGATGGTGAGCTGGTTGACCGAGACCAAGCGTCCCCGCATCGAGGCAGGAGCGACCTCGGAGATATACATGGGCGAGAGGCTCGAAGCCAGACCGATGGCCACGCCGCCGAGGATGCGCCAAAAAATGAAAACGGAAAACGATTCCGCCAAGCCGTTGCCGATCGAGGTAATGGCGAAGAGCACGGCGGAGGCGACCAGCAGGCGTTTGCGGCCGAGCCGGTCGCTCAACACCCCGCTGGTCAACGCGCCGACCAGGCAGCCGATGAGTGCGCAACTGTTAGCCCAGCCGGAGAGAGCGGCGTTGTTCTCGATGTGAAAGTAGCGTTCGAAAAAAGGCTTCGCTCCGCCGACCACGACCCAGTCCCAGCCGAAGAGCAGGCCGCCGAGGGCGGCGACGATGGAGATCAGCCAGATGTAGCCGTAATTGTAGGTGGGCGGCGTTCCGGGATGATTTGTCGAGGGGGTAGCGGGGATCATAGTTTTAGTTATCTAGGGGAAACCATTTTAGTAATTCGGCGGCGACTAGTTCATTGCCTTTGCGATTGGGGTGGTTCACCTGCGCCATGAGGTCCGGCAAATTCCCGCCTTTATGGACATAGTTTTTAAAGGCAGCCAGGCTGTCCACGAGCCCGACTTGGTATTCCACCGCGAGTCCGCGAATCTGTTCCGCGTGTTGGTTCAGGGGATCTTTCGGATCATCCAGCTTCGCGCTCAAGTCTGCGGTGGGGGTCAATAGCACCACCTTGATATGGGCAGCCAGCGCGGCCTCGATCATGGAACGCCAGCCCTTCTCCGCCCGAACAAGGCCGATGGAGCGGTCGTTCAAGCCGTAATCAATCGTCACGAGTTCGGGCCGCAGGCTTAATACATCTTTTTCAAACCGTCTGGCTCCCTGCTCGGAGTTTTCACCGCCGATCGCTGTGACGACGACGTTAACAACCGCATGAGGGAAGCGTTCGCTTAGTCCGCGATGCATCAAATAAGGGTAGGCATCAAACGTCCGCACCTCGGGTGTCCGCGCATAGCCCGCGGGCACGCTATGACCGTGACAAACGAGGTTGATGGTATGGTTCGCCGGCCACAGCACTTTCATCTCGGTGGAAATTCCGGCCAAGTAAGTTTGCGGGGCCGCGTCCTGCGGCGCGGCGCTCAATCGGGCGAGCGCCGTCAGGGCCAGACAAATCAAGAGGGGCTTTTTCATCATGGGATAATTAATGACCGGAGTTAAGCAGATCGAAGCCTGTCGCGTGGTTGGGGTCGCGCTTGAGGACGTCGGTCAGGAGGGCGCGCGCCTTGGCTTTTCGGCCTAGGCCGAGGAGGGCCTGGGCTTGGAGGAAGCGGGCGGTGGTGGTTTGCACGGCTTGCAGATCGGCGTCGAAGAGCAACATGGTCGGCAACGATGTGGCGAAATAGTCGATCTTGGCGGGCTTTTTTTCCAAATCGCGGGCGTAGGCCAGCAAATCGGTGAGCAGGCGGGTGGCTTTGGTTTTCTGGCCGAGGCGGGACCAAGCAAGCGCGGAGAAGTAAGTCATCTCGGAGAAGGCACGCACACTCATGTCCTGGAAGTCGCCTTTGAAGGTGGTGGCGGCGGTCCAGGCGGCGCGGGCTTCGGTGCGGTTGCCTGCGGCGGCGCGGGCCTCGCCGAGCCAGAAGAGAATGTCGCTCCGGTTGGCGAGCAGGTGCTTGGCCTCGCCGAGGTTTTCGGGTGAGGAGAGGGCGTGTTTGAAGTTTTGGATGGCGGCGGCGTGGTCGCCGCCGGCGAGCGCGGAGCGGCCGAGCAGTATGTGCGAGCGCACGTGCTGGCCCATCGCTTGACCCTCGCCGCCTTCCCACGGTTGGAAGTGGCGGGTGGAGGCGATGGCGCGGGCTTTGGCGGGTTGGCCGGTCTGGTTGTAGAGCGCGCAGAGTTCGACGCTGAGGTCGTCGCGCCGGGCGGTGAGCGCGGGGTGTTTTTCGAGGATGCGCAGGCGTTTGGCCGGAGCTTCGCCGAGACGTTTCCAGAGTTGGTCGCGCTCGAACAGCAGTCGGGCGTCGGTGGGGGCGAGGCGGCAGGCGCGGTCGTAGGCGGCGCGGGACTTGGCAGGGTTTTTTGTGATGTTGAAGTAGCCGATGCCGAGGTTGCGCCACGTGGTGGGGAACGAAGGGTCGAGCTTGGCGGCGCGTTCCCAGAGCTGGATGGCCTCGGCGTGGCGACGGCGGTCGTAGAGGAGGTTGCCCAGATAGTAAGGTGCGCGGGCATCGGCCGGGTTGGCGGCGGAGGCGGCGGCGAGGACGGCGATCTCTTCGAGGCGGGCAGGGAAACAGTAGTCGGAGGGCAACGCGGAGGCGCGGCGGAAAGCGGACGAAGCAGCGTGGTTGTCACCGGATTTTTGATGCAGCCAGCCGAGCGTGTAGGCGGTGAGCGGGGCGGCGCCCCAGCCCTGATCCGGCAGATCGGTGGCGGCGGGCGACACGGCGGAGAGGATGGCGATGGCGTCGGCCAGGAAACCGGCGCGGGCCAGGTCGTGGGCGAGGTCGAGGCGGGCTTGAGCGTCGCCGAGATCGGTGCGACCGGCGAGGTGACGGGCCCAGCCATCGAGCGGGTCGAGGGCGAGGGTGGCGTCGAGCAGGGTCGAGGCCTCGGCGTCGCGGCCCAGTTGACGCAGCACCATGATGCGGAGGTCGCGGGCGCGGAGATTGTCGGTGTCGAGACGCAGGGAACGGTCCAGGTGGTCGAGCGCGGAGCCCCAGTCGGCGCGGCGGCAGTCGAGTTCGGCGAGGGCGTGGTAGGAAGCGCCGGCCCACGCCTGGTTCCACGTGGCTTTGTAGAAAAAATCGTAGGCTTCGTCGGCGCGATCGAGGTGGGTGAGAATGACGCCGAGGAGATATAGCGGTTCGCCGTCGGCCGGGTTGGGATTACGGCGGGTGAGGCGGGCAAGGGCGGTGCGGGCGTGCGATTCGGCGGTGGTGAATTCGCCCCGGCGCAGGTGCCAGCCGGCGAGCGCGGTGTGGCTGCGGGAGTCGCCGGAGTCGCGGCGGATGGCTTCGCGCCAGTAGGCGTCGGCCGGGCGGGTGGCGTGGCGGTATTGGGCGAGGTGCAGGCCGGTGACGTAGAGCTCGTCGTTGGAAGTGATGTCGGCGGGGGCGGGCGGCTCGGTGGCGGCGGGCGGCACGGCGGTCTCGGTGCGTGGTTTGGGTTGGTAGGCGATGAGTTCGCGGCCCTCGGCGGTGGTGACGGTTACGCGCACATCGGTGAGGGCGGTCTTGGCGGGCAGCACTACCGTGTCGATGAAGGGTGCGGCGGGCGACAGGTTGGCGGTGTTTTCTCGGAAGCGGCGACCCTTGATGGTCAGGGAAACGCGGATGGAGCGGTGCGCGGCGAAGACGGCGACGCCGAGGCGCAGGCGGCGAGCATCGAGCGCGAGGGAGAGGGCGGCTTCGTAGTTGGCGTGGAGAGCGGGGCCGATTTGGGCGAGCGGTGCCCAGTATTGGGTCCAGGTTTTGGTTTCGCCGGGCTGGAGAAAGGAGAAATCGGGCTGGTTGTCGGTGTAAACGCCGGCCATGAGCTCGATATAGGGAGCGAATTCGCCGCGGCCATCACGGTCGGTGAGGTTGCGATCCCACGCGTAACCGAACGGGTGGTTGCCCCACGTCCACTGCTTCTTACCCGGAGAGACATGATGGTTGGCGAGGTGGAGCAAGCCGGCCTGCTCGCGGTGGTCGTAGCCGCCGCAAAAGTTTTCGCGGCTGCCCATGCACATGTAGGACGTGGGCACAGGGATGTTGGCGTAGAACGACAGGTCGTTCGGCGCGTAGTTGACGGCAGTCTGGCCGCCGCTGGCGGGCGGGACGTAGAGCGGCGGGGCTTCGGAGGCGGGCACGCCGTCGCGGGCGCGCGCGCCGTAATCGACGCCGTAGTAATGGCCCTCGCAAAGCGGGTAACGACTGGTGGCGCGCTTGGCGTGGTCGGCGATGTAGTAAACATCGGGAGGGAAAAAACTCTGGTAGGACTCGTGGACGCGGGTGGCGACGTTGGCCCACCACAGGAAAGTCTGCGGAAGCGGAGTGCGGTTGTAGGCGCGCACACGCAGTTCGAGCCGGGCAATGCCGGGGCGCAGGCAGACGCCGTGCATCGCCTTCATGCGGGCCATCGGATCGTGATCGCCGCACCAGATGGTTTTCGAGCCGTCTTCGCCCTCCTCGATATGAATCTCGGTGGGCAGGAAAGTCGCGGGGCGGTGGTGCTGGGGCCAGTTAAACTCGATGCCGCCGCTGATCCACGGCCCGGCGAGGCCTACGAGGGCGGGTTTGATGACGTCCTGCCGGTAGATGAGGTCGTAGCCGTTGGTCTTGTCCTGTAGAACGTGGATGCGACCGCCGATCTCGGGGAGAACGAGTGCGCGTAGGTATTCGTTTTCGATCCAGAGTCCGCGCCACGAGCGGTTGACAGGTTTTTCGGCGATGCGATCTGTGAACGGCAGCGGGTAAACGCAGCCGCTGGAACCCTGGTAAACGCGCTTTTCGAGGAACATCGGGTTCCTGTCGGGCGGCAGCGGCAGGTAGGTGGGGATGACGACGTCGGCTTGCGTGATAACGACAGCGGGTGTGGTGCCAGCCGGGTTGTTGGGGTGCGTGGCCATTGGAGGATAATATCTTTTGACGGTTTCTTTTGGAATGGAGTCTATGTGGGTTTTTATAGACTATCTTATGATGAATGAGTGGAAGCCCGTTCGGGATGGATTTGCCGGCCAACAGATGATCGTGCTGCCTCGTCCGGTGGTGGCGGCGCTGGCGGTGCATCCGTTGATGAAAGGGCTCTATCCGACCGATGCGGGATATTTTCCGGAAGCGCAGGCGCACGGGGTGGGTCGTCCGGAGGGTGTCGCGGCGGCTATTCTTATCGTGTGCCAGGCCGGACGAGGCTGGGTGCGATTGGGAAACGGGGCCCCGTCATTACGGATAGAAGCCGGGGAGGCCGTGCTGATCGCACCCGGCCAGCCGCATTCCTACGGGGCCGACGATACGCACGCATGGACAATACAATGGGTGCATTTTGCCGGAACAGAAGTTTTCGATTGGTGGCGCTGGCATGGGTTACCAACGATTGGCGGGGTGCTTCACCTGCATGCGGGCGATCCTGAAAAACTCAACCTCGGGCGTGTGCATGAGCAACTGGCGGCCGGCTACGATGAGAGGCATTTGCTTGCGGCCTGTGCCGCGTTGAGGTGGACGCTGGCGAACTTGGTGCCGGCCTCGGCGGCAGAAAGGGCGACCAACACAAGCGAAGCCATCGAAGCAGTGGCGGCGTGGATGAGGGAAAACCCCAGCGGGCGGCCGACGCTGGCCATGCTATCCCGCAAGGCGAATCTTTCTCCGGCGCATTTTTCCGCGATGTTTCGCCGACGCTATGGTTTCGCCCCGATTGATTATTTCCTGCGGTTGAAAATCCGCAGAGCCTGCACGCTGCTGGATACGACGGACTGGCCGGTCAGCCGGGTGGCCGCCGAACTCGGCGTGGAGGACGCGTTGTATTTCTCGCGTCGCTTCAGGCGTGTCATGGGCTTATCCCCGCGAGATTACCGCAAGGCTAAGAAAGGATGACGGCCATCCGGCAAATAAAAAACCCGTAACCATTGAGGTTACGGGTTTTACTGGAAATGGTGCAGCTGTAGGGAGTCGAACCCCAAACCTTCGCATCCGTAGTGCGACGCTCTATCCAGTTGAGCTACAGCTGCGTGACGGAAG
>JANYJB010000021.1 GCA_025361935.1 Verrucomicrobiota bacterium
CCTCCCCGTCGTCTTCGTCATCATCAACAACAAATACGCCTACTCGACCCCCGTCAGCGAACAGTTCACCGTCGGCACCGAGCTCTGGAAACGCGCCGCCGGCTACGGCATCGAAGGCTTCTCGCTCGACGCCACCGGCGATGTCGCCTCAACCACGCGCACCCTCGCCGCCGCCATCGACAAAGTCCGCGCCACCTCGCGCCCCGTGCTCATCGAGGCCCACACCCTCCGCCTCCGCGGACACGCCGCCTACGACACCTGCGACTACCTCCTCCCCGGCGAGTCCGACTCCTTCTTCGCCGCCGACCCGCTCCCCAAATTCCGCGCGCAACTCGTCGCCGCCGGCCACCTCCCCGCCATCGAAAAAATCGAGGCCGAGCTCCACGCCTACCTCGAAGCCTGCATCCAGGTTTCCCTCGCCGTGCCGCGCCCCGCCCCCGGCACCATGCTCGCCGACGTCTTCGCCCCCGAAGCCCCCGCGATGCCTTGGAAAGCCACGCCCGCCGCCGTCGAACAACTCACGATGGCCCAAGCCATCAACCAAGCCCTCCGCAAAGTCCTCGCCGAGCGCCCCGAGTCGATGATCATGGGCCAGGACATCGGCACCTACGGCGGTGCCTTCAAAGTCACCGACGGCCTCCTCAGGGACTTCGGCCGCGCCAAGGTTTTCAACACCCCGCTCGCCGAAAGCGCCTGCACCGGCTACGCCATCGGCATGGCCCTCAACGGCCACCGCCCCATCGAAGAATTCCAGTTCTCCGACTTCTGCACCGACGCGATGACGCAGATCACGCTCAACGCCGCCACCTACCACTTCCGCGCCGGTGCCGCCGCCCCCCTCGTCTTCCGTCTCCCCACCGGCGGCGGCCTCACGATGGGCTCCTTCCACTCGCAGGATCTGGAGTCGATGCTCCTCGCCATGCCCGGCCTCAAGGCCATCTACCCGAGCACCCCGCAGGACGCCTTCAACGCCATCCTCGCCGCCTACGAGGACAACAACCCCGTCCTCCTCTTCGAGCACAAAGGTCTCTACCGCCGCGGCAAACACCCCGTCGCTTGGGACGCCAACTATCGCGACGTCTGGCAGCCCAAACGCCTCCGCGCCGGCGACTACGCCACGTTTATTACCTACGGCGAGATGACGCTCCCCGCCCTCGAAGCCTGCGATTACTTCGCCTCCGAATACGAAAAAACCTTCGACCTCTTCGACCTGCGCGGACTCGCCCCGTTGAAACTCGACGCCATCAAAGCCTCCCTCGAACGCACCCACCGCTTGATCGTGTTGCACGAAGGCCGCCGCACCCACGGCTTCGGCGCCGAGCTGGTCGCCCGCCTCACCGAGGAACACTTCTTCAGTCTGGAAGCCGCCCCGCTCCGCATCGGTTCCCTCGACATGCCCGTCCCCTTCGCCCCCGAGTTGGAAATGGTTTACCGCCCGACCCGCGAAACCCTCATCGAAAAAATCGCCGCCTGGATCGGGTAAAAATTAACCTCATCAACCCATTTCACCATGTCCCTCGAAACAACATTAAGCGACATAACCGCTAAACTACGACAGGGACGCTTTCCAAACGAGCAGGCAATATCTCAAGGGATAGTGCTTCGTATTCTACAAGAGCTAGGGTGGGATAGCTGGGATACCAATGTCGTCTGGCCTGAGTATCAAACAGGTGAGGGTCGTGCCGATTTCGCGCTATGTTATCCGCCATCCAAGCCAGCAATTTTCATAGAGGTCAAACAGCCTGGGAAAGCAGAGGACGCGGTTCGGCAGGCATTGGAGTATGCATTTCATACTGGTGTGCCATTCATAGTTTTAACGGATGGTAAGACGTGGAGTTTTTATCTACCAGCAGAACAGGGCAGCTACGAAGACCGTCGTGTTTATAAACTTGATCTGTTCGAACGTTCATCGAATGAAGCGGCACTCATACTAGATCGCTATCTTGCACGCACAAATGTTGAATCAGGAACGGCCTTAGAAAATGCACGAAATGAATATCGAAGCCGAAACAGAAAATCACAATCCCGTGCTGCAATACCAAATGCTTGGCGCGAGTTGGTTGAAAAAGGTGACGAATTGCTGGTTGATCTCCTTGCGAGTGCTGTCGAGTCGAAAACCGGTATCAGACCGGGTGACGACGATGTCGCCGAGTATCTCGCTAGTTTAGGACGTTCATCAGGAATAGAAACAACTCAACGAACGGTGCCCCCGAGTTCTACGCTCCCTGCTCCGATTAACCGCGCCACACGCTTCGCAGGAGAAAGCACACGCGGCGGTCATTTAGTCCTGTTAGGTAAAACTTACCCATACGGAAACGCAAAAGAGGCGATGGTTTTCGTGTTACGCGAGTTAGCAAAAACAGACGCCGGATTTTTGGAACGCTGCTCGGCACATCCTGATGCCCAAGGTCGCAAGCGTCGCTATATCGCACGAACTGCTGAAGAGCTATACCCTGACCGTCCAGATCTTCGCGATCATCAGGAAAGCCTACCCGGAGGGTGGCTTGTGTCAACGAATCTAAACAACGTGCTTAAAAAGACTATTGTTCGCCTCGCTACAGAAGTGGCCAACCTGTCTTTTGGCAAAGATGTGGTTGTAGATTTTTAGCCCCCGGCGGCATCAGCCGCCCCTCCGATTCCCAGCCGGAGCAATTGCGAGAGGCCGCTCCCAGAAAATCCGCCCATTGGCGGATTTCATTCGTGGTCAAAATTCCGATTCGCCCGTGTTTCGCCGCAAGAAAATCGTTCTCGTTCTCTTACTCATTCTCGTTCTCCCTTGATATCTTCCGAACCCGAGAACGAGTAAGATCACGATTCACGAGAACGATTTAATGAAAGCCCTCATCCCCTCTCAACGCTGGGCCGCCATACGCCTCTTCGCGATGGACGTGGACGGCATCCTCACCGACGGCACCATCCACGTCTCCGCCGACGGCACCGAGAGCAAAACCTTCTCCATCCTCGACGGCATGGGCCTCGTGCGCCTCGGCAAGGCCGGCATCGCCACCGCCTGGATCAGCGGCCGCGCCTCCGGAGCCACCACCGTCCGCGCCTCCGAGCTTAAGATCCCCCACCTCGTCCAGGGCCGCGTAGACAAAATCACCGCGCTCAAGGAACTCGCCGCCGCCCTCGGCCTCAAGCCCGAGCAATGCGTTTACATGGGCGACGACGACATTGATACCGCCGCCATTCAGTGGGCCGGCATCGGTATCTCTGTGCCCGACGCCATGCCGTCCGCCCTCACCGCCGCCGGCTACATCACCCGCCGCCCCGCAGGCCGCGGGGCCGTCCGCGAAGTGTGTGAACATATCCTCGCCGCGCAGGGTCATACGTTTCCCGAATGAACTCCTCCCGCTCCGCTCCCGACCTCGTCCTCTTTCTCGTTCTCTTTCTCGTTCTCCCTTTCGTCGCATCCGCCGACACCACGCCTCAGATAAAAAGCAGCGCGCCGATAAAAAATTTCCGCCTCCCGTCCTTCAACAAGACCGGCGTGCGCATTTCGTTCATGCACGCCGACGAGGCGGTCATCGTCAGCAACACCCGGATTGATGCGAAGAACATGAACTTCACGCTGTTCAACAGCGACGGCTCCGGCCGCATTGACTGCATTCTCATCAGCCCCCTCGCCACCGCTTACACCGACAAGCAAATGGTAACAGGACCGGAATCCCTCCACTTCATGCGCGACGACGTGGATCTCACCGGGGAGCAGTGGACTTACTTTCACCAAGAGAAAAGAGTTTTGATCAAAAACAACGCCCGCGTCACCTTTCGGGACGAGCTTAAAGACCTTATCAAATGACCTCTTCCCTCGTTTTCCGATACTTGGCCCTGGGCTTCGGCTTCATCGCGTTTAGTTGCTGCGCCGCGCTCTCCGCAGAAACCAAAAAGACGGCCGCACCCGACGGTCCTTCCATTCCCACCGTCATAACCAGCAAATCGCTGGAAATGTGGAGCACTGATACCGACACCCATTCCATCTTTGATCAAAATGTCGTCGTCACCGGCAACAACATGCGGCTGACTTGTGACCATCTCGACGTCCTCGCCGCCCGCCTCGGCGACACGGATGCCACCGTGGGCAAGCTCGATAAATTCAAAACCCTCGTCGCCACCGGCAATGTTCACATCATGCAGGGCGACCGTGACGTCACCTGCGGCCGCGCCGAGGTGTTTCCCAAGGAAAACCGCATCGTGCTCACCGATCATCCCGTCGTCGTCGACAGCTCCGGCCCTTATGTCGCCAAGGGCACGCGCATCATTCTGCTCCGTGGCGAGCGCCGCCTGTTTGGCGACGATATCGAGATCACCGGCCCTCCGATCAAAGACCTCGGCTTCGACAAGGAAAAGCCCATGCAGTCCCCCGCCAAAGCGCCATGATTGCCCCTGACGCCACCGCCGCCACCTCGGAAATCACCACGTCTGGCCTGGTCAAAACCTACGGCCAGCGCACGGTCGTCAACGGCGTCGACCTGCACCTCCGCGCCGGTGAAATCGTCGGACTACTCGGCCCCAACGGTGCCGGGAAAACCACCACATTCTACATGGTTGTCGGCCTTGTTCCCGCCACCAGGGGCCGCGTCGCCCTCAACGGGCGTGATGTCACCCATCTGCGCATGCACGAACGCGCGCGCCTCGGCCTCGGCTACCTGCCGCAGGAACCGTCCACCTTCCGCAAACTCACCGTCACGGAAAACATCCTCGCCATCGTCGAAGCCATCGGCGTCGCCCGCCGCGAACGCACCGCCATCGTGGAACGCCACTTGGAAGAGCTTCACCTCACGCACGTCGCTAGGCAGCCGGCCTACACCCTCTCGGGCGGCGAGCGCCGCCGCCTCGAAATCGCCCGCGCCCTTGTTACGAACCCCAAGTTCCTGCTGATGGACGAGCCCTTCGCCGCCATCGACCCCATCTCCGTCTCGGAAGTTCAAAAAATTATCCTCGACCTGAAGGCACGCGGCATCGGCGTCATCATTACGGATCACAACGTCCGGGAAACCCTCCGCATCGTTGATCGCGCCTACCTCATCCATCAAGGCCGTGTCCTCACCGAAGGCACCGGCGACTTCCTCATCAACGACGCCCAGGCCCGCGAATTCTACCTAGGCAAAGATTTCAACATGTAGACCGCCCACAGCCTTTCACCCCTAGCCGCCGCCCCCCATGCCCAAATCCATCCACGGAATCACGGTTGCCCATTTCTTCGAGACCTACCGCGATAAGCTCAAGCTCGAGCTGGTCACCGGCGGCGACGGCCTGCACCGCCTCATAAAAGAAGGCTCCATCAACCGCCCTTCGCTCGCGCTTACCGGCTTCTTCAAATATTTCGCGAACAAACGCATTCAGATCCTCGGCGCCGCCGAGATGACCTACTTCAAGACGGTCGATCAACACCGCCAGATTGAGATCATCAACGAGATGATCGACCGCGGCGTGCCCTGCATCGTCCTCACCCGCAACTATCACCCCACTCATCCGCTGCTCGCCGTCGCCCAGGAGCGCAATCTCCCGCTCTTCCGCACGCCCATGATCACCATGAACTGGGTGAACCTGGCCACGCTCTGCATCGACAACGAGTTTGCCCCCTCCTCGACCGAACACGCGACCACCTTGGACGTGAAAGGCGTGGGTGTGATGCTGCGCGGCGACTCCGGCGTCGGCAAAAGCGAGTGCGCCCTCGCCCTCATCGAGCGCGGCCACTCGCTCGTCGCCGACGATCTCACGGTGATAAAGCTCCTCGACGAACGCGAACTCATCGCCTCCAGCCGCCCCCTGAACCGCGGCTACATGGAATGTCGCGGCATCGGCATCATCAACATCGCCGAGATGTTCGGCATCAAAAGCGTCCGCGTCGACAAACGCATCGACATGGTCATCTCCCTCCGCGAATGGACGCCCGATGTCATCGAGGAACGCACCGGGCTGGAGGAAAATTATTACAACATCCTTGGCATTCAGCTACCGCATATTGAGCTCTTCGTTCGCCCCGGCCGCGATATCGCTCGCCTAGTCGAAGTCGCGGCCCTCGTGCAGGCTTTGAAAAAAATGGGCCACGACCCCGCGAAGACGTTCAATGATCGCCTCATCGATTTCATGACGACCCAAGCGGAGGAAAACCCCCGCACCATCAAGCCGGTCGAACGCGAGGAGCAGCAGCCCGGCTCTTGAGGAACCACCCGCGTCGAACAACTCTCCGATCCCATGAAATTGATGATCGGCCTGTGCTCGACAATCTTGAGCTACGCCGTCTGGTATTTGGCGGACCCACTCGGCTTCATGTGGGCCTTTTTCCTGAGCGGCGTCGGAGCCATGTCCGGTGTTTACCTGGGCTGGCGGCTCGCCCGGCACTTCGGACTTTAACCGCGCACGGCTTCAGGCCGTCATCAACTGCATGTCGCTGGTGTAAAGACGCTCGGTCTGGGCCACCACGGCCTCAATCTGCGTGCGATCCACGCTATGAGCGACCGCGTGGGCGTGCAATTGGCTCCAGGCTTCGTCAACATAACCTTGCGTGCGCCCCAGAAGCTCCCGTCCGGAATTTCTCACCCGGCTAATCAGGGCATCCAATTCGCGATTGATCAAATCATCGACGGCATCAATTACGCGCGTGAATTCCGCCTGTGCGGCCGTTGGGGAAAGTCCTGAAATCTGGCCTACCACCGCAGCGTAAGGCTCCTGCACGAGACGCGGCATCGGATCGTTAAACACGGTCTTGCCAACCATTCGGTCATGCTCCTCGGCGATGGTATTGGTCGCAAGAATATCCGCCTCCACGCGCAGGGCGACCGTATGCGCCAGCTTGATGGCCTCGTAGGCCGCCGGCGAAAAGGCATTTTTCTGATGGTTGTAGCCGGCCGGGGCGGTGTTGCGGGCCGAACCCAACACACGAACAAATGTCTTCGCATGTTCAATGAAGCGATCCAGCGATTGCTCCCAATCTACCGCATAATGCTCCGCCGCCAAGCCCACCCTATATTCCGCGCAGTGGTCACGCATCCATTTCTCGAGCCGATCGATGGAAATCTTTCGCAGATAGGCGGACAGCTTGGCATTCACAAAAAGCGCCTTTTCGATCGTAGCCAGATCCTGAATCGTCCCCAAAGTCGCCTCCCTGTAAGCCTCCCGCGTGTCTTTGGGACGCAAAAACATAAACGGGGGCTGCGTCGCACGCACCGTTTCCAATCGTGCCGATTGCTCCTGATGCATGCTTTTCAACTTCTGGGCACTGTGCTCCAAGTAGGCGCCCCGCACCAACAAGTCTTCCAAATCCTCCGGTATGATCTTGATCGCCTCAGAAAGCTTAAATGAGCGCATCATAACTTTTACATCTTAATTACAAAGCAGGTTCTTTACCGCAATCCGGTATTCATCCCAAAAATATCGCCCATCGCTCGCCACGTTGAAGGAAAACCCTCCCATGCCTCCTGCATGGTTGACGCTTTTCAAGCGGTGAACACGCTGCTCCTCTCTAATCCTCCAATCAATCGAACACTCCCACCATGGCCTACGAACTCCCTAAACTCGCCTACGCTTACGACGCCCTCGTCCCCCACATTGATGCCAAAACGATGGAAATCCATCATTCCAAGCATCATCAGGCTTACATCACCAATGTGAACAAAGCCCTCGCCGACGCCGGGGTCTCCGTCCCCGACTGCGTGTGCGATCTCATTGCCGACCTCTCGAAAGTCCCCGAGGCTATTCGCGGTGCGGTGCGCAACAACGGCGGCGGGCACGCCAACCACTCGTTCTTCTGGAAGATCATCGCCCCCGGCAAAGGCGGCGCCCCCAAAGGCAAGCTCGCCGAAGCCATCAACGCCACGTTTGGTGACTTCGACAAGTTCAAGGCCGCCTTTGCCGCCGCCGGCGCCACCCGCTTCGGCTCCGGCTGGGCCTGGCTCGTCGTCACCGCCGATAAGAAAATCGCGGTCGGCTCCACCGCCAACCAAGACAGCCCCATCATGGGCAAGGTTGTCGCTGGCATCGAAGGCAAACCCGTCCTCGCCCTCGACGTCTGGGAGCACGCCTACTACCTGAACTATCAAAACCGACGCCCTGACTACATCGCCGCCTTCTGGAACGTGGTCGATTGGGACGCCGCCGAGGCCAACTACCTCAAGGCAATCGCCTGAGTTTTCTATACCAGCCGCCCTTCAAAACGGGGCGGCTTTTTTATGTCTAAAAATCCGAAACCGCTCAGGGCGCCCATACGCTGGCCTGCGAAACCTCTCGCATGGCCGCCGGGCTTATACGGGTGGTCTTGCCCGTTTCCGTATCGAGAATGGTGAGACTACGGCTGTTGGCGGCGCGCGCGGTGTAAACCAGATGGCGCCCGTCGCCGAGCCACGAAGGCTCGACCGCGTCGCTCGTCGCCTTCGACACGATCTTCGTGGGCGTCTTGCCAGAAAGGTCATAAACCGCGACTTGGTAGCCGCTGCCAGCCCGCACGGTAAACGCGATCTTGTTGGGATCGCCCTTGCTCCAATCGGGCTCGGCGCAATAACGGCTGATCGCGGTCGGGATGCGCTGAATGCTTCCACCGCCCGACGGCATGACGTAAAGTTGCGGACCGCCGGCGGCGTCAGACGTGAACAACAGCTTGGAACCGTCGGGCGACCAGCAGGGCGAAGCCTCGACCGAGGCCGAACGCGTGCGCCGGGCGATCTGCCGCCCCTGCGCGTTGCTCACATAAATTTCCGGGTTGCCCTCGCCCGAGAGCACCATGGCGACTTGCGAGGCGTTGGGACTGAAGCGCGCGCCGCTGTTGGTGCCCTTAACACTAACAAAAAGCGTGCGCTGAAGGCTGTTCAGATCGATGAGGAAAATATCAGGGAACCCCGACTTGTAGAAACTCGTGTAGAGAATCTTCCGTCCGTCCGGCGCCCAGCGGGGAGTGATCGCCTGCGCGTTATCGCGGGTGATCTGTTTGACCTCACCGAAAAACAAATCGCTGGTGAACACTTCCTGATGGCCGGAGTAGGTGCTGATAAACGTCAGCCGATTGGAGAAAAACCCCTTGAGCCCGCTGGTGGCTTGCACCGCCACATCGGCCGCGCGGAAGAGCGCGTTGCGCGAGCTCGTGCCCGAGACGACTTGGGATAGAACCGATGCCCCTCCCTTGGTCACGTTGACCTGCACCTGCGCGGCCGCCACCTGCGTGAACTTGATGTCAAACGCGCCACCCGTCGCCGCCAGACGGTAGCGGCCGTGGGCGTTGAAAGCTTGCTTGGCCAGATTGTCTATCTCGACGGGACTGCCCGATACGCGAACGGCGATGGTTTTAAGATCGGCCGAGATGACAACATCGCCGAGATCTTGAACGGCGAATGCGTTGAGGGAGGTCATCGCCAAAGCGAGAGCCAGAAGACGAAGCAAGTTGTGCATGACAAAAAGTGAGGTGATGGTTGCTAGGGAACAGTCCATTTCTATTTACAGCCCAGCCTCCCTTAACAACGTAAAACCTTTTCTGTTCCAAATTTTATACACACCGTGACACCCGACGATATCAAGGAAGCCCTCAAACAAGTGAAATATCCCGGCTTCAGCCGTGATATCGTTTCTTTCGGCCTCGTCCGCTCTGCCGCCCTCGTGGATGGCACCGCCAAGGTCTCGCTCGCCCTCGCCACGTCCGACCCCAAAATTCCCCTGCATCTCAAGCAAGAGATCGAGAAATGCCTCCAATCTCTCCCCGGTGTGAAAGCCACCGTGGTGGACATCGCCGTTGCCCCCGCCGCCAAGGCGACGCCCACCGGCGGCAATCTGGCAGGAAACACCTCCGCTCCCAAAACCATCCAATACGCTGTCGCCATCGCTTCCGGCAAAGGCGGCGTGGGCAAGAGCACCTTCGCCGTCAACCTCGCCTGCGGCCTCGCCCAGATTCTCACCGCCAAAGGCCGCCCCGGCAAAGTCGGTCTCATGGACTGCGACATCTACGGGCCTTCGGTGCCGCTCATGATCGGCCTCGAAGGTCGCCCCATGGTCGAAGGTGACAACCTCCTCCCGATGGAAAAACACGGCGTCAAAGTCATGAGCATGGGCTTCCTCGTCGATGACAACACGCCCGTCGTCTGGCGCGGCCCGATGATCATGAAGACTATCCAGCAATTCGTGCAAAACGTGAAATGGGGCGAGCTGGACATCCTCATCGTGGACCTGCCTCCCGGCACCGGTGACGCGCAACTCTCGCTCGTGCAGACACTCCCGCTCGACGGCGCGGTGCTCGTGACCACCCCGCAGCCCGCCGCAACCAATGTCGCCCGCAAGGGCGGCCTCATGTTCCAAAAGGTCAACGTGCCGCTCCTCGGCGTCGCGGAAAACATGAGTTACTTCCTCGATCCTTCCGGTCAAAAGCACTCGCTGTTTGGTGAGGGCGGCGGCCAGAAAACCGCCGACTCCCTCGGCACCGTGCTCATCGGCCAGGTTCCGCTCATCCAGGAAATCCGCGCCGGTGGCGACGCCGGCAAACCGGTCGTTGTCAGCTCACCTGAGAGTGAAGCCGCCCGGATTTTTCGCGCGATTGGAGAAGATATTCTCTCTCAACTCGCCCGAAAGCATCTCCCGTGATAATACATACGACACAGCTTCCTTATAGATTTTCGCGTTCAGCTCAATCAAACCGCAGGCATTGACAGACACTCCGTCATTCCTAAATCTCAGAGACAGATATTATGGTGCCATTAAATGAAGAGGCCTACGATTCCCTTCTCCAGCACCGTGGTCTGGGAATGCCCCAAAGCATTGTCGTCAAGGGAAAAATCTTCGCCCGTAGCCCAGTGGTTAATTTTTCAAAGAAGATACCTATCTTCCTGCTCTCTATAGGTCCCCGTCGCTTATAACGCAGTGGTCGCCATGTCTTCATCTTCCCAACTAGAGTCCGACAAGTCCTCCCATGAGTTCGTGAAGCAATCGAGTCTCTACCAAGAGTTCCTCGCCGAGCGTGAAGAAATCCTTCGCCACAAGTGGATAGAGTCGGAACGGCTGGGCTACGACATCGGCTTTGAACGGGCTCTGCTCGACTGGATCCGGAAGCACCGTGAAAGCTGGCGCGCCTCCCGGCGTCCCTCTTCCGGAAACACTTCCAGCCCTTATAAGTAGGATTGGGCCCGCTCTTTTCGCCCAAGTGGCGAAGGTAGGAATTTGATTCCAAAAAAGCCGATCCCAAGGATCGGCTTTTGAAAGCTGAAAACGCTTAAAGCGCCTTACTTAATCTCTTTATGGAGCGTGTGACGCTTTAGAAAGGGATTGTATTTCTTCTTCTCGATGCGCTCGGTGACCGTCTTCTTGTTACGCTTGGTCAGGTAACGGGAGACGGGTTTGCCCTCTTTACGGGCCTCGGTGCATTCTAGGGTGACGACTTCTTGTGCCATGGTTTTAAAAGGTTGAAGGGTCAGACAAAAGCCTGTGCCCCGTCCGGTGCAACCCCAAACTTCAGCCCCGCCAAGGCTGGCGATGCTTACTCAACCCGCCGCGCCCATCTTCTTTTCCGTCAGTGGCAGCATCACTCCGCGACGGAAAAGCGTTACTTGCCCGGTGCTCGACGAGACCACGATCGAAATACACTCCGAGGCGACAGAAATAGCCGCCGCCGCGGCATGCCGGCTCCCTAGCCCGCTCGGCAGCGTGTGATCGCTATCGGACGCTTGAATCAAGCTACCGGCCGATGAAACGACGCCGTCTCCGCGAATCACAAAAGCCCCGTCGATTGATGAAAACTCCTTTACCGTCTCATCCATGAACGGGCTGAGGATGTTGCGGTCTTCCTCCTTGTATCCGTAAAACGGGTTGAGCACGAGGGGCTTGATCAGCTTCTCCACTTTCGCGGCGTCTCCCACGACAAAAAGGCAGCCCACCGGCTTGCCCTCGCGCCCCTCGACGGCGAGTTCGGTGGCGATGGCGATAACACGCTCCAATACCTCCGGCTTTACGTCATCCGGCACCAGATCGGTATGGCCGGTGAGAAGCGTCTGAAACTCGCGCTCCACATCCACGATCACCACGGTGTCGAATTGGTTGCTTCCCGCGATGCCACCCACGCAACACACACGGTCGCTGAACGAAATCATCCCGCGTGTGAGCGCCACGAACATCGCGCTGCGCAGCTGCGCGAGCCGCCGCGTCGAATAGGAACGCACTTGGATGACTTCGGGCGCGTCTTTGTCATCCTCGTCGATGTCCACCATGTTGCGCGTTACTAGGATGGTTTTGCTCTTGGGAAACCATGCGCCGGGCTCAATGCCTCCGACAAACGTATCTCCAAAAACCATGATGGCTCCGCAAGCCGCGCCCTTGGCCACCCGATCCGCCTCGCGAATCATGAGCCGGTTGATACGATTTTGCTGGGCCTGAACCGGCTTCGAAATGATGCCTCCGAAACCCGCCACCAACCGGTCAAACACGTCGCCCGTCGTGGCTGAGTTGAGAAGCTCACGAACGAGATCCGTGTCTTTGAGCAAACGCGCGATTGAGGCGAGGAGCTGGAGGTAGTCGCGGGCCTTTTCGTCGGCCAGCAGCATGAAGATGAGGTGGATTTTCTCGTCGGAGGCGGCGCTCTCATTGCTGATGCCGCCACGGCTGCGTCCGATGGCCAGAATATAACGCCGCCCCATCTTGACGCGAACGTGAGGCAGGGCGACACCATCACCCAAGTAGGTCGTCATGGTGCTTTCGCGCTGCAAAAGTCCACGGAGCAGTGACTCTTGCTTGAGGTCGGGGAAGCTTCCACCGCAAGCCGCCAGCAACTCGCCGAGCGCACCCTTCATGTCGGTGCTGCGCAGATCAACGATACGGCTGCGGGCGACGATTTTTTCGAGTCTCATCGGGGGTAAGCGTCGTCTAGCCCGAGATTTCTCGGCTTATTTTTCCCACTCGAGCGCGCCCTTTTTCACCTCGTAGAAAAGACCGAGCACCAGAACGCCCAAAAAGAAAAGGATGGGCGACAGGATGCTGATGTGGTTCGCCAGAAAATCGCGGTAGATGAACGCCCAGGGGATTAGGAACACCACCTCGATGTCGAAAAGGATGAAGAGCATCACGGTGACGTAAAACTTCACCGAAAACCGCGTGTGCACGACGCCCTCGCCCTTAACGCCGCACTCGTAGGGAGTGTCGGTGATGGCGGTTTTTCTCTTCGTGCGCTCGCCCGCGACATGGCTCAGCACCACGATGAACCCGGCCAGACCGGCGGCTAGGATGATTTGAACGAGGATGGGAAGATAAGCGGCGGACAACATGGCAGAGCTAGAAAATGGGCGCAGGAACGCGGGCGAGACAAGGGCAATTTGCATCAATTCTCCACCGGCACAAACTTGGCATCCGCAGTCTTGCGCGAACCCACTCCCAGCACGGAGGCAAACTCCAGCGTGCGGATGTCATCGGAGACAGGCTGAAACCCGGTGCGCTTCCGCCAGTAGTTTATTTTTTCAAGCATGAGCGCGTCCATCAGGACGGGATCGGTGCCGAGCCACAGCAACGGCTCCGACTCCGTGTAGAGCGAATTAAACCACGGCCCCCCGATAAACTGGTAACGCTCCAGACTCGCGATGGTGAACATCCACGTATGGCGAAGCTCCGGGATCGCGCTCATCTCGGCCACGGCGGCGGGCGCACTGGCCGGACTGCGAAAAAAACGCGCGGTGTTGGACGCGTTCCATAGCGTGGCGTTAACAAGCGCGCCATTTACCCCGAGCACCGCATGATCGGTGTAAACCGGGAGGTTGATCCAGAAATCCGCATCAACAAAAAGCGGAGTGGCGAGGAAGCTTTTTCGATCCTGATCGAGCGTCGTCTCGGCATCGTAGTTTTCCACGCTTTTTTGCGCGAGAATCGGGTCGAAGCGCGAAGGCAGCGGACTGTCGTAAAACCAAACCGGATCGAAGTAGCGGCCGGATTCGAGCACGTAAACCTTGTGGCCGTCGAAAAGCGACTTGCCCGTCACCAGCGACGGCAGGTAGGCGCAAAAACGGAGCCGCTGCTGATTGAGTCCGACGAGAAAAATATCCCCTTTCGCATACCCGCGCCGCTCGAGCGCGGCGATCACCGCTTGGGTCAAGGCGATTGGCGTGGCCAGGCCGGGCCCGGAATCCGTGTAGATTTTCAAGCCCACACGGTGTTTCTCGCCCGGCACGAGTTTCTGGCCGATGGACGCCTCAAAATGAGCGATCAATCCTTCCACATACGACTCGTAGGTGGCCGCCGAGAAATCCGGCATCTTCGCCTCCCAGATCACCGGCGAAACCGGCTCCGAAACCTTCGCCGGAGTCGTCGCAGCCGCCAACCGCCCGGCAAGCAGGGCGAGAACCAAGATAGTGAACATCGAACGAAGCGTAAACATTAAGGAAGGCCGGTTGAAAAAGAGGACGGATGCGAGCAGACAAACCGCAGTTCTTGACAGACCCCGCACTAGGGTAAAAGTGCAAACTTCGTTTCAACTTACCGAGTCGCCGCCCCATGCCCGTCATCAAACCCACCTGCCTTCGCGATCTGAAGGTGCGCGTGAACATCGTGGATGTGGTCTCTCGGGTCGCCACCCTCAAAAAAGCCGGCGCACGCTTCAAAGGTCTCTGCCCTTTTCATAACGAAAAGTCCCCGTCCTTCCACGTCGATCCCGACAAGGGCTTCTACAAATGCTTCGGCTGCGGCAAGGCTGGCGACGTCATCACCTTCGTCCGCGAGACCGAGCAGTTATCCTTTACCGAGGCCATCGAAACGCTCGGCAAACGCTTCAACGTCCCCATCGAATACGAAGAAGGCTCCGGCGGCCCAAGCCGCGAGGAACGTTCGCTTCGCCAGGAGATTTTCGACATCCACGAGACCGCCGCCGAGCACTACCACCAAGTGTTCAAGGGCGCGTCCGCCACCGGCGAATGGATGCGCGCCTACTGGACCGACAAGCGCCGCTTCACCATGGAACTCGCCGACGAGTTCAAGATCGGCGCCGCCGAACCCGCCGACTCGTCGCTCGCCGCCGCGTTGCTTAAAAAGAAATATTCGGAGGAAGCCCTGCGCCAGTGCGGTCTCTTCTTTGTGCGCGACGGCGCGATCCTCGGACTCGGCTCGCTCAAGCCGCGTTTTCGCGGACGCCTCATGATCCCCATTCGCGACCATCAGGGGCGCGTGGTGGCGTTCACCGCGCGCCAGACCGACCTCACGCCGCAGGACGACCCGGCTCGCGAGGCCAAATACGTCAACTCCCCCGAGACGCCGATTTTCACGAAGGGCAATCTGCTCTTCAACCTCGACCGCGCCCGCACCAACGCCGGTGAGGGCAAACCCTTCGTCCTCGTCGAAGGCCAGCTCGACGCGCTGCGCAGTTGGAGCGTGGGCCTCAAGACCGCCATCGCCCCGCAAGGCACCTCGATCACCGAGGGCCAGCTCGTGTTGCTGCGCCGCTACCACACGCAGGTCGAGTGTTTCTTCGACGGCGACAGTGCCGGCCAGAAAGCCGCTCTGCGTTTCCTGCCGATGGCGCTCAAGGCCGGCCTTGAAGTGCGTTTTCTTGGAGGCGCGACCGACACCAAGATCGACCCCGATTTGCTCTTCCTAGAAAAAGGTCTCGCCGGTTACGACGAGGTGCGCAAAGGCGCGCTCTCCGCAATGGCCTTCGCCTGCCGCGCCCTCCTGCCCTCGCCCGAAACGGCCACGCCCGAGCAAAAAGCCCGCATCGCCCAGGAACTCCACGCGCTCATCCTCAACGCCGAATCCGAGGTCGCCCGCTCGCAATTCCTCGCCGAAGCCGCCCAACTTTTGCGCCTGCCGCTCTCCGCGCTACAACGCGACTTTGATTCCCAACGCGTCCGCCTAAACCGCCAGCAGGCCGCCCGTCCCTCCGCTGCTTCGGCGTCCGAAGACGCGCCCGTTTCCGACACGCCCGTGGTCGTCACCAAGGACACATCCGAACATCACCTCCTGTTGTTTATCCTTCATTTCGAGACGTTGGGCCGCCCGTTGAGCGTGACGTTACCGCACGACTGGATCGACCAAACCCACCCCGCCGGCGTGCTCCTCAACCGCTTCCTCGCCGAATTCGAGCAAGATTCCTGGCCGGGCCGCGACCATCTCGAAACTTTATTGGAGTCCCATGAGGAACGCACCCTCGTCGCCTCCCTCCTCTTTGAATCCCCGAAAGTCGATGATCCCGTGAAAGTTGCCAACGAAGCTCTCCGCCAGATTCAGGCCCGCGTTCTGGAGCCTCGCGTCCGCCAAATAGAACTTGCCCTAGCCAATGCCCATGCGGACAGTAACGTTGACGCAAATTCTCTATTTAAAGAACTCCTAGACATTAAACGACAACTGCGCGCGCCACTCCGGCTGCCCGTTGCCGAATAACTTTTCCCGTATCCCTGTCCAAACCATGCCGCGCAAAGCCAAGTCCGCCGAAACCTCCTCCCATTCCGACGCCGTAGAGACGGCTCTCGAACGCACCAAGACCGCCAACGGCGAAGGCGGCCCGACCGTCGATCTTCCCGCCGGCGGCATCAACGACAAGATCCGCAACCTGATCCGCCTTTCGAAAGAACAGGGCTATCTCACGTTCGACGACATCAACGAGGCGCTCCCCGACTCCGTCGAGAACCAAGAGGAAATTGATAACGTCCTCTCCATTCTCCAGAACCTCGAAATCGAGATCCTCGAGCCCGATCAGGTTGAGGACTACAAGCAGCGCCAGGAAGAGGCCGAAGAAGAAGAGTCGCGCTCCTCGCAGCACGACATCCTCGACGACCCCGTCCGCATGTATCTCAAGCAGATGGGCCAGGTCCCCCTGCTCACCCGCGAACAGGAAGTCGAGATTTCCAAGCGCATCGAAAACGCCGAGCTCAAGGCCCAGACCGCGCTTTTCGAGGCCGCCGTTGTCGGCGGCTACATCGCCACGCTCGGTGCCAAGCTCCTCAACCGCGAAGAACGCTTTGACCGCATCGTCATCGACAAGAAAATCGAGAGCCGCGACGCCTATTTCAAAGGCCTGCCCAAGCTCGTCGAGCTCACCCAGAAAAACGAGGACTCCGTCGCCGAATCGTGGGCCGAGTTCCTCGCCGCCAAGGGAGAAGACACCAAGAAAAAGGTCCTCGCCAAGCACACCAAGCGCGAGGCCACCCTCCGTGCCAATTTCTCCAAGTTCTTTTTCAAGCTGAAGGTTTACGAAGAGTGGCTCGAAGCCCTCCAGCCCGTCCTCAGCGAGATTGAGCAGCTCAACCACCAGCTCGATCGCGCCAAGCACCCCAAGACCAAGAAGGACGCCGCCATCGACTCGAAAGCCATCAACACCCGCCTCAAGCAGCTTGAGGGCGAACAGCGTATTTCCCCCGCCAACCTGCTCCGCGTCGTTGCGCAGACCAACGTCCACGTCCGCGAGGCCCACCAAGCCAAGACCGAGATGGTCGAGGCCAACCTCCGCCTCGTCATCTCCATCGCGAAGAAATACACGAACCGCGGCCTGTCGTTCCTCGACCTCATTCAAGAGGGCAACATGGGCCTTATGAAGGCCGTCGAAAAATTCGAATACCGCCGCGGCTACAAGTTCTCCACCTACGCCACTTGGTGGATTCGCCAGGCCATCACCCGTTCCATCGCCGACCAGGCCCGCACCATCCGCATCCCGGTCCACATGATCGAGACCTTGAACAAGGTCATGCAGGTGCAGAAGCAGCTCCTCCAAGAATTCGGCCACGAGCCCACGCCCGAGGAAGTTGCCGACGAGATGAACCTGCCTGTCGAGCGAGTGCAGCAGATCATGAAGATGGCGCAGCAGCCCATCTCGCTCCAATCCCCCGTCGGCGACGGCGACGACACGTCCTTCGGCGATTTCATCGAGGACAAATCCGCCGAGAACCCCTACGACATGACGGCCTATTCGCTCCTCCGCGAAAAGATCATCGACGTCCTCGACTCGCTCACCGAGCGCGAACGCCGCGTGCTTTCCCTCCGCTTCGGCCTCGTGGACGGCTACAGCCGCACGCTTGAGGAGGTCGGCAAGCAATTCAAAGTCACCCGTGAACGCATCCGCCAGATCGAGGCCAAGGCCCTCCGCAAGATGCGCCACCCGACGCGCATCCGCCAGCTGCACGGCTTCTTCGACGCCGAGCAGATCGACAACGCGCAGAACCTCCTCAAACAGGTTCAGGCCAACGCCGCCAAGCCGGTTTTCCCCACGATCCCCGCCCGCTGAGCCCTTCGGCCATGCGCCGCGCGTTCATCCTCACGCTGGCCGGTTGCATCCTGCTCGCAGGCTGCACGACCGGCGGCGGAAGGAAGCCGCCTGCCGCCACGCCCAAGAAGCCTGACGCCGTTACCCCAAGTCCCTTCACGGTCATCGGCCATGTGCTCAACTTCGATGCGAGCACGGGCAACGTTATTATCGACGTCGCTCCCTATACCGTGCTGCCGCTGGGTTTTTCCGATCTGATCATGGTCACGCGCACGCAAGACCTGCGCCCGACATCCAAGCTTCATGCATCGCCATATCTGCGAGGACACATCCTTGGAGCGAAGTTGTTAGCCGGACGCCCCAACGAAGGCGACGAGGTGGTCATTCCGCCGGCCACCCGCTGAGGCCGCGAGCCGCCCCGCGCGCTTTCCCCCTTGCCAGCCCTTAGAGCGGGGCTAACTCTCACTCGATCATGAATAGTCTCTTTAATCCCGTGTTTGCCGGCATGTTTGGTGGCTGGGAAATGCTTCTCATCCTCGCGGTCGTGCTGCTGCTTTTCGGCGCCAAAAAACTTCCCGAGCTGGCCAAGGGCCTGGGTAAGTCCATCAAGGAATTCAAGAAAGCTTCCGATGAGACCGAGGAAATCGAGGTCAAACCGGCCCCGAAATCAGTCGAAGCCGCCAAGTCAGACTCGGCCAAGACCCACGGATCAAACTAAGTCTCCCGGTTTTCAAAACTCAGGCGCATCCGAATCGGTGCGCCTTTTTTGTGCGCACACGCCTCACACTGCCGCGCCCCGATTACCCCTCGACCGATACCGATGCCTCCGCGAGCCAGACCTTGAACGCCCGCAACTGCGACGGCGTTCCCAGCGTGAGCAACTCGTCGCCCGACCGCACCACCTCGTCGGGTCCCGGATTTAAAATACGGAATCCCTTGCGGTTGATTCCCGCGATCTGGACATGATGCGTCTGTGCCGGCGACAGCTCCCGCAACGTGTGTCCGGCCGCCGGACTATGTTCGGGCACGGGCAGCGATTCCATGCGCACATCGTCAAACTCCGACGGCGCGGGTGGCAGCCCCGAGACTGCGGTAAGAAAATGTTTACCCGCCGCCAACTGAGCCGTCGTGCCCATGAGCAAAAGTTTGTCCCGCGGATACAGCACCGCATCCGGAGCCGGCAACGGGATCATGTAGCCTTGCCGCTCGATGCCCACCACGGTGCAGCCCAGCTTCGAGCGCAGGTTTAGCTCCGCGATGCGCTTGCCTTGGCAGTCCGCCAGATCGGGCAGCACGCATTCCCCCACGCTCAGGTTCCAATCCTCGTGCGGCCGCAGCCACGGTGCCGCCGTGGCGCTCAACCGCTCGTCCCCGCCGGTCAGCAACCCCTGCAACTCCACCTCCAGTTCGCTGTGCCAGAAAACAATTTTTCTCTTCAACAAAAACATCGCGCCGGTCGTAACCAACAATGTTCCCAGCAGCAGCCACTTCACCGAACCGCCCGTCGGCAAAAACGAGGCCAGCCACACAACCATCGCCACGCCCGCGACCGTTTTGAGTCCGGCCTCCATGAGAGGCGCGAGTCGCTCGGCGCGCGGATTGCCCTGCGTGGAGACCTGCGCGTAGAGCATGGCCATCGCCGACAGGTTTCGCCACATGGCCACGAGCGGCACGATCACCAGCAGGCCCAGCCCGATCCAGAAAATCACCACCGGGCCGTTGGGAAATAACCAGTCCCGCCCGAGCCAGCCTTGCACCGCGGCGAACATCTGCTCGGAAAACACCAGCAGCCCCGTGACAAACAGCGCCTCCACGCCGATCTGGATCAGGCGCTTTTTGCTGAGCTGCCAGAGCAGATTGCGTTTTTGCCGCGCATGAATGCGGTCCAGCCAGCCGGAATAATATTCAAGCCACGCCTCCAGCCAGCGCGGCTGGCGGGCAAACATCCATTCGCTGATCGCCTGCGACCGCCGCGTGAGCACCGGCGACGCCAGCGTCGTCAGCAGCGACACGCCCACCGCCAGCGGATAAAACTTCGCCGGCACCACCGCCGCCGTGATGCCCAGTTGCGCGATCACAAATGAAAACTCACCGATGGGCAGCGCCGTGAGCCCCACTCGGAACGCATCCTTGGCGGGCGTGCCGATCAAGGTCAGCCCCGTGCTCACCGCCACCGCTCGCGCGACCAGCGTGAACGCCGCCACCCCGAGAATCAGCGCCCACTCGTGACCGAGCACGTGCAGGTCGATCTGCATGCCGATCGCCACGAAAAACACCGCGCTAAACACATCGCGCATCCCGGCAAAAGTCCGCTCGATCTGATGCCGGTGCGGCGTCTCCGCGACGATTGTCCCCAGCATGAACGCCCCCAGTGCCAGCGAATAGCCCGCATGGTTGGCGAGGATTGCCAGGCCGAAAAGCAGCCCCGCCATCCCGAGCGTCTGCAACTCGTCGTCCACCGCCACGCTCATCTTGCGCAGCAGCCACGGCACGACCAGCAGCCCCACGATGCCCGCCAGAACCACGAAGGCCCCAAACAGCCCGAGCGTCTGCCCGATGTTCGCGCCGCCTCCATCCCCTCCCAGTTGCACGACCGACGTCAGCACCGTTAGCATCACCACCGCGACCACGTCCTCCAGCACCGACACGCCCATCGCCAGTTGCCCCGCCCGTTCGTGCGAAGACCCCACTTCCTGCAGCACTTTGCTGATGATCGACGACGAGGAAATCATCAACATCCCCGCCAAAAACAGGCTCTCGGTCGCGTTGAACCCGATCACCACTCCCACCAACCGCGTCATGAAATAAATGAGCCCCGCGCTCGCGAACACCCCGAGCATCAGCGACAGCCCCAGCCGGCGGAGCTTCCGGATGCTCAGCTTGAGGCCGACCGAAAACATCAGGAAAACGAGCCCCACCTGCGCCGCCATCTCGATACTCGTCTCGTCCGTCACGAGCGAAAACGGTGGCGTGTGTGGCCCCACAAAAATGCCCGCCACCAGAAAGCCCACCACCACCGAAAGCCCGATCCGCTGGCAAAACCAGCCCACCAAAGCCGCGACCACGAGAATCACGGCGAGGTTTTGGATAAAATCGATGCCAGCCATGGGTAACTTCTTAGAACGTTCGCACGACCAACATCCGTCAAGCGCGTAGCCTCTAAGGTCGTCGCCTAATTTTGACCGTCAACCGGTCTGCAAGCTTCCAAAGCAGCCGAATCGTATCACCCTTCGGCTCGCGCCCGTCAGGTCAAAGAACGGTTCACTCTTGGTTCTCCCTTGCTGACTTTTCACGAAACTCGCGCCGAAAAATAGCGCAGGGGTTTACACGTCTGATATAGTAGGCGATGCAGCCGAAAAAACCGCCCATACCGCCCATATTTGTAGACCTCGACGAAACATTGATCTTCGCGCGAGAGACAGCCGAAGGAGATGCCCCTCAATTACGGAACTCCCGACGAGTTTCCAATTACGAGGTGATCATACGACCGGAAGCACACGAATTGCTCACACTTTGTCGGCAAGGGGGACGGCAGGTCTTTCTGTTCACTAATGCGTTCTTCGGCTTTGCGTTGTCGGCATCGCAAACCTTCTCGCTGGGATTTGATGAGACGTCCATTTTCAGTCTGGCGATGATTTTGAACTGCCGGAGAAACTTGAGCCCCGGTTCGGCCTTGATCGACAACAAGCCACACCACACGGAACCGACGCAGGAAAAAATGCTGGCATTGGGAATATCGCCCGAACAGGTCTGGGTGATCCCATCGTTTGAACCGCCGCGATTTCCCTCCGCGAAACTTTTTTTACTCGGGTTGCCTCTCAGGCTAGAACGCCTCGACCGTGCCGCAGGCGGAAAGAGACACGCCACCCATTGACTCCCGTGATAGGATCAAAACATCGTGGCAAAATCAGTTAAACCTGTCGTCAGCGTAGAAGCGGTGGCATTTACCCACCGTGGAAAATTGCGGCGGGGGCATGAGGATGCGTTTGTCCTAGGGAAACACGTGCAGCCGGCTCCGGCCCCGTATCCGATCATCACCGAGCAATCTGTTCTGTTGGATGGCTCCATCGTCGCGGTCATTGACGGCATGGGCGGGCTTGGTGGCGGTGACATTGCGGCAACCTGGTTGGCGGAACGCTGGGCAACGCGAAAGGTGCGTTCAGCCAAGACACTCGTGACGCAGTTGAAGAAGGATCATGCCGACTTGCTGGATATGGCCCGGCCCACTCGCACGCCGATGATGGGAGCAGTAGCAACCGGCGCAGCCTTGTTACCAGACCATGCGCTCCTTTTCCACGCGGGTGATTCACGCGCCTACTTGGTCAACGGAACGACTTGCACGCAGTTGACCAAGGACGATCTCGATGATGAAGGAACCGTGATGCAGGCGTTTGGTGGCGGGAAACGACTATACCAAGAGGCGACGATTGAGCCGCACACACTGAAAGTAGACTGGCGCGAAGGCCATACGCTGCTTCTGATGAGCGATGGAGCATGGCGGTATCTGCGCCCGCCGGTCATTTCACTGGCCTATGCAGCCAAGCCAAAGCTCAAAGATTTCGTCCTGGCGCTGGCGGAGGTCGTGCTGGATGGGCGGGCGGATGACAATATAAGCATTGTAGCTATCTTAGGGAAACACGTGCAGCCGGCCTCAACCCCTTAAGGCGAATCATTAACTTACTAGCTAAGCTCACCTTGCCTTTTTAAAAAGTATAACCCCCGCTTCGTTTACGTGGGGGCAGGCTATAGACATCGCCATGTTTCCCTTTGAATCCATTGCAGTGACCTGAATTCACTTTTTTGACGTTAGATGAGCTAGAATTGGTAACTGGCAAATTTTTGAGAAATATTAGTGAGTCTAGGCTGACTGCTATTTTGATTTTTAGCTGATCCAGCGAACGTCCACTTTCTAATAGAAAACAGGCGGAGTCCACATATGAGGTAAGTTTATTAATGGGGATATCGGCAGCCCTCTCTTGAGGAAAAAGTTTCCAATGCAGCGCAATAAGAAATCGCACGTCGACTCCTTTGCTACTGGCGTCGATTTCTAGCTCAGCGGCCTTAGCAACGCCAAGCACACGCTTCATGTGCGAAGGGATGCGCTGCTGAATGAATGCGGCACTGCAATTTTGCTTCGACTGACTAAAAGGAAAAGGAGAGGCAGGAGGAAGGAGAGGTGGAATACCCTCCGTTGGGAGCGGAATGAACTTCGTGTCGGCTGCCCATTTTCCCTTTTTCATGGGTGGGGTGACTAAATAAATGATATAGCGTTTTGCTTCAATCGAGATGGCCATCGCCCTGCATATTCGTTCAAAAAATCTTACCGCTTCCGTTTGAGATAAAGAGGTGTTTACAAACCAATCAGAATCAAGAAGCGGCAAAGCGCGAAATCCATGCCCGCTATTCCTGATTTTTTCGGGGAAGCGACTAACAAAAACAACGCGCCCCTCATCCCTCGTAAACCCCTCCAGTTGATTAAAGGCTGTTGGGGCAAATTTGTGTAGCCCATTTAGAATGAAGTATACCTTGTCTGCCAAAGTTGCATTTTTGCAGTGCTCCGGAATCAAGGTTTGAATGGACTCGGACATATAGATGCTCAGCGGCTACGGTCGGCCACTATTTGTTCAACCAAGGCACCGTCGAGACCTTTGCCGAAATCCTTGATTTTGAAAAG
>JANYJB010000036.1 GCA_025361935.1 Verrucomicrobiota bacterium
ACGAATTGCGGGCCGAGGGCGGAGCCGCCGATGCCGATCACGAGGAGCTGCGTGAATTTCTTGCCGGGAGCAGGCGCGATGGCGCCGGCGTGGACATTGGCGGCGAAGGTCTTGATCGCGGCGAGGGTGTCGGCGATTTCCTTGGCGAGGGCGGGGGTGGGGGCGAGCTGCGGGGCGCGGAGCCAGTAATGGCCGACCATGCGGTTCTCGTCGGGATTGGCGATGGCGCCCTTTTCGAGGGCGGCCATGTCGGCGTAGGCCTTCTGGATGGCGGCTTCCTTGGACGCGAGGAAGTCGTCGGGGAAGGGGATGCGGCTGATGTCGAGCGCGAGACCGAGCCCGGAGTTTTGGTAGTAGTATTTTTTGAAGCGTGGCCAGGAAGACATGGTGGCACGAGTAGAGACATTCGTGGGCTTAAAGGGAGCAAAAAAGCGAACGGGAAGCGCGGGCCCATGCCTCGACTTACCGAGCATGACGCTCAAAGATTGGCTTGGCCGGCACCTTAAAATCTCAACCTGTCACTCAAAACGCCGTAAAAGGTAAACGGTAAAACACGCCCCTTTTCAGGGCTCTTCATTTCAGGGCCACCGCGCCGGTGCGCAAGCGTTGATCAAATCAACTCGCGGAATTGCCCAGGGGTGAGACCGGCGGCGCGAGCGATGCCACCCATCGTAAACGCATTGATCGACGTGTGTCGCGGCAGGGTGATCACGGTTTTCCCGTCCGATAAAACCGTGTGTTTGCCTTCGCGCACGACGCGAAATCCGCGCTTGGCGAGCACGCGCAAGGCGACCGCGTAGCCAATGCCAGGCAGACGCGGCATCAGACTTCAATGCCGACTAGCTCGCACTTGCCTACGCCTTCGCCCGCTTGTTCGGCATGGGCCAACTGCGCGGCTGCATCCAGCCACTCACGGATTGCCACGGCGATGTTGCTACGCGCCTCCGCCTCGGTATCGCCTTGTGAGAAACATCCGGGCAAGCCGGGGCAACTGGCAGCCCAGCCTTCATCGGAAGGAATTAACACGATAGGATAAAAAGCGGTCATAACCACAGCGTGATGCGAAAAGCGGCGTTTTCAACGCCATAAAGCGAAGCAGCGACCACAGTCATCGCGCCGGTGGTGGCAAGCGTCGATCGGTTGGCGGCGGAATGGAAGGGGTTTGGCTGGAATGGCGCTAAGTCAGGCACGGCCACATTGGCTTGTCGAACTTACCGAACATGACGCTCAACGATTGGCTTGGCCGGTGCCTAAAATCTCAACCTGTCACGCAAAACGCCGGTAAACGGTAAAACCCCTTTTCAGGGCTTCGGCCTTCATGCATTCATGCGTTTTTCTTTATAAACGCCAATGCAGTAGTAACGATATTTAGAAGTTTGGTGGACGCCTCGGCCACCCCAATTCTGCCTTCCGGGCCTTTATATTTTAAAACTTCGTCTTCAATTACAACGTAGAGCGTTTGAATAGAATTCATGTTCTTCTCGATAAGAATCTTATCTAGATAGTCCCTGTAGTAGCGCCATACGTCCATGAATTCATCAGTGTATTGCCGATGCGCCACCTGAGGTGGAATGTCGTAGTTGCGCGCTCTCATTACTTCTCGCAAAACGGCTAAATGCATCGCATCTAAGATACCTTGATGGTCGTCTTTTTCACGCGCGTGCATCAGCCAAGCAAACTGGGCTATCGCTGCGGCGGCATAATTCAGCTTCGTGACAGACTGGGGCTGCGTGTCCAGAAACACCTCCTGTTCGGGGTGGCGCTCAAGGAGAATATTACGTATTTCCCGGAAAAGGCCGAGTTGGATTCCGCAGATTAAGTCGAGAGATCGCTGGCGCTTTTCGTTTTTGGATAGACCAAACATAGTGTATTTTTACTAAGCCTTCAAGGTCAAAGATAAATGCAGTTTTTATGGAGTGCTTAGTTAGGCTCTGGTTTCATCTCAAGTGCCAAGAAATTCCCAAATGCTACCTTCGAAAAGTAGCGCTAAGAAAAGAAATAAGCCCCAAGCGTCCTCGGCCTCCCTGTCTTAGAAATTTTGATTCACCCCTTGCCTGTGTGTGTGCCGTCCAAACCTGCCTAGCGCAAATTTCACTAGCCTCTACCAATATCATATTCCTCTCGAGATTGTTTTTTTGAACAGCCAACCGTCGCACATCAGCAAGCAATGCGTCGAGACGCACTGGCTCCATGAAGAATAATGTTGGAACCAGCAAAGGACCTCCGGCTTCTATACATGGATTGGGCATTGTGGCATCAAGCATCGCTCGATATATCATATAGGCATCGCTTTGGGATGCATCATGGCGCTTCAATACGGTATTAACCTCTTCGTCCTTCAAGGCCGCCGTGACGAAATGAGCTATGCAGTCATGGCCCTTATCGTCTTTCGGGCTTCCGCCATTCTTCAGATGAAGCAGAAGCGGCTTCTCGGATTGGCTTATTTCGATTTTGGACATAGTTATTTTTTTGCCTAAATTTAAGGATTAAAAACGGTTATAATTGGAACACTAGACGGCTCCGTTTAATTTTTGTGGTATAGTAATTCATTCCAAACTTCCAACTCACTAAATGGCTCAAACTCTTTCATCTCCTCGTGTGTGGCTCCATTAAACAACCACCCTCCTTTTCCATCCTGGGTTAAAACCACGCAGTGCTCATATCCTGCAATCGTGCGTATCCATGCATCGAGGCCAAGAATGTCGGTCGGTATATCTCCGTTCACTTTCACGGGATGAACGAGAACATATTGCTTCTGTTTTGAAGACTCTACGCGGGCGACTTTGGCTTCTACGCTTTGGGATGTGCTCATGGTGGCTCAAGGTTGTATGCGATAGAGATTTGGTAATTCGTTTTGATCCGGTGTTTTCTTAGCCGAACATCGTCATTCGCACAGACTGCGTTTTACGGGATAAAACGGCAGAATGGCGTTGAGTAATAGATAGCTCATTTTGAGATGCGCTTCGCTGAATTATCGGATGGTTTCAGAGCCAACGACTAAAGGCGGGTTCAGTCAACGGACGTTTTCTCGTGACATGACCCAGCCGGACAACTCGGCGTCTGTCGTGATGGTGGTGCCGAATTGGTAGTCGCGGTCGAGGAGCTGGGCGTAGCTGAGTTCGGCGAAGCGGCGGCAGTGGAGGAGGACCTTGGCGCGTTGGCCGGGGGCGCGCACGAGGCGGCCGAGGGCCTGGTTCACCTTTTGCATGCCGGGGATTTGATAGACGCGGCGGAAGGCTTCCTCGCGCGTCAGGCCGGGCAGGGCGGCGAGGCGGGCTTTTTGCACGGCGTTGACCTCGGGCAGCGCGGGGCCGACGACCATAGCGTGGCTGATGCGTCCGCCAAGCACGTCGATGCCTTCGGCAAAACTGCTGCCGAGGACAAGGAAGAGCGCGTCGGCGAAGACCAGTGATTCTTCGACCCAGGCGGACTGGGCGGCGAGGTCGCCCTGGCGGTGTTGGATCGCGGCGCGCATACCGGGATGGTTGGCGAGGAGGGCGCGTTCGACCGCCTCGGCGTAGGCGTAGCTGGGGAAAAACACGGCGACCGGGCCGCGCGCGGCGGCGTGGAGGGCGGCGACCGTCGCGGCGGTGGCGGCATGGTAGTGGGAGCGCCGCTGGTAGGTGGTGTCCACGCGGGTGTCGTAGGCGATGTCGTAGGCGGCGTCCCGCCAGGGGGTGTGGGCGGTGACGGCGGTGAGCTGAGAATCCGGGGGGAGAGCGTGACCGCTGGGCGCGGTGTTTAGGATGCGTAAATCGAAGGTTGTGCGCGGCGGGCCCAGCGGTCCCGCCCTACCTTCAATCAGGTCGCAGGCGGCGGCGAAGGCTTCGACGGGGCCGGGGGTGGCGGTGGCGAAGATCACGCCGCCGAAGGGTTGCAGGGATGCGCCGATGGCGGACGCGGCGTCGAGGCAGGTGCCGCGCAACTCGCCGGGGCGCGGGGACCAGAGGAGTTTTTTGAGGGACGCGTCGGCGACCCAGGCGTTGAAGACGGGGATGAGCCAGAGTTGTTCGGAGAGATGAGGACCGAGGGTGGCGAAATCAGGCGGGTGCAACGCGAGCTGCTCGGAAACGGTGCGAAGGGTGTCGGCGAGATCGTCTTCGTATTCAAGGGATAGCGCGTCGCAGACTGGGAGGGTCGCGAGAAAGGCAGTCCACGATTCCCAGGCGCGGAGCAGCGGGCCGGCGACGCGCAAGTGGTCCAGCTCGGCGAGGACAAGGCGGGCATCGTCGGCGAGGAGGACGTGCGAAAAGGCGTCGGCGACGCGTGAGGAGAGGTTGTGCGCCTCGTCGAGGACGAGGAGAGTTTCGGCTGGATTGAAGCCGGGCTGGTCGAAGAAGAGGGTGCGGTTGGAGGGGGCGAAGACGTAGTTGTAGTCGCCGACCCACACTTCTTGGAAGGCGAGGGCGGTGCGGGTGATTTCGTAGGGACAGATCGTGGCGTCGCGTCCGGCGGCGCGGAGGGCGTCGAGGTCGCGGGCGGTGTCTTCGAAGAGATAAAACCGGGCGAGTCCGCTCTGGGCCCAGCGCCGGTCGAGGTCGCGAAGGTAGGCGCAGCTGTCGCGGATGCAGTGGAAGGTGTGGTTGACGCAGTGTTCGCGTTTCGGGCGGACGTGCCAGGCGGACACGGCGGTGCCGTGACTGGGTTGAGAGTCTTGAATGGTGGCTGGAGCGGTCATGGACTGGAGGGTGCGCATGACCTGGAGCTGGCCGGTGGATTTGCTCGTGAGATAGAGGAGGCGGGAGTAACGGCCGACTTTCATGGCGCCGAGCGCGCATTCGAGGAGGACGCCGGTTTTACCGAAACCGGTGGGGGCGGTGAAGAGGACGCGGCGATGTTGCGCGAGGGCGGCGGAGAGTTCGGCCTGAGTGGTTTCCTGGCCGGCGCGCAGTTGGCTGAATGCGGGCAGAAAGGAGAGGGTGCGGAGGCGGTCGCGGGCACGGAGTCGGAGATTTAAAAATTCGGCGACGCGTTCGAGTTGGACGCGGAAGGGGGCTTCGTCGGCGGCGGTGAACGCGATGGTCTGGATGAAGCCGCTGCCGGCTTCGACGAAGACGAGTTCGCCGCGGACTTTTTCAGCGGGGTCGGCGATGCGGCGGAGGGCGAGGTAGGTGGCGAGTTGTGCGAAATAGCCGGGGTGGTCGGCACGGAGTTCTTCCTCGGGCGTGGGCAGGGGGCGGAGGGTGGTCTTGATCTCGCGGAGGGTGGCGGGCGACATCGGGGTCGCGGGGAGGAGCTGGTCGATGCGGCCGGTGAGCGTGAGGGTCCAGCCGGCGTGGAAGACACGGCCGGTGACGGGGATTTCAAAGGTGGCGGCGGGCGTGGCGGCTCCGGTGGTGACGCGGAGTTCTTGGTGCCAGCGGGTGCCGAGCTGAGCGCGCCAAATGCCTTGGGAGCCGTCGCCGGATTCACGCGGGCCGATGGTGAAGCCGGCGAATTCACCAATGCTCAGGCTGGCGGTGCGTTGATCGAGGTCGAAAATCACTGAGAATGGGAAGTATAGGACCTAGGGGACTTATTGGCTAGTCGAGGACGATTTCCGTGTGGCGGCGGAGGTAGTCTTCCAGTCGGAGGAGCAGGCGGGCGGCGTCGGCGGGAGAGACGGTTTGCTCGGTAAGCGGGCGGTTGAGCAGTGTGGCGGCGAGTTCGCGGTCGGACGGCGTGAGGGCGGGAAACCACTCTTGTTTCACGGGGAAACCTTCGTCGCGGGCGAAGCAATAGAGGCTTTTAAGATAAACAATGTCGGCGTTGGCGGTGGTGGCGAAGGACGTGAAGGCGGTGTGCAGGAGCGCGTGGACGGCGGGGCGGCTTTCTTCGGGAACGGGGTTGTGGCTGACGAGCGTGGCGAAGGAGGAGGCGCGCACGAGGGCTTCGTAGTTGCGACCGATGCCGCCGTGGCGGGCGAGGATGCGCGCTTCTTTCACGAACCACGCGTCGCCTTGCGGGGCGCCGTCGAGGAGGAAGGAAACTTCGTCGAAGAGATCGAGGGCGGCGTGCGCAGCGGACGGTTTTTTGGGGATTCGCTGGATGACGCGCAAGAGGCCGTGGCCGGGGGAGAAGACGGAGAACGTCTGAAAGGCGTCGGCGGCGGGACGTTTCAGGAGGATGATGGCGTCGGTGGTGAGCGAAGGGCCGGACACTTGAAAAAGCTGAGAGCGGAGAGTCTGGAGCGGAGAGCCGTGGAATCGGATCAGCGCTTGAAGTTAAACGCGGGCACGGCTTGTTCGGTGCGGAGGATGGTCATGGCGCGGGCCTCGGCGGCACGCATTTTGCGCTTTTTTGCGGGGGCCAAGTCGTCGTAGCCGGCGAGGTGAAGCCAGCCATGGACGACGTAGAGGGTGAGTTCTTCGCTGAAATTTTTGGCGTGGGTTTTGGAAAACGTGTCGGCGGTGTCGGCGGAGACGCAGACTTCGCCGGCGACACCGAGCGCGGGCTGGCCTTCGAAGGTGATGACGTCAGTCGTGGTCGGGTCGTCGAGGAAATCGCCGTGGAGTTTGGCGAGTGCCTTGTCGGTGAGGAAGGCGAGGGAGAGTTCGCCGTCGGGGCAACCGCCCTGGAAGCGGGCGCGGTGCGCGTCGAGCGTGTGGATGACCTTGGCGACGGCTTTTTTGTCGAGACGCAGGCGCGGGTGGGCGTTGCGGATGTCGATGGGGCGAAGAGCAGGCATGGCGTCGATCAAGCCTGGGTGGGCTTTTCGGTTTCCGAGGCGGCGGGATAGGCGACGCGGCCGTGCAGCATGTTGAGCAGGGTGAAGGTGAAGCTCGTCTTGATCTTGCTGATTTCTTCCAGGGTGAGGGGGGCTTCGTCGAGCTGGGCATCCTCCATGCGGTCGTGGAAAATCTGATCGATGATCTCGCCGAGGTGCTGGGGGGTGACTTTGCGCAGGGAACGGGAGGCAGCCTCGACGCCGTCGGCGAGGTGGATGATGGCACTTTCCTTGAACTGGGGGCGGGGGCCGTCGTAGCGGTAGGTGGTCTCGCTTACGGGTGAAGGATCGAGTCCGGGGGCGAAGGGATTGCGGGAGGAAAGGCCGGAGGGGAAGGGCAGCGGCGAACGCGTGTCGGTGACCGCGCGGTGGTAGAAGTAGCGGATGAGCGTGGTGCCGTGGTGCTGCTGGATGACGTCGAGCACGGCGCGGGGGAGCTTATGCTTGAGGGCGAGGTCCACGCCGTCTTTTACGTGACTTTTGATGATGAGGGCGGAGAGCGAGGGGTTGTTGTCGTCGTGGGGGTTGATGCCGTCGCGCTGGTTCTCTGTGAAATACTCGGGCTTGGCGGTCTTGCCGATGTCGTGGAAAAGGGCGCAGACGCGGGCGAGAAGCGGATTGGCGCCGATGTCGGCGGCGGCGTTTTCGGAGAGCTGGGCGACGACGAGGGAGTGATGGTAGGTGCCGGGGGCCTCCATCTGCATGAGGCGGAGGAGGGGGTGGTTGTAGTCGGTGAGTTCAAGCAGCGTGATGTCTGTGGTGCGCTTGAAGAGCCCTTCGAGCACGGGCAGGAGTCCGACCACGACGATGCCGGTGAGGATGCCGGTGAGGATGCCCGCGCCCATGTGCTTGAGGATGGTGATAAACTCGAGCCGGTCCACCACGCCGACGAGGAGCGAGAACACGGAGACGGTGAGGCCGGCGAGGACGGAGGCGCGCACGACGTTGCCGCGCTTGCGGGTGTGGCGACTGCAGAAGATCGCGACGACCGAGGCGAGGAACGTGAGGACGAGCAGGTCGAGACGGTTGCCGTAGATGACGCTCGTGAAAATGGAGATGAAAAGGGCGACGAAGATGGCGGAGCCGGCGTCGATCAGAATGGCGACGACGAGCGGCGCGATGGCGGTGGGCGCGAGGTAGGGAAGGATGGACGCGTCCTGGGAATGATAGACGAAGAACGGCAGGCTGCTAAGCGCGTAGGTGGCGCGGACGAGGGCGAGGTTGATGATGACGACGAGAGCGAGGAGGCCGAGGCGGCCGTTGCTGTTGAGCGTCTCCGCGTCTTCCAGGCGGATGTAGAAAAGACTCGCCATGACCATCGCGAGCACGAGGAGCACGCGGCCGAAAAGCTGGAGGCTGTCGTCGAGAGCGGAAGCGCCGCTGTCGAGGAGGAACTCGCGCTGGGCGGCGAGCATTTCGTATTGCTCTGCGGTGACGCGCGCACCGGGTTCGATGATCGTCTGGTCGCGGGCGACGTTCACGGAAACCGGCTTGAGCAGGCGCAGGGCCTCGTCCTGAAGACGGAGGGTCGCCTCGCGGTCGTAGATCAGGTTGGGCGTGATGCCGTTTCGGAAGATGCGGAACAGCGGTCCGGACAGGGCGCGGTTGCCGGTTTCGGCGGAGAGGTTGACGCGGAGATAGGCGAACGCCTGCTCCATGGATTCCGAGGATTGCTGGGCCATCGTGCCGTCGCTGCGGGTGACTTGAAAGACGGTGACGCGGCCCAGATCGGTGCCGCCGAAGGAGCGGTCGTCGTGAACGCCCTGGGTGTAGATCTCGCGCAGGATGCGCAGGCCGGTATCCACCGAGGCGGTGCGGGCGGCGGCGGCGCCGACCTTGAAGAGCGCGGCGATGTCCTCGGCATCGACGTGGTAGGGGCCCTTGGTGTTGAAGGCGTTTACCAAGGCGTCGAAATCGGGTTTGATGCGCGCGGTGAAGGCGGAGTTGGCCGGATGGGTGCGTTCGAAGGCGTCGAGATCGGCGAGCAACTCGCGAAGGTTGGTCTCGAATTGCTGGAGGGAATCGAAGTCGAGGCGGTAAACGGGGGGGACGCGGTCGCGCATCTGCTCGACGGCGGCGCGGGTCTTTTCCTTGCTCTCGTAGGTGAAGGGGACGCTGGCGGTGATGCGGACGCTGGCGAGCTGGTTGGGCAGGACCGGCAGGTTGACCGTGGAAACGCCGACGAAGCTGATGAGCACGATCGCCGCGGTGGTCGCGAGGAAGATGAACAGCGTGATGACGCGGCTCGTCTCCAGAAACTCCACGGTGCCTGATACCGTGGCGGTCTTGCGCGTGCGGGGCTTTTCGTGGCGGAAGAAATTATTGAGCGAACGGAGCATCGTTTAGCGGGACTGTTCGGCATCGCTCGCGGCGATGGGGTTTTTGTAGCGTTCGTAGGCCTCGATGATCTTGAGAACGAGGGGGTGGCGCACGACATCGGCGCCGCTGAACTGATGGAACTCGATGCCGGGCACGTCGCGCAGGATGCGTTGCACTTCAAGCAGGCCGGATTGTTTAGAGCGTGGCAGGTCGATCTGGGTGATGTCGCCGGTGACAACCATCTTGGAGTCTTCTCCGAGGCGGGTGAGGAACATCATCATCTGCTCGGGCGTGGTGTTCTGCGCCTCGTCGAGGACGACGAACGAGCGGGAAAGCGTGCGTCCGCGCATGTAGGCGAGCGGGGCGATCTCGATGATGCCTTTCTCGGTGAGGCGGGCGATGTCCTCCGTGTCCAACATGTCGCCCATCGCGTCGTAAAGTGGCCGCAGGTAGGGCAGGATTTTCTCGCGAAGGTCGCCGGGGAGGAAGCCGAGGGTCTCGCCAGCCTCGACGGCGGGGCGGGTGAGGATGATGCGCTCGACCTCGTTTTTGAGGAGGGAGGAAATCGCGGCGGCCATCGCGAGGTAGGTCTTGCCGGTGCCGGCGGGGCCGATGCCGAAGACGAGCGAGTGCGTCTGGATGGACTGGAGGTAGAGCTTTTGGCCGAGCGTTTTCGGGACGATGGTCTTGCGGTTGGTCGCGATAACGAGGGGTTTTCCGAAGAGCTCGCGGAGCTGGTCGGACTCGCCGCGCGCAACGGTCTCCACGAAGCGGACGAGGTCGGGCGTGCGGATGGCGACGCCTTGGGCGCGGGCTTCGTTGAGGAAGCCGAAGAGCGTTTCAAGCTGGGCGATGGCGGCTTCCTCGCCGTCGATTTTAAGCCAGTCCTCGCGGGTGACGAGGGTTACGCCGAGGTGTTTCTCGATGTGGGCGAGGTTCTCCTCGCGACCGGCGTAGAGCTGGTGAAGATGGCGGGGCGAGGGGAAGTGGAGCGTCTTGGTCGCCATTAGCGTGTGGCCAGTTTGGCGGCCTCGGCGGCGAGTCGCTCCCAGGTGGACTCGAGGGCCTGGGGAAGGATGCGGGTCTGGCCGAGCACGGGCATGAAGTTGTTGTCGCCGTTCCAACGCGGAACGATGTGGCCGTGGAGATGGGCGATGCTGCCGCCCGCGGGCGAGCCGAGGTTGAAGCCGATGTTGTAGCCGTCGGGCTTCATCGCGGCGCGAAGGAGTTTTTTCCCAAAGGTGATGATGGAGAAAAGATCGGCGTTTTCCTCCGGAGTGAGTTCCTCGATGTCGATGACCTCGCGAAAGGGGATGGCGAGGAGATGTCCGGGGTTATAGGGGAACCGGTTGAGCATGAGGTAGGACAACGCGGTGCGGTGGACGATGAGGGCCTTGCGGTCGTCGCCCAGCGCGGGCAGCTCGATGAACGGTCGCTGGAGTTCCGGCATGCGCGGCGCCTCGATGTATTCCATGCGCCAATAAGGATGAAGCTGCGACATTTTGAAAGGGCGGAGAGTCAAAAGTCTGCGGCGGGCAAAGTCAAAACCCCCCTGATTTCCGGCGGTGCAGTTTGAAATTGTAGGAACCGGTTTATCCGGAGATGAATAGGGGTTCATTTTCTTCATGCATACCTCCCAATCCTCCGTTCGGCGTCGCGTGGTGGTCACTGGTCTCGGCGTGGTCAGTCCTCTGGGGTTGAACGCTCCAGATAACTGGGCCGGCTTGGTCGCCGGACGATCCGGCATTGCGCCGCTCACGCGTTTTGACGCGACGGGCTGCACCGCGCAGATCGCGGGCGAGGTCAAGGGCTTCGAGCCCACGCGGCCGCTGCCCGCGCCGCTGCACCCGCGCGGTCCGGGGGGCGAGGCGTTGACGGCGGCGTTTTCGCCGAAGGATGCGAAAAAGTTTGGTCGGTTCACGCATCTCGGCGCGGCGGCGGCAGTCGAGGCTTACGCCGATTCCGGACTCGATGCGCATCGGGCCACGTTCAACCCGGAGCGCATGGGAGTCATTCTGGGCGTGGGCATGGGAGGTCTCCCCGAAGTGGAGTCGATGCACGATACCTTCAAAGCGGGCGGCTTTCGCAAAATTTCGCCGTTCTACATCATTCAGGTCGCGCCCAACCTGCTCGCCGGTCAGGTGAGCCTGCTCCTCGATTGCCGTGGGCCCAACATGTCAGTCGCCTCGGCTTGCGCGACGAGCGGACACTCGCTCGGCGAGGCAGCGGCGTCTATCGCGCGCGGCGATGTTGATGTGATGATCGCGGGCGGCGCGGAGGCGGCGATCACGCCGCTGGTGATCGGGGCGTTTGCGCAGATGCGCGCGCTTTCCACCCGCAACGACGCGCCTGAAAAAGCCTCTCGTCCCTACGACGCGGATCGGGATGGTTTTGTGCTTTCGGAAGGCGCGGTGGTTTTTGTGCTCGAAGAATATGAGCATGCGGTGAAACGCGGCGCGAAGATCTACGCCGAGTTGCGCGGCTACGGCGCATCGTCCGACGCCTACCATCTGTCGTCGCTCGCACCGAACGCCGAGGGCTCCCAGCGGTCTATGCGGTCCGCGCTCGTCTCGGCGGGGATGGCGCCAGCGGAGATCGATTACGTGTCGGCCCACGCCACTTCGACGCCCGGTGGCGATGGAGAAGAATCCGCTGCGATCGCGGCGGTCTTTGCGGGAAACAAGGACAAGCTCAACGTCAGCGGCGTGAAGTCGATGACCGGCCATCTACTCGGCGGCGCGGGCGCGATGGGCGCGTTTGCGGCCGTCATGGCGATTCGCGACGGCGTCGTGCCGCCCACCATCAACCTGGAAAATCTCGACCCGGCCATCGCCGCGCTGGGGATTAATGTAACGCCGAACATCGCCGTCGAAAAACCGGTGCGCGGCGCGCTCGCCAACTGCTTCGGCTTCGGCGGAACGAACTGCTCGCTGGTGTTCAGCGCCGTCTGATCACCCGGACGCCAGCGCGCCATGGATCGACGCATCATCTGGTTGTTCGCCTTGCTCGCGCCCGTGGTCGCGTGGTCGTGGATCGCGCCGCACGACCGCTTCACGTGGTGGATGGAAGCCGCGCCGGTCGTCATCGGGGTGGTTCTCATCGCGGGGCTGCAAAAGCGTTTTCCGCTTTCGTCACTCCTGCTGGTGTTGGTCGGGCTGCATTGCGTGGTGCTGCTCGTGGGCGCCCACTACACCTATGCGCGGGTGCCGCTGTTTGATTGGATTCGCGACGCTGTCGGCGGCACGCGCAACAACTATGACAAGCTCGGCCATTTCACGCAGGGTTTCGTGCCGGCGATTCTTGCGCGGGAAATCCTGCTGCGCACCTCGCCCTTGCGCGATCGCGGGGACGGTCGGCCCAGCCGTTGGCTGCCCTTCCTGGTGGTCAGCGTCTGTCTGGCGTTCAGTGCGTTTTACGAACTTGTCGAGTGGCTGACCGCGATCACTCAGGGGGCGGCGGCGGATGATTTTCTTGGCACGCAAGGTGACGTTTGGGACACGCAGACGGACATGGCCTTTGCGCTTACCGGGGCGATCGCCGCTCTGCTTTTTCTGTCGCGTCTGCACAACCGTTCACTGGCGAAAGTGCTGGCCGCACGCTGACGAATCGGCCAATTCCCCAAGTCTCCCATGAAAACCCTATGGAAAAAATGGACCGCGGTCGTGCCAGCCCCTTTTTTAACGGCGTTGCTGTTGGGCGCGGGGTTCATGGCGTTTGTGGCATGGGATCAGTCGTATTGGTGGCGCATCAAGGACGACTATGGGTTCGGCTGGCTGGTGCCGGCGTTCGTGGCTTTCGTGGTGTATGACCGCTGGCCGAGAATTCTCGCGGCGTTGCAGTTGTGTGCTTCGCCTGCAAGTCCGCGCGCTTCCGGCCGCGCGGCGAAGATGCTCACTCTTTACACGCGGTTATCCATGTCAGTCGGTGCGTTGTTGTTTCTGCTTGGGGCATTCTATTGCGCAGGCGCGTCCTCCTATCCGGGCACGCTGGCGTTGTCGCTCGGCATGGGCGCGCTGCTGCTTCCCTTCTTGCTGATTAATTCTCCGGAGTCGGCGGGCGCACCTGAGGCCGTGGGGTTTTCGGACGATGCGCGGGTGAAACTGGTGTCGTTGTTCGTGTTTCCGGTGCTGGTCTGGCTCGTGTCGGCGCCGATGATTTCGATCATCGAGAGCAATCTGAGCCTGTTTATGCTAAACCGGGTGACGACGGTTGTGTTTCTGGTTTTTGAAACTCTAGGAATGCCTATCGAGCAGCATGACAACATCCTTCAGTTGCCGCTCGGTAGCGTCGGCGTGGCCGAGGCGTGTTCGGGCATCCGCTCGTTTACGGCGTGCCTATTTGCCGGATCGTTCCTGTCGGCGGTGTTTCTCGACAGGCTTTGGAAAAAAATCGGCCTGGTGGTTGCGGCGATATTCTTCGCGTTTTTTATGAACCTGCTTCGCAGCCTTTTCCTCACAGCCTGGGCCTATCAATACGGCCCGGAGGCGATCGAGGGAAAGGTGCACGACATGGCGGGTTACGCGGTGCTCGGCATGACGGTGGTGGGGCTCATGTGCCTGCTGCCGGTGTTTAATTTGAACTTTGTCACGGCGCACGACGACGGGCCGGAGCGTTCGGAAACTGAAAGATAGCCTCGCATGATGATCTGGATCTACCGGCTTTTGTTTCCGCCCGCGATGCTGCTGGCTTTGCCGTATTATCTGCTGCGTATGCGGCGACGCGGCGGGTATCGCTCGGATTTTTCGCATCGTTTCGGAGCGACGCCCGCGCTGCCGGTGAAGCGCGCGGGGGTTGAACGCGTCTGGCTGCAGGCGGTGAGCGTGGGAGAGATGCTCGCCATCGCGCCGTTGTTGGAGGGGTTGCACGCCGATCCGGCGGTGGAGATTTACCTGACCACGACGACGAGCACCGGTTACGCGCTGGCCCGCGAGCGTTACGCGGGGCTGGTGGCGGGCATCGGCTACTTTCCGGTGGATTGGTGGCTGTTTTCGCGGCGGACGTGGAATGCGGTGACGCCCGATTTGGTGATCCTCACGGAAGGCGAGCGCTGGCCCGAACATATCCACCAGGCGAGAAAGCGCGGCGTGCCGGTCGTCGCGGTGAATGCGCGTTTGTCGAACCGCAGCTTCCGGCGCATGTTGAAGTTTCGCGGTTTAACCGGTCCCATGCTGAACGGTATCACGCGGGTGCTGGCCAGTTCCGCGATGGATGCGGAGCGGTTTCGCAAGCTGGGTTTTCCCGCGGACAGGATCACCACGACGGGCAACATCAAGTTGGACGTGACCATTCCGCAGCTGGGCGATTCTGAAAAAGCCGCGTTGCGACGCGAACTTGGTTTCGGAGACGAGCCGGTCTTACTGGGATCGTCCACGTGGCCCGGCGAAGAGGCTGCCTTGATCGCGGTTTACCAGACGTTGCGCGCCGAAGGTCTGGCGGTGCGACTCTTGATCGTGCCGCGTCATGCGGAGCGACGCGCGGAGGTGGAGACGCTGCTCAAGGCGAGCGGCCTGAGCTATCACTTCCGCTCGCGCGGAGCGGCAACCTCTCCGGTCGAAGTGGCGGTGGGCGACACGACGGGCGAGCTGCGCCAGCTCACGCAACTGGCGACGGTGGTGTTTGTGGGCAAAAGCCTGCCGCCGCATCACGAAGGGCAGACGCCGGTCGAGGCGGCGGTGCTGGGAATGCCGATGGTGTTCGGTCCGGCGCTGACGAATTTCAAAGCGATCGCCCGCGAGCTGGTCAAAACAGGCGCGGCGCTCAGCGTGACCGATGCAGCCGGATTGGCCGTGACGACTAGGCAGTTGTTTTCTGACGGTGCTTCGCGCGAGCGGATGGCGGCGGCGGCGCATGCATGGCATCGCGCCAATCAAGGGGCGGTGGAGCGCACGCTGGCGGTGCTTCGCGCAGAGCTTGCGTGCTAGACGGGCGGTGTGATGGCGTGCGCGGTCGCGCGGGGGGCGTGTTTGCGCTCGTAGAGCCGCAGATGATGTTTGCGCTGGTCGTAGCTGATGATTTCGGCGTGGCGACCCCAGGCGAGCAGGGTGCGGAAGAGCTGCTTCGGTTTTTCGTGGGGCAGGGCGGCCTGGAGTTCGCGCAAGAATTCCTCGTCGGTGAGTATTTGGTTTTCTTGGACGCGGATGAGGCGGACGAGCAGCTCGAAGATTTTTAACTTAAGGAGTTGTTCACGGACGACGTTCTTCTGTTCGGTGGTGGATGAGCCGACCACTTTGCGTCCGAGGTCGCTGATGACTACATCCTGGCCTGGTGTGGCGACGAAGCCGAGCAATTCGGCAGCCTTGATGACGCGCACGACGGCGCCGAACTCCCTGCCGAAACGCTCGGCAAGGTCGAATACGTCGCAAGGTTCGTCTCCGAGGAGAGCGAGCAGGCCGAGAACTTCGCCGGGGGTGACGTAGGGCAGGCACACCGGGGCGATTCGACGGCGGGTGTCGTCCACCTTGGTGACAACCTTGCCGGCGTCCGCGTGGCTGGTTGCGGTGTCGGGAAGATTGGTGTGGGTGAGGATGCCGTGAAGCGTCTCGACGGCCGCGCGGAAGGCCGGCGCATCGGGATCGCGCGGGTAGGGCAGGGTGTTTGGCACGATCTGCGCGATGCGGCCCGGTTGGGCGGCGAGAACGACAATGCGCGTGGCGAGAAAGACGGCTTCGGAAATGTTATGCGTGACGAAGACCATGGTGCGCAGCGGATGGTCGGGCGCGGCGAGCAGGCGGCTCATTTCGTTGCGCAGGGTTTCCGCCGTGAGGACGTCGAGTGCGCTGAATGGCTCGTCCATGCAGAGCACTTCCGGCTGCGCGATGAGGGCTCGGGCGATGCCGACGCGCTGCTTCATGCCGCCAGAGAGTTCGCGCGGATAGGAGTATTCGTAGGCGCCGAGGCCGACGGTGGTCAGCACGGTCTCGAGGCGCGCCTGCTGCTCGGCGGGCGGGAGGTGTTCGACGGGAAGAAGGATGTTGCCGCGCACCGTCAGCCATGGGAACAGCGCGAAATTTTGAAATACCATGGCGACGCCGGGCGAAACGCCGTCGAGAGGTTTGCCGCGATAGCTTACGATGCCGCGCGTCGGCCGGATGAGGCCGCACATGGCGCGCAGGAGGGTGGACTTGCCGCA
>JANYJB010000051.1 GCA_025361935.1 Verrucomicrobiota bacterium
GTCGAGGTCGGTGGCGCGGGAGAGGTTGAAGCCGCCGACGTTGAGGACGTGCTTGAGGTCGATCGCGGCGTTCTGCGTGCGGTGGATCTTGGCGGCGCCGTTTATCTTGTGGATGCGGGCTTCGAGGGCGTCGAGTTCGGCGGGGGTGACGAGGTCGGTCTTGTTGAGTATGAGGACGTCGGCGAAACCGATCTGTTTCTTCACCTCGGGGGAGGTGTCGATGTGGAGGAGGACGTGCTTGGCGTCCACGAGGGTGACGATGCTGTCGAGGCGGAAGCGGGTGCGCATCTCGTCGTCTGTGAAAAAGGTCTGGGCGACGGGGCCGGGGTCGGCGAGGCCGGTGGTCTCGATGAGGATGCCGTCTAGCCGGTCCTTGCGCTTCATGAGGCGGCCGAGGATGCGGATGAGGTCGCCGCGGACGGTGCAGCAGATACAGCCGTTGTTCATCTCGAAGAGTTCTTCTTCGGAGGAGATGACGAGTTGGTTGTCCACGCCGACTTCGCCGAACTCGTTTTCGATGACGGCGAGTTTTTTGCCGTGCTGCTCGGTGAGGATGCGGTTGAGGAGCGTGGTCTTGCCGGCGCCGAGGAAGCCGGTGAGGACGGTGACGGGAATGGGCGCGGAGACGTCGGGGGCGGGAGAGGACATGGGAAAGATGATCAATGACCAATGACCAAAGGCCAATGAAGCACAAACTGTGGGGAGGTTTTTTGGGCGCAAAAAAGGCGCACCGGCAAGGGTGCGCCTTGGGGACCGAAGCGATACGGTCTCAGCGAACGGTGCGGAGCTGGACGCTGTTGACGAGACGGTCGGCGGCGAGAATGTCGGTGGCGATGATGAGCTTGTCGCCCACCTCGATCCGGCCCTCTTTGCGCAGCAGGAAAATGGCGCTGCCGATGGTCTGGTCGGGATCGGAGCCGAGCGGGAGCAGGTAGGGTTCGACGCCGCGCAGGAGGCGGAGCTGGCGGAGCACCTCGATCGAGTTGGTCATCGCGAAAATCGGCGCGAGGGCGGGGCGAAGAGCGGCGAGGCCGCCGGCCATGGTGCCGTGGCGCGTGAACGTGACCAGAATGGAGTCGGGAATCTGGTGTGCGAGAAGCACGGCCGAGTGGAGGAGCTTGATGCGGTCGCCCGTGAGGTGCTCGGGCTCGGCGAACTCAAACGGGCCTTCCTGTTCGATGCGGCGGGCGATTTTGTCGAGGACCTGCACGCATTCGAGCGGGTATTTGCCCACGGTAGTTTCGCCGGAGAGCATGACGCAGTCGGCTTTTTCGTAAACGGCGTTGGCGACGTCGGTGATCTCGGCGCGGGTGGGCACCGGGGAACTGATCATGGACTCCAGGGTGTGGGTGGCGATGATGACGGGCTTGCCGTAGTCGAGGCAGGATTTGACGGCGCGGCGCTGGATGACGGGCAGTTCCTCAAGCGGGCACTCGATGCCGAGGTCGCCGCGGGCAACCATCAGGGAGTCGGTCGCCTGAATGATTTCCTCGAGGTTGGCGATGGCGGTCTGGTCCTCAATCTTGGCGATGATCTTGGCCTGGGATTTGTTGTTCGCGAGGAATTCGCGGAGCTGGACGATGTCCTTGGCTTCGCGGACGAAGGACAGGGCGACGAAATCGATGCCTTCCTCGATGCCGACAAGCGTATCGAGACGGTCTTTCTCCGTGAAGGAGGGGAGGTTGACCTTCACGCCCGGGAGATTGATGTGGCGGCGGGAACTGAGGGCGCCGGGGGTGAGAACTTTGCAGCGGATATGGTTCTTGTCCTTTGCGAGGACTTCGAAACGCATGAGGCCACTGTCAACGAGCACGATATCACCGACGCTGATGTCGTTGACGAGATCCTGATAGTTGACGTTCACGGAGCGGATTTCTTCGCCGTTTTCGCCGGCGCCGTTGCCGCCGGGTTTGACGGTGAAGTCGAAGGTCTCGCCCACTTTGAGCTCAATGGGGGCTTCCACGTCGCCGGTGCGGATCTCGGGGCCCTTGATGTCCATCATGATGGCGATCTCGCGGCCGACTTTCTTGGAAACCGCGCGAATGCGGCGGATCACGGCGCGGGTCCAGTCGTGCTTGGCGTGCGCCATGTTCAGGCGGGCGACGTCGGCGCCAGCGAGAATGAGCTTTTCAAGCATCTCCTCGCTTTCGGTGGCGGGACCGAGCGTGAAAATGATCTTGGTGCGACGTAATGGCGTGAGCGGATTCATTGGGTTGGAAAAGTGATTAAGCTGAATGTCAGCATGGCGAAGGCCAGTCTGAATCGGTCGGGTTTCAGGGAGGTTATACGCTTGTGATGTCGGTGATCTCCACCGGCGGAGTGCCGCCACCGGGTGCGACGATGGAAAAGCGGCAGCGCAGGCGGGCGCGCAGGCCGGCGAGGGAGGCCTCGACCGCCTCGAGGCTGTTGCAGTCGCGGCTCAGGTGGGTGAGAAAAACGTGCTGCCAGCGGGGGCTGGCGACGGCTTCAAGCAGTTCGCGCACCGCGTCGTTGGAGAGATGCCCGTGGCGACCGGATATGCGCTGCTTGGTGGGCCAGGGGCGTTTGACGTCGGCCTGAAGGAGGACGGGGCAGTGGTTGGATTCGACGACGACGACGTCCACGTCGCGAATGCGTTCATGGATATGCAGCGGGGCGTGGCCGAGATCGGTGAGCCAGGCGATGCGCTGGCGGGCGGCGGGATGCGCCTCGTGTCCGCTCGAAAACGTGAAGCCCACCGGCTCCTGCGCGTCGTGCGGGACGTGGAAACTTTCCACTTCCAGATCGAGAAACCGGAACCGTGCGCCGGTCTCGAAAACCTGCCACGCCGGCTTGAAGTCGAGCTTCGCCTGCACGGCGCGTGCGGTCGCTGCGTTGGCGAAAACCTTCACGTGCGGAAATTTCTTCAACCCCTCGATGCCGGCCGCATGGTCGCCGTGCTCGTGGGTGAGGAAGACGGCGTGGACGTTGTCCATCGCCTCGCCCGCGTCGTGGAGGAGCTGGCGGAGTTTGCGCTGGGAAAAACCGGCGTCGATCAGCACGCAGGCGTCCTTCGTCCGCAGCACGGCGCAGTTGCCCGAACTGCCGCTGCCGAGGATGGAAAACCGCATGCCCATGATGTGTGATTCCGATGAAGGCCCGCGTCCGCCGGTGCGCAAGGGGTTTTTGCGCGCCGCGACGCAGGGTGTGCAAACCCCGTCCCCTGCATTGACCGCGGGCGGTTTTATGCTACCTAATGCTTCTTCCATGCCCAAGAAAGCCGCCAAAAAGAAAACCTCCGCACCCGTCGTGCGCCCGCTCAAGGGCACGGTCGTCATCACGCGCCAGGTTCATTTCAACTCGGCGCACCGTCTGCACAACCCGACGAAGAGCCAGGCTTGGAACGTGGAGCACTACGGCCTTTGCACAAACCCGCACTGGCACGGGCACAACTACGTCCTCGAAGTTTCCTTGCGCGGCGAGCCCGACCCCGAAACCGGTTATCTGATGGAGCTGGGCGACCTGAAGGAGCTTCTCAACCGGATGATCGTGGACAAGTGCGACCACCACAACCTCAACGACGAGGTCGATTTCCTACGCGGCGTCATCCCGTCCACGGAAAATCTCGTCATCGCCTTCTGGAACGAGCTCGCTCCGCACATCAAGCAGGGAAAACTCCACAGTGTGAAACTCTACGAGACGCCCCGCAACTTCGCCGAATACTTCGGCCCCGACGCCTTCTAAAATCCATCTTCCGCCAGTTTATCCCGCACCCGCGGGAACGGTTATCGGTCCCCGTCTGGCTCAACCCAAAAAACGAACAATGAAAGCCAAGAAAACCATGTATCTCCACCCGACGGCGGGCGGAGACGCCCCGAAAATCAAGCGGCGCTACGACGCGAAGTTCAAGGCCACGCCCGCCTACATCGCCACGCTGCCCGACATGATGGAGGCCGCCAACGACGCGACTCAGGGCGTGCATGTGCCGATCCAGCAGGTCGGCGTTTCCAACTTCAAGCTGCCGCTGAAATTCCGCACCAAGGAGCGCAAAACCCTCACGCTCGAGGCCAGCATCACCGGCACGGTTTCCCTCCAGGCCGACCTCAAGGGCATCAATATGAGCCGCATTGTGCGCTCCTTCTACGATCACAAGGACGAGGTTTTCACCGGCGAGTGGATGGGGGAAATCCTCGCGGCCTATCTGCGCAAAGTGGAGAGCAAGGCGGCGCGACTTAAGATTAGTTTCTCCTATCCGCTCGTGCAGCGCAGCCTGCGCAGCGGGCTCGAAGGCTACCAGTTCTACAACGTGGCGTTCGAAGGCGTGATGACCGAGGCGGGGGTTTATCGGCGCTTCATCCATTTCGACTTCGTTTACTCGTCGGCGTGCCCCTGTTCGGCGGAACTGTCCGAGCATGCGCGCGACAAGCGCGGTGCCTACGCGATCCCGCATTCGCAGCGCAGCAAGGCGCGCATCATCCTTGAGGAGATGCCTGGCAAAAAAATCTGGATCGAGGACGTGCACGCGCTTTGCCTCGCCGCGCTCAAGACCGAGACGCAGGTGATGGTGAAGCGCGAGGACGAGCAGGCCTTCGCCGAGCTCAATGGTGCGCACGTGAAGTTCGTCGAGGACGCGGCGCGGCTGCTCTACCGCCAGTTCAACGCCGACGCACGCATCAGGGATTTCCAGATCGCCTGCTCGCATTTGGAATCGCTCCACTCGCACGATGCCGTGAGCGTCATCTGCAAGGGCGTGAAGGGCGGCTTCACGGCGGATTTCTCGGACTTCCGGTCTCTCGTTTGCTGAACTTCACCATGTCCAAACCTGTAATCCTCATCACCGGCGCCTCGCAGGGGATCGGCGCGGCAATCGCGAAGGTGTTCGCCCGCGAGATGCCGGGCGTGCGGCTGGCGCTGGTCTCGCGCAACGCGAAGGCCCTCGCCGCTGTCCAGCGCGCCTGCGTGAAACTGGGCGCGGTCGCCGAGGTTTTCATCTGCGACGCGGCCGACGAAAAGGCGGTCGAAGCGATGGCGGCGGCCGTTACTAAACGCTTCAAGGCGGTCGATGTGCTCATCAACAACGCGGGCGTGTTTGTCGCTGCGCCGTTTCTGGAGACCAAAGTCGCCGATTTTGACCGCATCGTCGCGGCCAACCTGCGCAGCGCGTTCCTCGTGTCGCGGGCGTTTGTGCCGGCGATGGTGAAGCGTAAAAGCGGCGATGTGTTTTTCATGAGCTCCATCGCGGGGCTCGAAGCCTACCCCAACTCGACGGCCTACTGCGCGGCGAAGTTTGGCGTAACCGGACTGGCAAAGGTGCTGCGCGTCGAGACGCGAGATCACGGCGTGCGCGTGTGCTGCGTGCATCCGGGCGCGACGTGGTCGCCCTCGTGGTCGTCGAGCGGAGTGAAGGCGGAGCGCATCATGCCCGCCGAGGACGTCGCGCGGGCGTTTTTCGACGTTTACCGGCTCGGGCGGAACACCGTGGTCGAGGAGATCGTGCTGCGCCCGCAGTTGGGCGACCTTTGAGAAATCAGGCTCCGGCTCGTGAGGTAGGGTGGGACCGCTGGGCCCGCCGCTACTACGGACAAATGTTCGTATTACGAACATTCAACCGGGCGGCCCAGCGGTCCGCCCCTACCTTTTTAGCCGCCTGCGAAGGCCAGGCGGAGCAGGGCGCGCAGGCGTTGCGGGTCGGTCGCGGAGGTTTTGGCGACGAAGCCGCGCACGTGGGCGAAGTGGACGTCCGCCTCGCCGGCGATGCGCGTGAAGTCGAGGCGGGCGCTGTCGCGGTGGCGGGAGAGCCCGTAGCCGGGGCTGCGGCGGTCGGGGGAGATGAGGCCGAGCACGCGTTCGCCGAGGCCGCGGCTTTCGACGTAGCGCTCGAGGGCGGCGGAAGGATCGTCGGGCAGCGGATCGGTGCGCGGGAGAAACAGGACGCACGGCGCGCCGGCGACGTCGTCGAGCGTCCACAGCTCGGCGTGGCGGCCGATGAAGTCGAGGCGTGTGCGGAGAGAGCGGATGTAGGTGAGGACGTCGTCGCCAATCAGGCGCATGATTTCCCAGAGCGGGTCGCCGGGGGAAAGCTGGGCGGCGAGGGCGAAGCGGCGGAGGAGGGTGCCGTCGATGGGTGAGTTGAGCTTGTTGACCACGTTGCGTTCGACGCCGAGCCAGCAGGCGGTGTCGTTGGGGCCGCGGCAGTCGAACCACTCGGCGGGTTCGAGCCAGTCGCAGAACTGGCGGGCGTCTTCGTAGAGGCCGAGGTGTTGGAGGACGAGCGAGAGCGAGCAGGTGGGGACGTGGTCGCGCGGGAGCTGGTGGTGATCGAAGTTGTTGAGCGTGGGCTCGTGCGCGTGGCCGACATCGACGACGGCAATGGAAGGATCGGCGAGATCGGCGGGGGTGGGTTCGCGGCGGACGATGGTCGCGGGGTGTTCGGCGAGAAGGACGCAGCAGGCGAGAAACTCGTCCTTATGTGCGCCGCCGGGGTGGGTGAGAATCGTGGAGAATGACGTCATGAATCAGCCCAAGCTAGGGCCGACGTGAGGGTGAGCGAGCGAGATCGGGGTGCCCTAGCGGCGCAGAGCTGCACGGATGGGAGCGGCCCATGCGGGCAGAGCGCCATAGTCCTTGTCCAACCGGCCTTCTTTGCACCTGAAGATCAGGCGGGCGGATTGATCGTCGGGAGTGTTGTCGTAAAAATAGGCGCGGTCGGCGATTCGGGCGGCGTGGACGCTGTTGGCCATGGAACGCGCAAACCGGGCGACGATCTTGGTGATCGGCACTTCGTGTCCGCCTTTGATAAAGCGTTGGGTGATGCGCGCGGCATTGATGGCGGGGGATTCCGTGCCCACGAAGAAGAGACGGATGAAATATCCGGCGTCTTTCGCACGTTTCAGGTAATCCAGTTTTCCTTCGGTCGAGAGAACTGTCTCGAATGCCACACTGGCTCCGTCCGAAAGCGCGGCTTCTCTCATGGATTCGGCGAGCCGGGCGGCGTTTAAAACCGCCTCGGGAGAATTCCAGTCTCCGAAACGATCACGGGCGATGTTGTCGGGGTTGATGTAAAGGCAGTCCTGAAACCATTCGTGGCGGAGTCCCTGTTCGGTGACGGATGTCTTGCCTGATCCGTTGGGGCCGGCGACGACCAGCAGGCGGGGGCGTTTAGCGGCCTCGGCGAATGGCTGCGGCGATGTCACGGTGGAAGCGATTGAGCGCGGCCGCAGTCTCGCGGGTAGCCTTGGGGGCGGCCTTGGCGATGAGTTGATTCAGACGGGCCAGGGAACGTTCTTCGTCTTCACCGGTCGCCGGTTGTTTGGCGACCGCTCGCGGCGAAGATTTGAGCTTGGTGGACGTTGAAACCATTGAACGTATGTTTTGCCGGGCATCGCCGGATGGCAACCTTGCAAATCAGGGCATCGGCACGGCGGGCTTTGTGCGCGTCGCATTGCTTGGAAAATACATCGACGAAATGGCGACGGCCAAAAAGGTCATCGCCGGATTTGTGCCGGGAAGGGCTCGTCTCTCCTTTGTTTCCGATGCGAGCCGTGTCAAAGATTTGCCGGGCTGGGTGAAAACGGCGGCTGCCGTGGCGGATGGGCGTCTTCTCAACGTGGCGGAGGCTCACGGCGCGAGGCTCGCCACGATGGACGAGGGTATTCCGGGAGCCTTGGTGATTTGACGGGCAAAACCGCCTTTTGTGTTGGCGTAAAACTAACAAAAAACGCGTTGACCCCTTATGCCTTTCCTTTCATGTGGCAGCGATGGTGGACTGTGTGAGCGAGCGCAGGTCAGAAAAAAAGAACGCGCCCCACATCGCTGTCTCGTGGTAATAGTGCGTCTGACCAGTAGAAAGGTCGTGAAGCACGGGAAACTCGAAGATGCACCAGTGCTTGCGCGGGCGACTCGACGCGAAGGCAATCAACTCTGGTGTCGCCGCATCAACAGCGATGCACGGAATGATCATGTAGCCAAATTGTAACCCCCGACACAAAGGCACACGGTTGACGCGTTTGGCGTAGAGGAAGCCCTCCTCGAATAAAGCATGGAAGTCAGCCACGGTCGCAGCCGGCGCGTGGCGCAGAAGAAGGTGCTGGGAATTAATAACCAGTCCCTTCCACGAGAATGTCGTGCGAGAAGCCGCCAAATCAGCGGTTGCGCCGTTTGGCATTGAAACGTCACGCGAAACGCGGAAACGAGATGAATTCAAGCTCCGCTCCGCCATAGATAGTAGATTGTGGAATGTGTGCATAGGGGTGATTTCAACGGGTGTTGGCCGTGTTTTCGTGTTTTTCTGACGGATCAGCAGCTGAAGTGTAATGATGGGCCATGACTAGTCCCGGGGTGCCTACAACAACGAACCCTGGTCGCCGCCCGTGGCGGATTTTAGGCCGATGGCAGCGTAGCCTTTGGTCGTCAACATGCGGCCCTGCGGGGTGCGTTGGAGGTAGCCTTCCTGGATGAGGAAGGGTTCGTGGACTTCTTCGAGGGTCTCGGTTTCTTCACCCACGGCGACGGCGATGGTGCCGAGGCCGACGGGGCCACCTTTGTAGTTTTCGGCCATCACGCGGAGCATGCGCTTGTCCATTTCGTCGAGGCCGGCGGCGTCGATTTCCAGCAGTTCCAATGCGGCGGCGGCGACGGGGCGGGTGATTTTGCCTTGGGCGCGTTCTTGGGCGTAGTCGCGGCAGAAGTTGATGAGGTTATTTGCGATGCGGGGGGTGCCCCGCGCGCGGGTGGCGATCTCTTTTGCGCCGCCTTCGTCGATGGCGACTTTGAGGAGTCCGCAACTGCGGGTGACGATGCCTTCGAGCGTGGGGATGTCGTAGTAGTCGAGGCGCGTCTGGAGCGTGAAGCGGGAGCGGAGCGGGGCGGTGAGGAGGCCGGCGCGGGTGGTGGCGCCGATCAAGGTGAAGCGGGGGATCGAGAGGCGGACGCTGCGGGCGTTGGGGCCTTGGTCGATCATGATGTCGAGGCGGAAGTCCTCCATCGCGGAGTAGAGGTATTCCTCGACGGTCTTGGGGATGCGGTGGATCTCGTCGATGAAGAGGAGGTCGCCTTCTTCGAGGCTGGTGAGGAGGCCGGCGAGGTCGGAGGCTTTTTCGACGACGGGGCCGGAGGTGACGCGGACGTTGCGGCCCATCTCGTGTCCGAGGATGAACGAGAGGGTGGTTTTGCCAAGGCCGGGAGGCCCGGAGAGGAGGATGTGGTTGAGCGGATCGCCGCGGCGTTTGGCGGCACCGACCATGACCTGGAGGCGTTCGACGGTTTTGGGCTGGCCGGTGAAATCGGCGAAGGAGAGCGGACGGAGCGCGGCTTCGACGGGCGACACGGGCGTGGCGAGCGTCGAGGTGATGTAGCCGAGGCCTTTGTTGTTATCGGGAGCGGGCATGGATTACAGGCGGGTTTGGAATTGGGTCACAGAGGGCACAGAGCGCGGACACAGAGTTTTGGGAGGGCCAAAAGACAGCGAACGGTTGCGGTGTATGCGGAGTATCATGGATTTGGTTTTACTCTGTGATCTCTGTGTCGGAACTCTGTGTTCTCTGTGACCAATCTGGAGTGCTTGTTTATTTCCACTCCACCTCGGCGCCGAGGGTGCGGAGGTTTTCGACGAAGCGGGGGTGGGCGCGTTTGATGATCTCGGCGTTGCGCACGACGGATTTTCCGGGGATGGCCGCGGCGACCATGTAGAGCGCGACGGCGGCTCGGATGATGTAGGGCGAGTCCACCACGGCGGGACGGAGCGGGCGGTTGCCAAAGACCACGATGCGGTGCGGGTCGCTCACGAGGGCGTGGGCACCGAACTTCGCCAGCTCGGGAATCCAGGAAAAGCCGTTTTCGTAAACCTTGTTCCAGAAATGAATCGTGCCGTCGCAGCGTGTGCTGAGGGCGATCATGAGCGGGAGCAGATCGACCGAAAAATACGGCCACGGGGCGGCTTCGATTTTGGGGAGCAGGTTGGTGGTGAAGGGCGTTTCGATGACGAGCTTTTGGTTGCGGCGGACGATGACGGCGTCGCCCTCGTGTTCGATCACGACGCCGAGTTTTTTGAAGGCCTTGGTGATAAGATCGAAGTGGTGGGGCAGGGCTTTTTCGACGCGGACCTCGCCGCCGGTGATGGCGCCGAGGGCGAGGAAGGTGACGATCTCGTGGTAGTCGGAGTTGATCGTAATGGTGGCGCCGTGGAGTTTTTTGACGCCGGTGATCTTGAGCATCGAGGTGCCAAGGCCCTCGATGTGCGCGCCCATGGCGACGAGGGCGGCGCAGAGGTCTTGCACGTGCGGCTCGCTGGCGGCGTTGATGAGGACGGATTCGCCGGCGGCAAGCGAGGCGGCCATAGCGAAATTTTCCGTGACGGTGACGGACATGTAGTCGCACCAGTGGCGCGCGCCTTTGAAGCCGTGCGGCAGGGCGATGATGAGCGGGTCGCCCTCGTGGACGGTGGCGCCGAGGACGGAGAGGATTTCGAGGTGCGGGTCGATCTCGCGGACGCCGAGGGAGCAGCCCTTGGTGTTGGCCTGGATGGTGATTTTTTGGAGGCGGGCGAGGAGCGCGGGGTAAAGCAGGACGGTGGAGCGCATGTCCTGCGGGAGCTCGTCGTTGGCGAGGGTGCTCTTGAACGTGGCGTGGCAGACGTGCATCTCGCCGAGGTCGCGGTTCCAGTCGATCTGGGAGCCCTGCGATTGGAAGAAGGCGACGAGTTTGTTGAGGTCGGTGATGTCGGGGACGTTTTTCAACGTCACGGGCTCGTCGGTGAGCAGGGTGGCGCAGAAGATGGGCAGGATGGAGTTCTTGTTGCCCGAGGGGATGATGGTGCCGGTGAGGGGCTTGCCGCCGTTGACGATGAGATCAGCCATGTGAGGGAGAGGGCGCGGTGCGTGCGCGGGAAAACGGGAAAATAAAAAAGGCGTCCGTGGTGAAACGGACGCCTTGAAATGCGTTCGGCCTCGGGGGCCTTGGCAAGGTTTAACTCGGCTTAACTTGCGGCTGGGCCGGGACCGGCGCCGCCTTCGGGACGGGGACCGCCGCCTTGGCCGCCGCCGTTGCGACCGCGACCACCGCGACGACGGCGACGACCGCCGCCTCCGCCGTGACCTTGTTCGCCCTGGCTCTGGCCGTGGTGCTGGCCTTGGCCGCCGTGGTTGGGGTTGTGGCCCTCGGGACGGGGAGCGCCGCCGCCGTTGCGACCGCGTCCGCCGCGATTACGGCGACGGTTGCCGTCGCCGCTGCGCTGGCCTTGGGGCTGCTGGCCGGGCTGGGCGGGTTTGTCCGTCGCGGGAGCAGCCGTAAACAGACCCTTGAACCAGCCGACGACGCCGCCGGATTTCTTCGGGGCTTGGGCGGACGGAGCGGAGGGTTGGGGCTGGCCGGATGAGGGCTTGGGCTCGAAGTCGCGCGGGTCGGCGTGCTGACGCGGTTGGCGCGGTTCACGTTGGTCGCGGGGATCGCGCGGCTGGCGTTGTTCACGCGGGTTGCGAGGCTGGCGGGACTGGCGCGGATCGCGACCTTCGCGGCGTTCCTGGGGGCCGCTGGCGTTGGGAGCGGAGTCGAGCATGGGCACGTCGCTGCGGCGCACCGGACGGAAGACATCGCGGTCGTCGCGGGTTCCGATGCCGGGGGCGACGGAGCCTGGGGAGGCGGGCGTGGCGGAGGCGGGTTTCGCGGGGCGGGCGGCGGCGGGAGCAGGGGAGGAGCGATCGCCCTCGTAGGGGAAGGCGGGCGTTTCCCAGCTTTGCGCGGGGCGCTTGAGCTCGGCGGGGGGGAGGATGTTGAGTTCGGCCTTTTCCTCGGTCACGGAGACCGGGGCAGGCTTGCCGGGGGCCGCGACGGGCGCGACCGGCGCGGAAGCGGGGGCTTCCACGGGTTGGCTGGCAACAGCGACCGTCGCGGGAGCGGGGGTCGGTTCGGGCGTGACTACGGGAGCTTCGTTCACGGGTGCGAACGGGTTCTTGTATTCGCTCGCCGAAGTCACGATTTGGACGGCGGAGGGCGTGTAGGCTGCGGCGTTGCTGGCGGGGGCCGGCGCGGAGGCCGGCGAACTGACGCGTTTGCCGCGCGCAAGACCCGAGCCGCGGGCGGCGCCAAAGGAGGCACCGAAGTCGGCGGCGGGAGCGCTGGCGGTCTCGGCGGGAGCCCCTGAGGGCGTGCCACCGGACGTGGATGTATCTGACATGTCTATGTTTATCTGTGGGTTAAGTCGCGCTAGCCGCGTAGGGCGGAAGCTGCGAGGTGATGCCGGCTGCGGAGTGCGGATGCGCTCGACGCGGGCAACAAGTTTTTAAAATCGCGGTTTCGGGCCTGTGGCGCAACTGCTAATTTAGCACCCATTGAGAGCGGGGGAGGGCTACCGGGTGGGCTTGCCGACACTTGCCACTTGATCCGCGCCGCCGGTCCGCCAAGCCTCCGCGCATGGACAAGCTCGAAGAAATTTTCCGCATGCAGGAAGCGCTCAATGCGCGTATCGGCGTCACGCTCCCCCCGGCCACCGAGGAGGAGAAGACCAAATGGATACTCAACTACACGCGGGCCATGCAGCAGGAGACGGCCGAGCTGATCGACAGCGTTCCTTGGAAATGGTGGGCCAAATACCAGAAATTCGACGAGCAGAACGCCAAGGTCGAGGTCGTGGACCTGTTTCACTTTCTCGTGTCGCTCGCGCAGACGCTCGGCATGAGTTCCGACGACGTTTACCAGGCATACCTCAAGAAAAACGCCGTCAACCACCAGCGCCAGGAATCCGGCTACGTCAAAAAAGACGAGGCCGATTCGCGGCACATCTGAGTCAGGCATCTATAAAGGTGGGGACGGACCGCCGGGCCGTCCGGTTGGAGTTACGCACGCCTCTGGACATTCGCGGCGGTCCCAGCGGTCCCGCCCTACCTCACTCAGCTTTTGGGGCGCCTCTTGGGGCGGGAAGGCTGGTTTGCAGCCTGAAAAAATACCCGATGCGTTGACGCCGGGCGCGGCCTGCGCTCATTCGCCGAACCATGATTTCCCCCGGCAAAAAGCTCAAAACCAACTTCAAGCTCAAGGTTGTCCAGGGCGGCGTTGAGAAAGAAGTCGTCTTCAAGGACCTTCTCTCGAAACCGACCATCGTGTCGGTTTACATGAAGAACAACACGGGTTCCTGCGATAAACAGAACGACTCGCTCGCGGCCCACGCCGGCGAGTTCGCCAAGCTCGGCTACAACCTCATCGGGCTCAGCCGCGACACCTGCGGCTCGCATCTCAAATACGCCGCGAAAAAAGGCATCGCCTACACGCTCGCGAGCGATCCCGACGACGCCTTCGCCAAGGCGACTGATTCCATCGTCGAGAAATCCATGTATGGAAAAACCTACGAAGGACCGGCTCGCGCCGCCTTCGTGATCGACACCGACGGCACCGTGCTCGCGGTCGTGGAAAAAGTGGACACCAAGGATCACGCCGCCCAGCTCAAGGCCGTGCTCGCCGCGCTCTGATGGAGGTTTCGGCTGGCGGCTTGCCGATGCCAAACGGGGCGTGCATCATCGCGGTTTGTGAAAAATCCAGCGACCATCCGAGACATTCGCGCTGATCTGGCTCACGCACAGCGCGCAAGCCGCCGTCGGCGCCGCTTGAGGCTGGTCTTGGGCGTGGGGTTGGTGATGTCCGTCCTGTTTGGATTTTTCGGGCTGCCCCCGATCATTCGGGCGGAGGCGATCAAACGGCTTTCCCGCGCGCTGCATCGGGACGTTTCCATCGAGAGCGTGCGGGTCAATCCGCTGGTGTTTTCCGTCACCATCGACGGACTCGCGGTCAAAGATCGCGACGGCGGTCCTTTTGCGGGCTGGCGGCGGCTCTACGTGAACTTCGACTCATGGTCGGTCTTCGTGGGCGAGTGGCGTTTTCAAGAAATCTCCCTCGACGGTTTCTCAGGTCGCGCAGAGTTGAAGAACGACGGTTCGTTTAACTTCTCCGATCTCGTTCCGCCTCCCGTTTCCGTGTCGTCGCC
>JANYJB010000053.1 GCA_025361935.1 Verrucomicrobiota bacterium
GACTATATCGAGACGTTTTATAACCGCATACGGCTTCACTCCAGTCTTGGATACAAAAGCCCTGTTGCGTTTGAATCCGCACTGAAACATACAAACTAAATCACCCTTAACCGACTGTCCGAAGAATCGGGGCAACCCCAGGGCGAGTTATATCAATAAATTGCCCTGTTGAGTGAGGCCTTCATTCAACAAGCGACTAAGAGCCGATCCGAAGGGGTCTGGGCGAGTTTTGTGAATTTTGAGTCGACGGCGTGCTGCGGCTTTCGGAGTTCGGAGTCACGCGACTGGGGTTTACGTCTCAACAGAAGCAGACTTGGCGCGTTACGGATAACACGCCCCACCTTCAGAACAGGCCCAGCTGGCTGTCGTCGGAGGCGGTTGTGGTCAGTTATCCGGGCGAGGTGATTGACGAGCATGGAGGAGCTGTTGCAGGAAACTACGGTCAGCCGTATCTTTTTCGCGCACGCCCTGTTTCATTTTCAGCATGAGAGCGGCGCCGGCAAAGGGAATGGGGACTCCGTCAATGATTTCGGTTTCAATGCCTTCGCGGGCGTCTTCAAAGCAGATTCCGCACGCCTCGGTCATGAGGTCCACGGAGATGTCGTCGTTGACGCGGACGACCACCCATTGGGCGATGTCTTCGTCGCCGAGTTCGCGGATGGCGCGATCCGGAAGGATTTCGAGCGCCTGTTTGACCAGTGCCTGATTGGCGCGATCCCGTGCGATGAGCAGATCAATGTCTTCGGTGGCCCGAATGAAGCCGAGTCGATTGATGGCAAAACCGCCGACCACGACATAGGCGACACCCAGGCGGTTGAGTTCGCGGGCCAGCGAGACGAGATCGGCGTCGTTGGGGACGCGGGTTACTTCTGGCCGCGGTTCAGGTTCGCCGTCCATGTGTCGCAGGCTTCGTTGCTGAAAAAGCGGAAGACTCCCTTGGGTTGTCCTTTGCCCTTGGTCAACTGGGCGGTGGTGCGCTGCAGGCGGGCAAAACGCTCCCAAGGGGTTTTGCGCAATTGTCCGAGGACTTTGGTCGTAGCAGCTTCCACCGTGATAAAATCGCGTGTGCCAGCGACGGGGTCAAGGGTAGGCTGCGGGTCGTCCTCGGGGGGCGATGGCGTGCGGATTACTGCTGGGGCCAAATGCGTTGGGGCGCTTGGCGTGCGGAGCGAACGTAAAGAATCCGGATCACGTCACCCCGAATCGTATAGGTCACGTGGTATTTGAAGCGGGCCAGATAGCCGCACCGAATGCCGGGTGCTATCTCGGGGAAGGCGGAGGGGAACTGCTTCACGTGCTTTTCCCAAGCGGCGTATTCATCCAGGAAGGCGCTGCCCAGCCTGCGTTCAGCGTCCAGATAGCGTGCGGCGGATATGAGTTCGGTTTCCGCCCAGCGATTGAAGGAGACTTTCACCGCAATGCGGCGCGGGCGCGCTTGAGAACCGTGGCCGAAGGCACCCCGGGATCGCCTTCGATGTCCATTTGAAGCGCTCGCAACGAACTGACGGTCGCCAGTTCGATCTGGGTCAGGCGACTCTGAATCTCCCGCCCGGGGAGTTTTGATTTGGACGGACGTGCGGACGATTTCGGAGGGAGAGTCGTTGGCATGGACGAAATGTAGGCGAGGGCGCGCATGGCGCAAGCAGGGATCATGACCGGAAATCGCGCGCAAGCGCGCTCCTACAACAGGCTGAGCTGGCTATCGTCGGTGGGGGCGACGGTGATTTTTTTCTTGGGCTTGGCTTTCGGGGCCGAGGCGGGGCTGGCGGGGAGTTCGATGCTGGTGTCGTCGCTTTCCAGCTTGGCGAGGATAGTTTTGGCGCGGTCGATCACGCTGAGGGGCAAACCGGCGAGGCGGGCTACTTGGATGCCGTAGCTGCGGTCGGCGGCGCCGGGGATCACGCGGCGGACGAAGACGATCTCGTCGTTCCATTCTTTTACCGCCACCGAGAAGTTGCGGAGGCGGGCGAGGTGTTTTTCGAGCTGGGTGAGCTCCTGGTAATGTGTGGCGAAGAGGGTGCGGGGACCGCGTTCGGCGTCGCGGTGGAGGTGCTCGACCACGGCCCAGGCGATGGAGAGGCCGTCGTAGGTGGAGGTGCCGCGGCCGATCTCGTCTAGGATAATCAGGGAGCGATCGGTCGCGTTGTTGAGGATGTTGGCGGTCTCGTTCATCTCGACCATGAAGGTGGAGTTGCCACGGGCGAGGTCGTCGCTGGCGCCGACGCGGGAGAAGATGCGGTCCACGAGGCCGACGCGGCAGGATTTGGCGGGGGTCCAGCATCCGACTTGGGCGAGGAGGGTGATGAGGGCGACTTGGCGGATGTAGGTCGATTTGCCGGCCATGTTGGGGCCGGTGATGAGGGCGAGCTGGGCGTCGGTGGTGGAGAGGAGGGTGTCGTTGGGGACGAAGGCTTGCGAGCCGCCGGCGGAGGTGGGGGAGCGGAGCATCTGTTCGACGACGGGGTGGCGGCCTTCGGTGATTTCGAGGAGGTCGCCTTCTTCGAGTTGGGGCTGGCAGTAGTCCCACTCGCGGGCGAGGACGGCCCAGCCGGCGAGGACGTCGAGTTCGGCCAGGGCGTCGGCGGTCTGGGAGAGCGCGATGGAGTCGTCGAGGATGGCGGTGACGAGGTCGGCGAAGAGTGCTTGCTCGCGGGCGAGGGCGTTTTCCTCGGCGTGGAAGATTTCCTTTTCCTTCTGGCGGAGGCTTTCGGTGACGTAGCGTTCCCCGCCGACGGTGGTCTGGCGGCGGATGTAGTCGGCGGGGACGAGGTGGAGGTTGGCCTTGGTGATCTCGATGTAGTAGCCGAAATTGCCGGTGAACTTGACCTTGAGGCTGCGGATGCCGGTGCGGGCCTGCTCGGCGGCTTCGAGGTCGGAGAGCCAGGTCTTGTTGCCGCTGGTGAGGCCGCGCATGCGGTCGAGCTCGGGGTCGTAGCCGGCGCGGATGAAGTTGCCGTCGGCGAGGTCGGCGGGGAGTTCGTCGGCGAGGGCGGAGGCGAGGAGCTGGCGGAGGGCGGGGAGCTCCTTGAGTTGAGCGTGCAGGGTTGAGAGTTGAGCGTCCGGACCGAAGGAGCCGAGGGTTGTGCGGAGGGCGGGGAGTTGGGCGAGGGTGTCGCGGATGCCGCCGAGTTCGCGGGGGTTGCGGAGGCGGTTTTGGAGGCGTCCGAGGATGCGGGGGATGTCGCGGATCTGGCCGAGGTGCTCGCGGAGTTCGCCGAGCTGCATGGGGCGGGAGAGGAGTTCGCCGACGATGGCGGAACGGCGCTGGATCTCGGGGAGGTCGAGGGTGGGCGAGGCGAGCCAGCGTTCGAGGAGGCGGGCGCCGGCGGCGGTGCCGGTGCGGTTGATGGCGGTGAGGAGGGAGCCGTCGCGGGTGCCGTGGGAGGATTGGAAAATTTCGAGATTACGGAGAGTCGCCGGGTCGAGGAGGAGGGTGCGGGCGCTGCGGTATTCCTGGAGGGAGCGGAGGTTTGCCGGTTTGGCGCAGAGATTCTCGGTGGCGTAGTGGACGACGGCGCCGGCGGGGCCGAGGGCGGGGTGGTCGGGGGCGAGGCCGAAGCCTTGGAGGTTGAGGACGCCGAGGGCGGTGGTGACGGTGCGGAGACCTTCGGAGGTCTCGAAGTGGTAGCCGGGGAGGTCGGTGACGAGGCGGGTGGAGGCGAAGGCGTGGAGGGCGTGGACGGCGGTCTGGTCGTGCGGGGCGGTTTTCCAGCGTTCGAGTTCGCCTTCGATGACGATGAGTTCGGCGGGGTCGAGGGCGGTGAGGACGGGGAGGAGGTTTTCGGGGCGGGCGTCGGTGGCGACCTTGAATTCGCCGGTGGAGAGGTCGAGCCAGGCGGCGTGAAGGCCGGCTTTGTCGAGGAGGAGGGCGCAGAGGTAGTGGTTGTGCGAGGCGTCGAGCTGGTTGGCGGCGAGGGTGGTGCCGGGGGAGAGGATGCGGGTGAGGGCGCGGCGGACGAGTTTGCCGGCCTTGGCGGGCTCGGCCTGGTCGCAGATGGCGACTTTTTTGCCGGCGGCGAGGAGCTTGGTGACGTAGTTGTCGAGCGCGTGGGCGGGGATGCCGGCCATGGGCGTCTCCTGGCGCTTGGTGAGGGTGAGGCCGCAGATGCGCGACGCGGCGGCGGCGTCGTCAAAGAACATCTCGAAGAAGTCGCCGAGGCGGAAGAGCAGCAGGGTGTCCTTGGGGAGCGTCCGGCGCACCTCGAAGTATTGCTGCATCATCGGGGTGAGTTTTTCGGGGGCGGACGACATGGGGGACGATGCGAACGGGAAACGCGGCGGGAGGCACGAAAAAATTGCGGGGAGGGGGATAGGCGGGGGAGGATGGAGACGGAATCGGAGTTTTTAACCACTCATGAAATCGCCCAACGGGGCGATTTTCTGGGAGCGGTTTCGGCCAATGGCCTTCACGATTCATCGGAGGGGCGGCTGATGCCGCCAGGGCCAGATTTTCATCAGGGCCACTGATTCCCGGAGTTTACCGCGGATGACGCGGATGGGCGCGGATGGAAATCCCTCTGCATTTATCCGTGCCGATCTGCGCTATCCGCAGAAAGAATGCCTGGTGAGACAAAAACGGAGGAGTGACGGGTGGCTTGCCTTGGGGGCACGTTGTCGGTGTTTAAGAGGAGTGGTTAATCTCTTTCATCGCGATCTGGGAGGAGCGGGCAATCCGCCCATGGTGGTGCTGCACGGGCTGCTGGGTTCGTCACGCAACTGGCTGACGACGGGCGGCGACCTGGCGACCCACTATCATGTGATGGCGCTCGACCTGCGTAACCACGGCAAGTCACCGCACGTTGACGAGATAAACTACGACGCGATGGTGGCCGACGTGCTGGCGTGGATGGACGCGCGGCATCTGAAAAAAGTCGCGCTCATTGGGCACAGCATGGGCGGGAAGACGGCGATGCTGCTGGCGTGCCGCCATCCGGAGCGCGTGGAGCGGCTCGTCGTGGTAGACATCGCGCCTAAGGCCTATCTGTCGAACGCGCACCGTGCGGAATTCGCCGCGATGAACGAGCTGCGGCTCGACAGCCTGCAGTCGCGTAACGAGGCCGAGCTGCGCTTCGAGGCGCGCGTGAGCGACTGGGCGATGAGAAAATTTCTCGTGACGAATATCGAGCGTGATGAGACGGGCGGCTGGAAATGGCAGATCAATCTGTCGGCGCTCACGGCGGCGCTGCCCGTGCTGGAGAAATCGCCGTTGCAGCCGGGTGATCAGTTTTTCGGCCCGACGCTTTTTATCACGGGCGGGAAGTCGCGCTACGTGCAGCCGGAGGACAGGGCGGCGATCGAAAGGCATTTTCCTAGCGCGCGCGTCGAGGTAATCGCCGGTTCGGGGCATAACCCGCACATGGAAACGCGGGCGGAATTCGTCGCGGCGGTGCTGGGTTAGTCGTTAGTAATCACGACCAAGTCGCTGAGCAGCGACCATTCGTTGTGTCCGCAGGGCAGCTCGACGTAGCGGGCCTGTGGGACGGTCTTGGCCAACGCGCGGGCGTGGGCAACGGGGATAACGGTGTCGTGGAGCGCGCCGAAGATCTGCACGGGACCCTTGTAGGCGGAGAGCGCGGAAACGTTGTCCCATTTGTCACGCATGAGAAGCCCGACGGGAAGGAAGCGGATGTGCTCCTTGGCCACGGAGAGGAGGTTGTCGAAGGGCACCATAAGCACTAGGCGGTCGGGTGGAACGGGCAAGGAACACAGGTAGCTGGCGGCGCCGCTGCCGAGAGATTCGCCCAACACGTCAATGGGGACGGAGGGATAAAGCGCACGCAGCGCATCGTAGGCGGAACGGGCGGCAGCGTTGATGGCATCCATTGACGGCGTGCCAGGACGCAGGCCGTAGCCCGGATATTCGAGGACGTAGGAGCAAGTGTCGGCGGGCAGTCGGTCGATGATGTATTGCCGGTTGGCGGCCTGTCCTCCGTTGCCGTGGCAAATCAGCCAGACGGCGCGCGGGTGTTCGACGAGGCGGGCATAACCGACGAGCTGGCCGTCGATGCGCCATTCGGTGAGCGCGGAGCGATTCGGGGCGTGGCTGGGGAAATAAAGAAAGTCTCCTTCAAGCATGGCGTGGGCGCGCGGAGAGAGCAGGATGAGCAGAGTCAGCAAGACAGCTGCATGGCCAAAAACAGGACGATGGGGAGCCGTCTTTGGGCGCATGGCGGCGTGTCAACCCTTCCGCGTCCAGAGGCGCAGTGAGCCGAGGAGGAAATCCTCGAGTGCAGCGGATTCGTTGAGGTTCAGACGAAGCAGGCCGACGTCGTGCTCGAGCTTGTCGATGGCGGCGGTGAGGGCGCGGCGGGTGGACTCGTCGCCTTGGCGCAGGGTGGTGAGGGCGAAGGTGCGCGTGGCGTGCTCGATGTCGGCGAAGAGGCGGGAGCGGAGGCCGTTGGCGATGCCAATCTCGATGGCTTCCTCCTCGTCGTCAGTGAGTTCGACGGTGAGGGTGGCTTTTTGGAGTTTCCAAGCTTCGCCAGTGGCGAAATCGAGGACGGCGGCGAAGCGGGCGACGAGGCCGTAGGCGCCGAAGACGGAGTCGGCCACGGCTTTTTTGTCGGAGACGCCCTCGGCGAGTTTGCCGAGCCACGTCTGGTAATCGGCAAGCCACGCGCTCCAGCCGTCGGGGGTGAAGGCGGCGCCCGTGCCAGGGAAACGGAAGTTGAGGCAGCGGCTGCGGATGGTCGTGAGCAACGCGTAGGGGCGCGTGGTGAGAAGGAGAAGTGTGGTGTTGGCGGGCGGTTCCTCCAGCGTCTTGAGGAAGATGTTGGCCGCGCTGGGATTCATGCGGTCGCACTCGTGAATGATGGCGACTTTGCGAGTGGCAACGGTGGCGGAGACCTGGACTTTGCCGATGAGCTCGCGGGTGGAGTCGGCGGAGATCTGGCGCATCTTTTTTTCCGGACGCAGGGCGAAGCAGTCGGGGTGGGCGTCGGGCGGGAAAGGCGCGCTGGACTGCGGCGTGTTGAGCAGGCGGTCGGCGATGGCGTGGGCGACGGCGAGCAGGGTGTCGTGGTCGTCGCCGGTGATGAGCAGGCTGTGCGAAAGGCGCTGGCGTTCGATGGCGCGTTCAATGACGGCGACGGCGGGCGTGCCGGTGAGAGCGGAAGGCCAGGGAGCGGGGGCGGCGGACATGCGTCAGGCCAGAATTTTTTGCAGGCCGTGCCAGATGTCATGCTCGACACCGTCCTCGGACTGCGAGCCGTCGATGACGAGGAAACGCTTGGGCATGCTCTTCGCGAGGAGGAGATAGCCCTCACGGACCTTTTCGTAGAACTCGAGGTTTTCGCGTTCCATGCGGTCGGGAAGATCGGTGGCGCGCTGGCGGATGCGTTTCATGCTGAGCTCGGTGGGCACGTCGATGATCACGGTGAGGTGGGGCATGACGTTGCCCACGGCGAACTGGTTGATGAGGTTGACCGGGTCCATGCCGAGGTTGCGGGCGACGCCCTGGTAAACCGTGGTCGAATCGAGGAAGCGGTCGCTGATGACGATGGTTCCCGCGAGCAGGGCGGGAGCGATGATCTCGCGGACAAGCTGGGCGCGGGCGGCGGTGAAGAGCAGGAGCTCGGTCTCAGCGCACATCTCGTCACCCTTGGAATTGTGGACGATGATGTTGCGGATCTGCTCACCGATCTCGGTGCCGCCGGGTTCGCGGGTGGTGAGCACTTCGCGGCCGAGGAGCTGAAGATGCTTCACGAGGCGGGCGATCTGGGTGGATTTGCCGCTGCCTTCGGAGCCTTCAAAGGAAATAAGTTTGCCGGTGTGATGCTGTTTAAGAGGCATGGGATGAATCTGCCGCGATGGGGGAAGGTGGGCAACGTTTTCCAGATTATTTCCAAGTCGCGAGAAATGCCCGGAGGTCGGCCGGGGTGACGATCGTGTCCACGAAGTCCTCGAAGCCGATGATGGAGAGTTTGGTGTCCAACGCGCCGTCGTGCGGTTGCAGGTCGGCGAGGGGGCGGGGCTTGAAATCCATGAGATCGTGTCCGGTGAACAAGCGAAGATTCGCCCTGTGCCGCCGCAACCAGATTCGCCCGCGAGAATCGTCGTGATTTCCGTTGAAGGGCCATGGTAAACCCTCCAACCCTTATCGCTCATTGCACGTTTTTTTCCGATGACCCTCCTTTTTGCTTCCGCCAACCTCTTCAAAATTTTCAGTGATACCGACATCGTCGGTCAGGTGCTCACGTCCGGACTGGCCGTGTTCAGCCTCATCACTTGGACCATCATGCTGGGCAAGCACATGGAATTAAAGCGCCTGCGGGAGCTTAACTTCGCCTTCGAGCAACGCCTCCGCGACGAACGCACGCTGCTCGATCTGCCGGAGACCTTGCGCAACAAGCGCGCGATTCCCTACGCCGATCTTTTCGCCGACGCCGTCGAGGCCTACTGGCGCGCGGCTTCCATCCAGAAAGAAAAGGGCGGCGACTCCAGCCGCTCGCGCCTGGAGCACGCGGAAAACGCCATTCAGCGCGCCATCGCGCGGCAGGTTTTACGATACGAATCGAGCATGATTTTTCTGGCCTCAATCGTGACGGGGGCACCGTTCCTGGGACTGCTCGGCACGGTGTGGGGCGTGATGGTGGCTTTCAGCGCAGTTTCGGGCCAGCAGACCGCCAGCATCCAGACGCTTGCACCCGGTGTTTGCGCCGCGCTGCTCACGACCATCGCGGGTCTGGTGGTCGCCATTCCCTCGGTCTTCGGCTACAATTTCCTGCTCGGCAAGACCAAGCAGCTCATCACCGAGATCGAAAACTACGCCAGTTCGCTCGCCGACCGCATCGAGCTGGAGTCGAAATAACCGAGCCCCGCGACACCACCATGGCCCGGACTTTCAGACAACGCCGCCAGATGCACGCCGTCGCGGAGTTGAACGTGACCAATCTCGTCGATCTGGCGTTCACCCTCCTGATCATCTTCATGCTCGCGACTCCGCTCATGCAGCAGGAGCAGAAGATCCCAATGGATCTGCCGATCGAGTCGAAGAGCGCCCAGGAAACGCCCGACAAGGACACGGTCTTTGAAACCATCACCATAGACAAACAGGGCCGCTACTTTGTCGGGAAAACACCGGTGAGTTTTGTCCAGTTGCAGTCCCGGCTGCATGAGTTTGCCGCCAGGACGAAACTGCCTGTCATCAGCATTCGCGCCGACCCAGCTCGGCAATGGCAGGAGATCGTCACGCTTATGGACGAGCTCAAGCAGACAAAGCTCTCGAAAATCACCTTCGATACGCAGACTTCCAAGTGAAGTCGTAACGCCATGTCTGTCGCAGGTGAAATCAATGGCCGTCCGCCCAGCGCATTTTGGATTTCCGCCACCATGCATGGCCTGCTTCTGGCCGTGTTATTTTGCATGTTCTATTCGTGGCCGGAGGATGACTCGAAGAAGCCCAAGATTTTTGAACTCGTAGCGGGTGCGGACGACAATTTCGGCGCGCTCGAGGCTCCGGCGCTCGGTTCTCCGACCGGCGTAAAGTTTGACGTGCCCGAGGCTCCAGTCGCGCCGCCGTCACCAGCGCCGACGCCCGAACCTGAGCCATCGCCGATTACGCCTGCGCCCCCCGAACCGGTTCCACCCACGCCGGTCGCTCCCGCGCCGACGCCGGTGAAGCCGACGGAAGTCGTCAAACCCAAGCCCGTGCCCAAGCCGGTTGACATGGCCAAGCTGGTCACGCGCATCACCCAGAAGCGCGCCGACAACATCAAAAAGAAAATCGAGAAGGATCAAAAGGTCGCCGAGGACCGCGCCGCCAAGGAAGCCGCGCTCGATGCCAAGCGCATGACGAAGGCGGAGTTCGACCGTATGAACAAGGGAAGCGCATCCAAGGTGTCGAAGATTGACGCCGAAGGCATCGCCAGCGGAGTAACGGGTGGCTCCACCAACAACAAAACCGGCGGCGCCGGCGGAAAGGCGCTGACGCGGGAGCAGATGGAGCTGTCCGACGCCTACATCGCCATGCTCATCCAGCGTCTTCGGCAGGCGCACCAGAAGCCCGACGGGCTAAGCGACCTGCTGCAGACCAAGGTTTCTTTCCGTTTGAATTCCGACGGCTCTGTCAGTGACGTGCGTATCGTGCACTCCTCGGGTAACAACGATTACGATAATTCCGTGCTGGCGGCCTTTCGCAAGGTGCGTCTGCCGACGCCTCCGGCCAACCTGAAGACCGACACCTACAGCGTCACTTTTAAGATGAAGGAGGATGAATGAAGAAAACCTCAAAAAACCTCTTGCCTTCATCCGCCAAAAACTGATTTTCCATCCCTCCCGTTCAGTAACGGGCTCTTAGCTCAGTTGGTAGAGCGCCTCAATGGCATTGAGGAGGTCAGGAGTTCGAGCCTCCTAGGGTCCACCACTTTGGAAAAAAGCCCCATCCCGCAAAGGATGGGGCTTTTGTTTGCCCTGAATCCGCCCTCCGCAGAGGGGATCAAAGGTATTTGTCGGTGACGGCGCCTTCGGACGCGGTGCTCACGAGTCTGGCGTATTTGGCGAGCACGCCGCGAGTTTCCTTGGGAGGAAGGGGCTTGTAGGCGGCCATGCGGGCGGCGTAATCGGCGTCGGGGATGAGCAGGCTCATGGTGTTTTTAACGGCGTCGATCTCGATGAGGTCGCCGTTTTTAACGATGCCGATGGGGCCGCCTTTCGCGGCCTCGGGCGTGATGTGGCCGACGTCGAAGCCGTGCGAGCCGCCAGAGAAACGGCCGTCGGTGATGAGGGCGACGTCCTTGATGAGGCCGCGTCCCGCGATGGCGCTGGTGGGCGAAAGCATCTCTCTCATGCCGGGGCCGCCGACGGGGCCTTCGTTGCGGATGACGACGACATCGCCTTTGACCACGTCGCCACGGAGCACGCCTTGGAGCGCGTCTTCCTCGCTCTCGTAAACTTTGGCCGGGCCTTTGAAGTAGAGACCTTCCTTGCCGGTGATCTTGCCGACGGCGCCGCCGGGGGCGAGGTTGCCGTGGAGGACGCGGAGGTGGGTGTCGGCCTTGATGGGTTTGTCCCAGGGGCGGATGACGTCCTGCTGGTCGGGATAGGACGGGTAAGGTTGAACGTCCTTGAGGGATTCGGCGACGGTTTCGCCGGAGACGGTGAGGCAATCGCCGTGGAGCAGGCCGCGGTCGAGGAGGATTTTCATCATCGGGCGGATGCCGCCGATGCGGATGAGGTGGGCCATGCCGTATTTGCCGAAAGGCTTCACGTCGGCGAGGAGCGGGACGCGTTCGCCGATGATCTTAAAATCTTCGAGGGTGAGCGGGACTTCGGCGGAGTGGGCGATGGCGAGAAGATGAAGGATGAGATTGGTCGAGCCGCCGAGCGCGAGACAGACGGTGATGGAGTTCTCAAAGGCTTTTCGCGTCATGATGTCGCGGGGCTTGATGCCTTTTTTGAGCATGGCCATGACGGCGGCGCCGGCGCGTTCGCAGTCCTCGCGTTTCTCTTTGCCGACGGCGAGCTGGGCGCTGCTGTTGGGCAGGCTCATACCGAGGGCCTCGATGGCGGTGGCCATGGTGTTGGCGGTATACATGCCGCCGCAGGAACCGGGGCCGGGGATGGCGCTGGCCTCGACGTCGCGCAGGCCGGCGTCGTCGAGCTCGCCCTTGGCGTGTTTGCCGACGGCCTCGAAGACGGAAACGATGTCGAGGGGTTTCTTGTGGTCGCAGTCGGACGCGGCGAAACCGGGGAGAATGCTGCCGCCGTAGATGAACACAGCGGGGCGGTTGAGGCGGGCGATGGCGATCAGGCAGCCGGGCATGTTTTTGTCGCAGCCGCCGATGGCGACCAGACCGTCAAACCCTTCGGCGGCGACGGCGGTCTCGATGGAGTCGGCGATCACGTCGCGTGACACGAGCGAGTAGCGCATGCCCTGCGTGCCCATGCTGATGCCGTCGGTGACGGTGATGGTGTTGAAATAGACGGCCTTGCCGCCGGCGGCGTTGATGCCCTTTTGCGCGTGCTCGCTGAGGTCGCCCAGATGGACGTTGCAGGGGGTCATGTTGCTGGCGGACGCGGCGACGGCGATCTGGG
>JANYJB010000064.1 GCA_025361935.1 Verrucomicrobiota bacterium
CTGGCCAACGAGCCGTCGGTCATCCTTGCCGACGAGCCGACAGGCAATCTCGACCAAAAAAATTCCACGATGGTTTTCGACCTGCTGGCCCGGCTCGCGCGCGAGAACGGCCAGGCGGTCGTGCTCGTCACGCACAATCCCGAGATCGCGAAACGCAGCGACCGCGTGCTTTCGATGCGCGACGGGGTGTTTGTTTAAACGCCGGCCGCGCCGGAGGGCGCTTACGTGCGGTCGTGAATCCAGCGGACGATCTGCTCGGGGTGTCCGGGCGGGCGCGCGGCGCGGAGATTGGCGCGCAGGTTATCGGCGAAGGCGGCATCCTCCATCAGGCGGAGCACGTGGCCGACAATTTCTCGCGCCGAGGATCCGAAAAGCGAGCAGCCGTGATCGCGGCAGTATTTCACGGTGATCATTTCCTGCGGCATGACGCCGCCGATGCCGTTGTGGATGACGGGCGTGCCGAGCAGAATCGCTTCGCTGGTCACACCCGTGCCGGGGCGGGCGACGATGGCGGAGGCGAGGCGGGTGAGGGCGGGCATTTCCTCGGTGAGGCCGAGCGTGCGGACGATGAGCGCGGGATGGGCGGCGGCAAAGGCTTCGACGCGGGTGCGCACGGCGGTGTTTTTCGAGCAAAGGACGATGACCTGAAGTTTCCGTCCGGAGTCGGCGAGCCGGCGCAGGAGGGCGACGTGGTTGTTGGCGCCGACACTGCCGGTGCTGAGGAGCAGGGTGAAGACGGCACGGTCGAGCTTGAGTTCGCGGGCCATCGCGTTGGTCGCGGTCTCGATTTCTGCTTCGGGTGCGAAGAACGCCGGGCGGAGGAGAAAACCGCCGAGAAGCACACGGTTGTCGGGCGTGCCGACGGCGCGGCCGGCGGTGCAGACTTCGGGGGTCGCGCCGATGAAGCCGTCAACGTGCGGGTTGGTCCAGTGGCGGCTGAAACCGTAGCCGTTGGAAAGCTCGGTGCAGTAGGTGAGGGTGCGCAACGGCAGGTCGGGCAGGGCGGCGCGGGCGAGTTCGAGGAAGCCGTGGTTGGTCTGGTCGTGGACGCTGATGACGCGGTCGGGGCGCCACTCCTGGATGAGGCGGGTGAACAGGTCGCGCCCGAGAATTTTGCGCCCGTGGCGGTGCATGGCGGCGACCTCGAGGTAGTTGTAGTAAACGTGATGGAAGCGCGGCGCGTAGCGTTGGATGCAGTTGTAGAACCCGACGCCGAACTTGTAGAGCCAGTGGGTGCTTTCGAGAACCTGCACGACGCGCACCTCGACCGTATCGCCGTAAACGATGCGCGCCCATTGGCGGATGGACTCGGCGCGCATGTCGTGGCCGGTGCCGGTGGAGGAGGTCAGGATGAGCCAGCGCATGAAGGAGTGTTGACGATGAAACATTCGCGCGGCGCGTAAAGGCACATCTCCGCGCCGGAGGTCAGGCGGCCGGACGTGCGCGCCGGAGTAGATCGAGGCTGTAAAGCACGAGCCCCGCCCAGATGAGCGCGAAGGAAAGAGCGCGGTCGGAAGTAAACGGCTCCCTATAAACCAGCCAGCCGAGCAAAAATTGGCAGGTAGGCACGAAGTATTGAAGGAGCCCCAGCGTAGTAAGCCGCAGGTGGCGTGCGGCCTCGGCGAACATCAGGAGCGGCAGCGCGGTGACGAGTCCGCTCGACAGGACGAGCACGGTGGTCGTGGTGTCTGCATGGCCGAGCGCGCCGCGGCCGGTGAAGGCCAGCCAGAGAAGAAAGCCGAGCGCGACGGGTGCGAGCAGGAGGGTTTCCAGCGCGAAGCCGGGGAGGGCGGCGAGCGGAGTTTTTTTCTTGAGAAAACTATAGCCGGCCCACGTGGCGATGATGCCGAGGGCGATCCACGGGATATGGCCGACCTTGAGCACCAGCACGGTCACGCCGGCGGCGGCCAGCGCGAGGGCGCATCCTTGGCGGGTCGAGAGATGTTCGCCGAGCACGAAGCGGCCCAGGAGGACGTTGGCGAGCGGCGACAGGAAATAGCCGAGCGAGCACTCAATGACGTGGCCGGTGTTGACGCCCCACACGAAGACGAGCCAGTTACCGGTGATAAGGACACTCGCAGCGAAGGTGCGGCTGATCAGCGCGGGTTGGTGGAAGGCGTCGGCGACATCGCGCCAGCCGCCGAGCCACACGAGGAACACGGCCACGGTGACGAGGGACCAGACGTGCCGGTGCGCGATCAGCTCAAGCGCGTCGATGCCCGCGAGGTGTTTCCAAAAAAGCGGAAACAACCCCCAGCACAAGTAGGCGCCGAGAGCGGCAAAGGTTCCGCGACTGACGGCGGATGGCGAGGCGGGTGAAGACATGGGGGAGGTGAAGCACGGTGCTCTTTGTAGGGAAAATTTCATCTCCAAAATGCATAAGCCTGAAATTTAAGACGTTACTGGATGCCAGCCGACTTTCGCCAGGCCCGATTGATAACAAGAAACGATGTAACCTATGGCTTGATAATGCCGTCGTGATGAATTCTCGTTCCTTCATAATTTGATGCTTCACGGCACCACATCCCGTTCGCCCCAACCCCTTCAGATCAATCGTCCAAAATAAACAGATTCGTTTGTGAACCCCCTTTTTAATTCCATGCTCATTCAGTCCCGGTTTTGGTCTCCCTTGGTTTTCTCTTTTTTTGCAGCCCTGAGTCTTCAGGCCAATGAGAGACCCAATGTCATCATTTTCCTGGCGGATGATATGGGTCGTGCAGATCTCGGTATTTACAAGACGTTGCCGGATATCAAGACGCCGAATCTGGATGCGCTGGCAAAAACAGGGGTCCTTTTCACGGATGCCTATGTCACATCGCCCCAGTGTTCTCCTTCCCGGGCGGGTATTTTAACCGGGCGCTACCAGGAGAGGTTTGGATTTGATTCTATTCCGGACGGCCCGCTTCCCCTCAGCGAAGTGACGCTCCCGGATCGACTCAAAAAAGCGGGCTATATGACGGGCATGGTTGGCAAATGGCATCTCGAGCCGAACCGCTTGACGATGGATTGGGCGCAAAAAAATTGTCCCGAGCTGATCACAAACGGGAAATTTGCCCCAAAGCCTGAAACCATGAAGCCGTTTATGCCGGGAGCGCGTGGTTTCACGGAATTCTACAAAGGGGAGATGAAGGGATACTTCCGAAACTATGATTTGAACGGGAAGGCTCTGGATCCCGAGGGGAAAAACTTTAAGGACGACCGCTTTCGCGTGGATGTCCAGACGGAGGCGGCCTTGGCGTTCATTCGGCGACATGCCGGGGACCAAGTCCCTTTTTTCCTCTACGTCGCGTATTACGCGCCCCACGTTCCACTGGAGGCGACCGAGAAATACCTGGCTCGTTTCCCCGGCCCGATGCCGGAGCGTCGCCGCACCGCCTTGGCCATGATTTCGGCCCTCGACGAGGGAATCGGCCAGGCGCTCGCGCTTCTCGACGAGAAAAAGATACGGGACAATACGATCGTGATTTTCGCGAGTGATAACGGGGCTCCCTTGGGAGGCGGTGGCGGCACCCCGATGGAAGACACCCCGATCGACGACGAAAAAAACCATTGGGACGGCTCCCGCAACGACCCCTTGACCGGCGAAAAGGGGATGTTGGCCGACGGCGGAATCCGGGTGCCCATGATTATTTCATGGCCGAAAAAAATCACGAAACCGCGGACCATCAGCGAACCGGTCATCAGCCTCGATTTCGCCCCCACGATCCTCGCCGCCGCCGGAATCGCACCGGACAAAGTCCTGGATGGAGTGAATCTGATGCCTCTTTTGTCGGGGGGGGGAGACGACTCTTCCCAAGCGCGATCTTTACTGGCGTTTCTGGAACCAGGCGGCCGTCCGCTCCGGTGACTGGAAATATCTGACGAACAGCGGAGGGCGGGAGATGCTATTCAACATTCGCGCCGACGCCTCGGAAAAACACAATTTGATCAAGGAGAACCCTGAAATTGCGCAGGGTTTGAAGAAGCACCTCACCCCGTGGGCGAATGAACTGCAGCCACCCGGAATGCCGTCGGGCAAGATGACTATGGGAGAGATTCGCAACTATGATTATTATTTCGGGAAAGAGTGAGGTCTTAACATAAGGTTAGCACCAGCGGCTTGGAGCGGACGGCGGAGGATAAAACGGCCGCAAAAAAAGCCGGTCGCGAATGGCGACCGGCTTTTGAAGTTTTGCGAGAGCGACTTGTTGCGACGCTCGCGGCTGTGAGGAGAACTCAGAGCTCGTAGGCGGGGAGCTGTTTTTCGATGCGGTTCTTGTCCAGCTTGGCGAAGGCGGGGAGGCCGTTGTCGTAGGGGACGACCGTCTCGCCTTGGATCAAGGGCTGGGCGTAGCGGAGGAACTGGTGGTTCATGCTCACGCCGTCTTCGTTGATCCACTCGCGGGGGAGCTTCTTCACGCCGTTGGCGATGTCGCTCAGGGGCGCGAGGCCGGTCTCGACGGTGTAGTGGTCTTGGTCGCCGCGGAGGAGGGTGACCATCTTGTCGGTCTCACCGGCGATGGCGGCCTTGACGGCGGCCTGACCCGCGAGGAAAGCCTCGTCGGCATCGGTCTTGGAGCCGGCG
>JANYJB010000114.1 GCA_025361935.1 Verrucomicrobiota bacterium
TTTTTAGCAATCGAGCGCATCTGGATCACTTTGGGCGCAAGGAATCCGAGGTGCTTGGGAAAACCGACTTCGACTTGTTTCCCGCGCATCTGGCCGAAGCCTTTTATGCTTCCGAGACGCATCTTTTCGAAAACCAAGTGCCCATAATCAGGCTTCAGGAATCAGTCGATTCCACGGGGCAGAAATTTTATTCCACCGCGATCAAGTTCATCATCGTGGACAAACATGACAATGCCCTGGGGTTGATCGGCACCGTCCACCGAATCGTCGAGGGCGATGCGGTTGATCTGGAGCAGTCCAAGGCTCGTATCCTGTCAATTCTGCGCCAACAGTCCGGCGTAACACCCAGCCAATTGAAGGCGTTTGAGGCGACGTTGCCCGGATTGCTCGCCAGACGCTAAAAAACCGGCTTCGCCGAGGCGAAAGCCGGTTTGAAGAAGTCGGTTTTAAGATGCTCAGGAAGCCGCCACGATGCGGATGCTCTCGACCTCGACGCGGTCGATGGGCGTGCTCTTCTCCCCGCCGCCGCCGTGGGTGGTGGGGAGATTGGCGATTTTTTCGAGGACGTCTTCACCGGCGATTACCTGGCCGAATGCGGTGTATTGTTTATCGAGGAAACGGGCGTCGCCGTGGCAGATGAAAAACTGGCAGCCGGCAGAATCTGGGCTGGCCGCACGGGCCATCGAAAGGACACCTTTGACGTGGGCCTTGGCGTTGAACTCGGCCTTGATTTTGTAGCCGGGGTCTCCGGTGCCGGGCATGCCGCGCGCGCCCTTCTTGGTGTTGGGGCAGCCGCCCTGGATCATGAAGCCCTTGATGATGCGGTGAAACGCTGTGCCGTCGTAGAATTTGTCGTTGGCGAGTTTCTTGAAGTTTTCGACGGTCTTGGGGGCGACGTCGGACCAGAATGCGACGGTCATTTCGCCGTAGGCTGTCTTGATGATGGCTTTTTCGGTAGGTGTGCTCATGGGAAAACCGCCAGCAAGCCCTTGGGTCCGTTCGGGTGCAAGCCTTCCATTTGGAGTTTGGCCTTTGGGCATTTGGGATTTTCTTTCGAGGCGTGCCTTACTTCGACCACAACGCCACCACGCCGCTTGCGCCAGTCGCCCGCGAGGCTTGGCTGAAAGCCCAGGAAGAGGCGTGGCAGAACCCGTCGAGCGCCTACCGGGCCGCCGCGCAGGTGAAGATCAGGTTGGATGCAGTCCGGGAAAATCTGGCGATCCTGATGGGCGGTCGATCCGAGGATTATGTTTTTACCTCGGGAGCGACCGAGGCGGCCAATCTCGTGCTGGCGCACTGGGCGCGCACGCTGCCGGCTGATGCGTGCGTCGCGGTGAACCCTACCGAGCATCCCTGTGTGCGGGACGCGGTGCGGCAATATTTTGGCGATCGCGTTGTCTGGCTGAAGACAGGTGGGGACGGGGTGGTTCCACTTGTGGAAGTGGCGGCGGTGGTCGGTAAAGTCCGTGCCGTGGCCGTTATGGCCGCGAATAACGAGACGGGCGTGATCCAGCCTTGGGCGAAAATCGCCGGCGTGTGCGCAGCCGCAGGCGTGGATTATTTGTGCGACGCCTCGCAATGGCTCGGCAAGCTGCCCGCCGGCGGCCTTGGGGATGGTCACTTCATGATCGGCGCCGCTCATAAATTTGGCGGCCCCAAGGGAGTGGGATTCCTAAAGCTTGGCGCCAATGCGCAGGATTTGCGCGGGCAGCTTGGCGGCGCCCAGGAGCACGGGCATCGTGCTGGCACGGAAGATTTCCCGGGTATCGCCGCCATGGTGGCCGCGCTTGTCGAGGCCGAGCAGAAAAAGGTTTTTATGGAGACTGAACGCTTGCGCTGGCGGCAGGGGTTCGAGCGGGAGGTTGTTAGGGCCGTGCCGGGCGTTCGTGTGGTCGCGGCGGGGGCGGACCGTCTCTGGAACACGGTGGCGTTGATCATGCCGCATGTGGAAAACCACCGCTGGGTCGCGCGGCTCGACAAGCGCGGCTTCCAGGTGTCCACCGGATCGGCATGCGCGACTGGCAAGAACGAGCCTTCGCACGTGCTGGCGGCGATGGGGTTTCCTCCGGAAGAAGCCAGACGGGCGATCAGGGTGAGCGCCGGCTGGGACACTCTGGAGTCGGATTGGAATGCGCTGGCGGCGGCGTTTTCCGAGGCGTCCGCCGAATTGAAGGCCGCCGCCGGCAACGTGGTTTCTGCCTGATGGCGGATTTTGGTTTCTCTTCGCGGAAATTGTCCGCGTAATCCGCCATTCCATGCGCCTTCGTCGGATAACGCTGCGGCACTTTCGTAACATTCCCTTCGCCGAACTCGCGTTTGATGCGCGGCAGCAGTTTTTTGTCGGCGCCAACGGCCAGGGGAAAACCAACCTGCTCGAAGCGGCGGGATTTGTGAGCGCGCTGCGGTCGTTCCGCACGGCGGACACGCGCATGTTGATCGCGCACGACCGGCACGAGGCGGCGCTCGCGTGCGAGTTTGAACATGAAAAACTCGGGGTCACGAAGCTCGTCATCAAGCTGCGTCCGGGAGGCAAGGAAGTGTGGTGCGACGGTGAAAAAGTCACGCGGTTGGGCGACTACCTGGGGCGGTTTCCCGCCGTGGTTTTTTCGTCGCAAGACCAGCAGCTCGTGCGAGGAGTGCCGGGGCTCCGGCGGCGCTGGCTGGACTTCACGCTGGCGGCGATGGACACGGATTATCTGCGTTCGTTGCAGGCTTATCACAAGGCGCTGGCCGAGCGTAACGCGCTGTTGAAACACCAGGGCGGGGCGGGGGAACTGGGCGCTTTTGAACGGCCGCTGGCCGTGGCGGCGGCGGAGTTGCAGGCGAAGCGTGAAGCAGGCGTGGCGGAGTTGGCGGAGCATGTGGCTGTGGCCTACGCCCAGATTGCCGGCGGGGCGGAGAAAGCCGGGTTGCGTTACATGCCCGATGTCACGGCGGAAAACGCGCACGCCTGGCTCGGCGTTTTTGAGCGCGGTCGCGGCCGCGACCAGCAGTTTCGCGCGACGCTGGCGGGGCCGCATCGCGACGACCTGGGATTGGTGCTTGCCGACCGTGTGGCGCGCGATTTCGGGTCCGAAGGCCAGCAGCGCAGTCTCGTGCTCGCGTTGAGATTGGCGCAGGTAAGTTTTTTCCGTGCGCGGTCCGGGGTTGAACCGCTGTTGCTGGCGGACGACGTGCTGGGTGAACTTGACCCGGATCGCCGCCGACGGTTCTGGGCGACGCTGGGGGAGGCGCGGCAGGTAATCGCGACGGGCACGAGTCTGCCGGATGCGGAGCTGGGTGCGTGGGAGGTGTTTGTCGTGGATGCCGGGGCGTTTTCCAAAGAGAAGGCGACATGATGCACCTAAATACCTGGCAACTCGCACTGGTGATCGTGGGCGCGCTGCTGGTCGGCGTTTCTAAAACCGGTATCGCGGGGCTGGGCATCCTGTTCGTCGTGATGTTTGCGAATGTCATTCCCGCGAAGCAGTCGAGCGGGTTTGTGCTGCCCTTGCTGATTTTTGGCGATATGGTCGCGGTGTGGGCTTATCGGTCCCATGCAAAGTGGACGCATATGTGGCGGCTCATGCCGTGGACGGCGTCGGGTGTAGTGCTCGGCTATTTTGCGATGGGGCGGATCGACGACCGGCAGGCGCACGTGCTGATCGGCGCGATCATCCTGGCGATGGTGGCGGTGCATATGTGGCGGCGGGCGCGGGCGAAGCGCGGCGAGCTGGCCGAGCACGGGGTCTGGTTTGCGCCGCTGGTGGGCGTGCTCGCGGGGTTTACCACGCTGGTGGCCAACGCGGCAGGTCCGCTCATGGCGATCTACCTGCTGGCGATGCGGCTGCCGAAGATGGAATACGTGGGCACGGGCGCGGTGTTTTTTCTCCTGCTCAACTGTTTCAAGGTGCCTTTCATGGTGAGCCTCGGGCTGATCACGACGGACAGTTTCGGTTTCAACCTGATGCTGGCGCCGGCGGTTTTTCTGGGCGCGATGCTCGGACGGGCGCTATTGCCGAGAATCAACCAGAAGCTGTTTGAAAATCTGGCGCTTGGCCTGAGCGCCGTGGCGGGCATAAGACTGTTGTTCTAACCACGATGGCACGCATGAACGTCAGGCAGATGTGGGCGGCAAAATTGGCGGGCGGGGCGATGCCCGCTCCCAAGGCGTTGCCTGCGCGCGCTGCGGGCGCGGGGCGGCAGACGGGGTTCACGCTGCAGCGGCCGCCGTTTCACGGACGGGTGCTCGGGATCGATCCGTCGCTGCGTGGGACGGGACTGGCGTTGATCGAGTTCGCGCCGACACGGCAGCCGGTGTTGCTGCGCTGCCAGACGTTGAAGATACCGGCGAGCCGGCCGATGTCCTACGCGCTTGGGGAAATTCACCGGGCGGTGGCAAAGTTTCTGGCGGATTTCGACGTGCGGCATGTGGCGCTGGAGCAGACGATCTTCGTGCAGAATTTTCAGACGGCGCAGATACTCGGCGCGGCGCGCGGCGCGGCCATTTCAGCGGCGGCTTTGGGCGAAAAAGAGGTTTTCGAATACGCCCCGCTGCGGGTGAAGCAGGCGGTGGTGGGCGCGGGCCGGGCGAGTAAGGAGCAGATGGCGCGCACGGTCATGGCGATGCTGGGGCATGGGCGTCCGCTGGCACTGGACGAGGCGGATGCAGCAGGCGTGGCCTTGTGCCATGCGTTTACCTGGCGCGCATAAGGGGGCGCAATAAACGCGCAGTGAATGGCAAGGTTGCCCGATTGTGTTTTGGCGCATGTCCATTCAGTGTCGTCGGGTAACTTTTCAAGCCGTGCGCACGTTCTTTTCGTTTCGTCCCAAACTGCTCGAAAGCTTCGCCGATTATTCGCGCGAGCGGTTCGTGGCCGACCTGATGGCGGGCATTACCGTGGGTGTCGTCGCGCTCTCGTTGTGCATCGGCCTGGGTATTGCCGCCGGGGTAATGTCGGCCGCCGGGCTTTATACGGGAATCGTCGGCGGATTTTTGGTATCGGCGCTGGGAGGTTCACGGGTGCAGATCGGCGGACCGGCGGGTGCGTTTGTGGGGCTGGTTGCCATGCTTGGAGCGAAGTTGGGGCTGCCCGCGTTGCTGGTCTGCACGATGATGGCTGGAGTGATCCTGTTTTTGATGGGCGTCTTCAAACTTGGGTCTATCATCAAGTTTATACCTCAGCCTGTGACGATGGGTTTCACCTGCGGCATCGCCATCACGATCATGAGCACGCAGGTGCGGGCGTTTCTGGGTCTTCAGATGGCGGAGGAACCGGCGGAGTTTTTACCCAAAATGCTCGCGTTGTTGAAGGCCTTGCCGACGTGCGACTGGCATGCGTCGGCGCTTGGCCTAGTCTTGCTGGCCGTGATTGTGTGGTGGCCGGCGAAGTGGGGCCGCCGCGTGCCGGGTTCAATCGTGGCGGTGTCAATCGGCATGATGATGGTTTCTCTGTTGCGCTGGCCGGTCAAAACCATCGGCAGCAGATACCACGGCATTCCCCAAGGCCTGCCTGAGCTGGCTTTGCCGGTGGTCAACTGGCGGATGCTTGAGGCGTTGATCGTGCCGGTGTTTACGATCGCGATGCTGGGGGCGATCGAGTCTCTTCTTTCCGCCGTCGTGGCGGACGGGTTGATCGACGACCGGCACGATTCCAACCAGGAACTGATGGCGCAGGGGGTGGCGAATTTCGTGGGCCGTTTTTCGGGGGTATCCCGGTGACGGGGGTGATCGCCCGCACGGCGATGAACATACGTTGCGGAGCAGCCTCGCCGGTGGCGGGCATGATTCACGCGCTGTTCCTGCTCGCTGTGGCGTTGCGCATGGGGGAGTGGGACGAATTCCGACTCATGCGCCGACGTCCCCGGGGGGACGTGCTGGTATTCCTGACCACGTTTGCGCTGACGGTGTGCTTCGACCTTACGAAAGCGGTCGGCATCGGTATGATTCTGGCGGCCGGGTTGTTTGTGAAGCGCGTGGCGGAGACAACGCAGGTGCAGGCGATGACGGGCGATCGGAGCGGAGAACCCGGCCATGAGCAGATAAAGAACCTGCCGAACGACGTGGTGGTTTACCGAGTGTTTGGCGCGTTGCTTTTTGGCGCGGCCGACAAGCTGGACACCGTGCTGCGCCGCGCGGGCGGCGGGGTGAAGGTCATCATCCTGCACATGGCGGCGGTGACCTCGATGGACACGACGGCGCTGGACCGGTTGGAGGACTTGCACGCGAAACTGCGCCGGCATGGACGGCACCTCATCCGGCACCAAGCGCGGCCTTGATTACCTTGCCGAGTTCGGGCGCCCGGTAGGGTTTGGTCAGATAGCCGACGAAGCCCATGTCGTAGTAGCGTCGGGCCATTTCCTCGCTGTCGTAGCCGCTGCTCACGATGGCGCGAACGTCTGGATGAAGATCGCGGAGGGCCTTGAAGCATTCTTCGCCGCCCATGCCGCCGATGATGTTGAGATCAAGGATGACGGCGTCGTAAGGACGTCCGATGTTCAGATAACGCTTGTAGAACGTGACGGCGTCGGCCCCGTTTTTGACGATGTCGAAGGTGTAATCCAGGCTTGCGAGCATGCCGGCGGTGAGGTCGCAGATTTTGGCGTCGTCATCCATGAAGAGCACGCGGCCGGTGCCGAAGCGCAGGACGGGAGTCTTCCTGGCCGGTGCCTCAATGGGGCGGCTGCTCTCGGGGAAAAACAACGTGAAAGTCGTCCCGGCACCCACGGTGGAATCAACCCCGATTTGGCCGCCGTGCTTGCGCACGATCGCGAGCACGGTGGCGAGGCCGAGGCCGGTTCCTTGTTTTTTGGTGGTGAAGAAAGGCTCGAAGATTTTCCCGAGATTTTCCGGCGGGATGCCGGCGCCGTTGTCCTCAACCTCAATTTGCACGTAGGGGCCGGTCGGCAGCGGGGGCACTTCGCCTTCAGTAACGACGACATTGGTCGCGCGCAGGGTTACGCGGCCAACGCTTGGATCCGGCATGGCCTGCACGGCGTTGATGATGAGGTTTTGGAAAACCTGAAGGATTTGGCCGCGATCAACTTCGATCGGGGAAGTCCCGTCTTTCACGTCGATGGAAACCACGGCGGTGCTGCCGGCGGCGGCGATGCGCACGGCGTCTTGGAGTATATCGAGGGGGGCAGCGACCTGTTGGACGGCATTGGCGGAGGAACCCTTGGAGAAGGTGAGGAGCTGCCGCGTAAGCGACTTGGCGGCAGAGCAGGCGCTTTCGGCATCCGCCAGTTTTGAGTAATCGTGGTTGTCCTTGGCCTGCGAGATGCCGCCGAGGATGGTGGTAAGCAGGTTGTTGAAATCGTGGGCGATCCCGCCGGCGAGCTGCCCCAGGGATTCGAAACGGTTGGCCCTCACGATCTCCTCTGGGCTGAGCGTCATTTCCTGCGGATCGCGGAAAATCACGACGATACCCAGGGGCTTGCCTTGTTGATCCCATCCCTGACGGGCCGTCCAGATGATCGGGGCGGGCACTTTGCCGTTGGCTGAAACCAAGGCGTGTTCGGCGTAGAGCCGTGGGGTTTCCTCGAGGGCGAGAACAAGATCGACCGCATTGTCGTCAGATTTTCCGTCTTCCTGGCGGACCAGTTTGAAAACGTCGCCAAGTTTAAATTTGGAAGCGTCTTCAAGCGTCCAGCCGGTGAGCCGCTCGGCTTTAGGATTGAGATAAACGATGCGGGAATGGGCGTCTGTGACGACGATGCCTTCGCCGATGGCTCCGAGCATCGAGGACATCATGGCGGCGGGCATGGGGCCTCCTTCGCCACCGGAGGGCAGGGGAGACATGAAGCCGACCACGCGGACGAGTTCCCGGCGACGCGACCATTGGCGGTGGGCGCCGAACACGATGGGCTTTTCTTTGCCGTCCAAGGTGCGGAGCCTGATCACCTGCGAGAAAAACGCCTCGCCGGGAGCGGGGGCGGCGAGGAATGCAACGATGCCGTCCTCGGCGACCGATTCGGGTAGCGTTTGGAGCAAAGTTTTCACCGATGTTTCCTCGTCGTTCGCGCCTAACAGAGGGCCGCATGATTCCGAAAACCAATGGGTTTGAGTGGTGAAATCGAGGTCGAACAAGGCGAGGCTGTCGTTGCCGGAAAGACGTTGGAGGCGGTCTTCGTTGGTGAAGCTTTGCTCCTCGAGATCCTTGTGTTCGGTGATGTCAAGGATGACGCCGAGCACGCGTTCGAGGCCGCCGGAGGATCCTATCAGGCGCGTGCCGATGCATTGAACCCACACATAGTGCCCGAGTTTGTGGCGCATGCGGAACTCGACAGAAAAATTATGGCTGCCTGCGCCGGCCTGCTTGCCTGCGCGATCGGGTGCGGCTGCGGTGTCTTCAGGGTGAATCAACTGGAGCCAAGTGTCATAGGTGCTGCCCAATTCCGAATCTGCGAGGCCAAGAAGACTTTTCCAACCGTCGGAGTAATGGGCGATGCCGTTGGCAAGGTTGACGTCAAAGAAACCAAGTCCGCTGCGGGCGGCGAGGAGGTCTGGACCGCTTTCCGTCGAGGTGACTGCGGCATCGGGCCGGATGACAGGAGTTGTCGGCGGAAGGGGAGTCTTCCGGATTTCGGCAAAGTAGGCGGTCGGTTCACCGTGCGCCGCATGAATACCGAGGGAGACGGTAACAAGGCCGGCGTCAAAAGTCTTTGCCTGCAATGAAACGGGCTCGGCACCGGCCGTGACGAGCAGGGCATCCCATTGTGCTTCTTTCCAGTCGTGCTCGCTTGATAAGATATCAAAGGCGAAGAGATCGACGAAGGGTAGGCCAACCAAGCTGGCGGAATCGGGTTTCCAGAAATCCACCGCAGAATGGGTCGCTGTCAGAATGCGGCCGGAAACATCCAGTGTCAGCAGAATCGAAAACGGTCGCGCCGATTTTTCGTTTTTTTGGGATGACGAAGGTGAAGTTGGGTCAGGTAAATTCACGCGGAGGATTTTGGCCAGCTTGCACCGCCTGCGGAAGCGAGGTCGGACTAGAATGAAACGGAAGACGGATGCCTGCGCAAACTTGCCCTCATTGAAGGTGGTGAGCCAATCTTATTTCTGTCCGACGAGTGTGCGGGCGCTTTGTTCCGTGCGGCTAGCGGTTGGCGTTTGGCCGCCGAGCCAGGCCCGCACCCGTCCGGCCAAAAACGCGATGTAGGGCGGCTGGTCGTTGAGGCAGGGCACGTGCTGGAACATTTCGCCGCCGGCGTGCATGAAGGTTTCTTTGCCTTCGCCGGCGATTTCTTCGAGGGTTTCGAGGCAGTCCGCAACAAAGGCGGGCGTCATCACTAAGATGCGTTTTTTGCCTTCGTTGGGCAGACGCTTGAGTTCGTAATCGGTGTAGGGCGTGAGCCAGGGCTCGCCGGCGAGACGTGACTGGAAGGACAGCGCGTGTCTGTCGGCGGGGATGCCGGCGCGTTTGACGAGGGCCTGCGTTGTTTTGGTGACCTGGGCCTTGTAACACGTAGCGTGCGCGGCGCTGCAGGTGTTACAGCAATCTTTTACGAGCGTGCAGTGGGCCTTGGAGGAGTCGCCTTTACGCAGGTGTCTCACGGGGATGCCGTGGTAGGAAAAGAGCACAAGGTCATGCGGCGTCGTGAGGTAGGGTGCGGTGACTTGATAGAGTGCCTCGACGTAATCGGCGTCCTCGTAGAACGGTTGCACGCTGGTGATTTTGAGGGAGGGTGCGACCTTGGCGGCGTTTTCATGGACTTTGACCACGACGGTTTCCCACGAGGACATGGCGTAGTGGGGATATTGCGGGAAAAGCAGGATTTCGTCCACGCCATCGGCGGCGATCTGGGTCAAAACCGAAACGATGGACGGCGAGCCATAGCGCATCGCGAGGTAAACGGAAGTCTCGGAGCCGAGGTCGGCCGCGAGTTTGTCTCGGACTTTTTTCGAGGTCACGATGAGGGGCGAGCCCTCGGGCGTCCAAATCTGCTCGTAGGCGTGGGCGGATTTTTTGGGACGGGTGGGCAGGATGATCGCCTCAAGGAGCAGCCAGCGGAACGCTGCGGGCAGATCGAGCACGCGTTCGTCGCCGAGAAATTCGCGCAGGTAACGGCGGACGTCGGGAACCGACGTGGAATCAGGGGAACCTAGGTTGACGAGCAGGACGGCGCGTTTGGGCATGCGAAATATTGGTCAGGACATTCGCGATGAAGTCAAACGACGGCAGGCATAAAAACGAGTCATGCGTCCAACCGCAATCGGTTGCCGAAGGAGGACGTGAAAGACCTCAAACCGCGATTTTTTCAGCCGAAAGTGCGTGGCGCTTTCTGCGTTTTAGCCAGATCAGGCCGCAGGCGATGGCGACGCCGGCCATCCCGTAGGTCGAGGGTTCTGGCACGGCGGAAAAATTGGTCACGATGCCGGGAGTGTAAGAGTAACTGGAGCCGATGGCCAAATCGAAGTTGAGTTCCTCGGGCAGGAGAATCTGCAGGGTGTAGAGGGTGCCGGCGGTGACGTTGAACGTGCTCTTGAAATACTCCCAATCCGCCTGGGTAACACCGTCATTGTTGGTCAGGGTGGCTGCGGTGGAACCGGCGGAGGGCGTTCCCGGGGTGATCGGCGTCCAAGCTTCGTAAGGAGTCGCGGAGGTGTCGCCGTTGAATACGACGTTGTTTCCGCTGTCGATCAGCCGGTAGTAAGCCTTGGTGTTTTGCGACCCTGAATCGCGTCCGCCGTAGGCCATCGTGATAAAAAACGTGTCCGACAGGGTGGCTTGGAAAACCAGCGAAATTTGCGAGGTGTTGCCGACGGATCCCTGAGCATCTAGGAAATGTTCTCCAAGGCCAGGTGCGGACGGGAGATTGCCCTGCGCGGGGGAAAATTTTTGGTTTAGATTGAGCGCTTCACTGAGCTCGGTGGTGCGCCCGGCGACGCCACCCGCATAATCCGTCCCGATGCCCGCCCCGTTGCCGACGTAGGAATTGTTGAAAACATTCCAGTTGGCGGTGGTGTTGTTCGTGGTCTGCCAGCCGTCGAGTTTCCAGCCAAACTCCGGAGATTTGTAGTAATCGGGGATTGAGGTCGTGCCACCGCTGCCGTCGTCAGAGTCAACGATGCCCGCACTCGCATTTTTGAAAGACTGGAGGTTGTTGCCGTCCACGAAAGTGTAGCTGAAAGGCGTGTTCACGGGCGTGCCGTTGGGGATGCCAACATTCGTTGCGTAAGGGATGTTGTTGATGGTCGCCCCCTCGAATCCTATGGGATTGAACTGGGCCGCCAAGCGAGGGACCAATGTAAATAGCAGTAATCCAACGATCAGTCCGGGCGTAATCCGGATAGGCATGCTGAAGGTTGGTAAATTCATGTAGGTGACTTTACTGGGTATTACACCCTAGTCAAGGGATGTCTGATTCAGGGGGGGGGG
>JANYJB010000002.1 GCA_025361935.1 Verrucomicrobiota bacterium
GTGTCAAACGACGCCCCAAAACCTACCAGCTCATGACCAAGCCCCGCCGCTTCATGCACGTATCGCCTTCCCGTAATCTCAAAAAATGACGACCACCCCCCCTAACTTAGCGCCATTCCGGTCAGGGCGAGTTTCATCAATCGCTTGATTCTGGAGCAGGGGGAATGCTCTAGCTGTCCTTCGACAGCTCTTCGGAGCGGGCTTTGGCGGCGAGCACGGTTTCGCGGATCACGCCGCGGAAATCGCGGGCGGCCATGCGTTGCAAGCCGGCGAAGGTCGTGCCGTTGGGCGAGGTAACCTGATTGCGCAGTGTCTCGGGTTCCGTGCCGGTCTGCTCCATGAGCTTGGCCGAGCCGATGACGGTCGCGAGGGCGAGTTCGTGGGCCGCCTCTGGTGAGAGTCCTGCGGCGACTCCCGCTTCGCGCAGGGCCGCAGTGAACTCGAACACGTAGGCCGGACCGCTGCCGCTCACGGCGGTGATGGCGTCGATCTGGGATTCGTTGACGGCGACGTGGCGGCCCAGCGCGTTGAGCAGGGACTGCACGAGGGCGGTGTCGGCGGGGGAGAGGGGGGCTTGGCTGCACCAGCCGGTGATGCCGGCGCCGATCTGGCCGGGGGTGTTGGGCATGGTGCGCACGAGGTTGCGGGCGCGGGGGAAGACGCGGGCGAGGGCCGAGAGGGGCTTGCCGGCGAGGATGGAGAGCACGAGCTTGCCGGCGGTCAGCTCGGCGAGGCGCGGATCGGCGGAGGCGAGGTGCTGGGGCTTGAATGCGAGCACGACGAGGTCGGCCCCGTCGAGCAGGGCGGGGAGATCGGCGCAGACGCGGATGCCGGTGCGGGCGGAGAGGAGGCGGGCGGTGTCGTCGGGGCCGCCGAGGCAGGCGAGGTCGGCGGGAGTGGCGACGTGTTGGTTGAGGAGGCCGTTGACGATGGCCGAGGCCATGTTGCCGGCGCCGATGAAGGCGATCTTGGGCATAAAGCTGGGGTCAGGCTTGGGCGGGTTTTTTAACCCTCGTCTCGACGGGATGGGTGAGGATGGCGGAGGTGCCGCCGTCCGGGCGGTCTTCCAGGGTCAGTTCGCCGCCGAGGTTGCGCAGGGTGTGGCGCGCGACGGTCAGGCCCATGCCGACGCCCACGGTGTGCTTGGTGCTGATGAACGGCTCGAACATGTGGTCGCGGATTTTCTCGTCGATGCCGTTGCCGGCGTCCTCGATGACGATGCGTATGAATTTACCCTCCGGTTTTTCGACGAGGGAGGTGCGCAGCCAGATCGGGCGTTGGTCGTCGGGTTTTTCCCCGTAGGCCTCCCAGGCGTTGATCAATATCTTGCCGATGATGTCCTCGAACACCTCGACGTGCGTATTGATGTCCTGGGGCCCCAGCGGGTTTTCAACGATGACCGGCCGGTTCACCTTATAGTCTTGGCCGTAGCGGGCGATCGCGCCTTCAAGCAGTTTGTCGAGTTTGCAGCGTTCGAGAGGGAGGCGCGATTTCACGACGAGGGAGCTGAGCTGGCGGATGATGGAGACGATGCGCTGCACGGCGGCGTCAACCTGAGCGGCGTTGCGTTTCACCTGCTCGGGTTTGTCGTAGTGGGTCTTGATGAGGTCGAGGTAGCCGAGGACAACGCCGAGGAGATTGTTGAGGTTGTGGGCGACGCCTTGGGTGACGGCGCCGATGGTCGCGGCGCGGCGCGCCTCCACGAGGCGGCGTTGCAGGTCGATCATCTCGCGGTTGACGGCGACGAAGCGGAGCTGGGTCTGCACGCGCGCCAGCGTTTCATCGAGGTCGATGGGCTTGGTGATGTAATCCACCGCGCCGACGCCCAGCCCCTCTATCTTGCCTTCCTTGTTGTTTTTGGCCGTCACGAAAATCACGGGGATGGCGCGGGAGGTTTCGCTGGCCTGCAGGCGCTGGCATACCTCAAGGCCGTCCATGTCCGGCATCATCATATCAAGCAGGATGAGATCCGGTTTGTTTTTCGCCACGCTGTCCAAAGCCTCCCGCCCGTTGTAGGCGGTGGATATCTCGATGCCTTCTTTTTCCAGTTTGCGTTTCAGGAGCTGGACGTTGATCGGCTGGTCATCGACGACCAGGATTTTGGGGGCAGGCATCGTGAGGGGAGTAATGCTTAAAAACTTCGTGAAGCAAGGGCGGTCACGGACGGGCTTGTTTGTAGGCCTTGACCGTGTTTTTCATGAGCATGGCGACCGTCATGGGGCCGACGCCGCCGGGGACGGGCGTGATCTTCGAGGCGAGGGGGGACACGGTCGGAAAATGCACGTCACCGGTGAGGCGGTAGCCGGTTTTTTTGGTGGCGTCGGGCACGCGGTTGATGCCGACGTCGATGATGACCGCGCCGGGTTTGACCATGTCGGCGGTGACGAATTCGGCGCGGCCGATGGCGGCGATGAGCACGTCGGCCTGGCGGGTGAGCGCGGCGACGTCTTTCGTGCCGGAGTGGCAGAGGGTGACGGTGCCGTTGGCGCCGGCTTTTTTCTGGAGGGCGAGGAGGGCGACGGGTTTGCCGACGATGAGGGAGCGGCCGAGCACGACGACGTGTTTGCCCTTGAGGTCGGTGCCGGAGCGGCGGAGGAGTTCCATGATGCCGGCGGGGGTGCAGGCGACGAAGCCGGTATCGTCCTCTTGGGCGACCTTGCCGATGTTGAGGGTGTGAAAGCCGTCCACGTCCTTGTGCGCGGCGAGGCGGCGGAAGGCGGCGGCTTCGTCGAGGTGCTTGGGCAAGGGGGACTGGACGAGGATGCCGTCCACGGTCGGGTCTGCGTTGAGATCGTCGATGAGCTTTTCGAGCTCGACCTGCGTGGTGGTCGCGGGCGGAAGAATGATGCGGCTGAGAATGCCGATCTCGGCGGCGGTTTTTTCTTTTTTCTTAACGTAGGAAACCGATGCGGGGTCTTCGCCTACGCGCACGAGGGCGATGCAGGGCGGTCGGCCGGCGAAGGTGGCGACTTCGGTTTTAAGTTCGGCGATGATGTCCGCCGCGATTTGGTTGCCGTCGATCAGTTCCATCGGAGTTCAGCGCAGTTGGAGGCTTTCGGCGAGGATGACCATGTCCTTGGTGCCGGTCACGGCCTTGGCTGTGCCATAAACGACGACGGTGCGGTCGATGTAGCTGTTGAACTGCTCGATGGCGAGGAGCTTGCTCACGTCGAGGTAGGCGTAGCGTTCGCCGGAGTTGTCGTTGAGCTGGTAGTCGTAGGGGCGCTTGGGGTGGAAGGCGCTGTAGGTGGAGACGAGCTTGCCTTGGAAAAGGCGGGGGAGGGCGCTGGAACCGCCGTCGCCCATCGGGGCGGCCTTGCCGGGGATAACGATGGCGGCTGCGGCGGGGACGTCCGTCGCGACAGTGGTGGCGGGGGTTTTGGCGGGGGCAGGTGTGGCGACGGTCTTGGGGGCGGTCTTGGCAGGAGCGCCGGACCATTTGATGTAGCCGATGATGTTTTTGGAGAGTTTGAACTCCGTCCACTTGCCGTGAAGGCCTGAGATCTCGGCCTTGTCGCCGGCTTCGGCGAACGCGATAACGGGGGCGTCGGTCTTGGGTTCGGTGCGGTAGGCGGCGCCGGCGTGGACTTCGAGGGATTTGCTGATGTCCTTGTTGGCGGCGTAAACTTTGTGCGGGCCCGCGAGAGTGACGGCGGCCCAGCCGGCAGGGGCCGGGGTGTTGGCGGCGAGCGCGGGCTCCGTGCCGGCCTTCAGGTAGGCGACGGCGGGGGAGGCGGCGTCGGGCTTGGCGAAGACCGCAGTGGTATCGGCGAGCGGGGCGGCGCCAAGGGAGGCGGCGGACGTTGCGAGAGCGAGGGCGAGGAGGAGGCGATTAAGCTTCATGTTTCTTGGAAGGTTCGGGGCGCTTGTGGGCGGTGCGTTTGGCGAGGGCCACGGCATGCGGATGCACGCTGGGCACTTTGAAGAGCAGACTGATTTCTTTGGTAGAAAGTTGTTTCATCGCCCGCAAAGGAATTCCTTTCAGCGGAAACGAGCCGATCTGATAGCGCTTGAGGCGTTTCACGTCGTAGCCGAGCACGCTGAAAAGCTGGCGGATCTCACGCTTCTTGCCGTGGTGCATGTGGACGTCCATGTCGCTGCCGACGCCTTCCACGTTGGGGTTGACGAGGGCGGCGTGCTCGACCTTGAGGCGTTCGCCTTCGACGGTGATACCCTTGAGGAGGAGCGGAATGCGGGCGCGGGGGAAGGGTTTCTTGAGGGCGACAAAGTAGCGTTTGATGACGACGTTGCTCGGGTGCATGAGCTTGTTGGCCAGTTCGCCGTCGGTCGTGAGGATGAGCAGGCCCTCGCTGTCCTTGTCGAGGCGGCCGGCGCAGAAAAAGCGAAATTTTGAAAATTCGCGCGGCAGCAGATCGAAGACGGTGTCGGGGTTGAACGGGTCGTCGTTGGAGCACACGAGGCCCGTGGGCTTGTGCATCGCGAGCGTGATTTTGGGCTGTGGCTTGGCGTGCTTGATAGGCTTGCCGTTGACGGTGATCTTGTCGATGCCGGGCGTGACCTTCTGGCCGGGGATGGCCTGCTTGGCGTTCACCCAGACCTCGCCTTCGCGGATCATCACCTCGGCGTTGCGGCGCGAACAGATGCCGGTCTCGGCGAGATATTTTTGCAGGCGGATGGGCTCGGAATCACTCATGTGCGGTGGGAGTTGGCGGCAAAGTGGCGGCTTGTGCAAGCTTGCGCGCCAAGGGCAGGAAGGCTCAGAAAGTAAGGCTTGCGCGTGTCCGGCGCGTTACGCTCTTTTAAGCAACGCCATGTCCGCTCCCGTCACCACTTCCACATTCTCCAAAGACAACCCGTTCCCGGCCAAAATCACCGAGAACCGCCTGCTCAACAAAGCCGGTTCCGCCAAGGAAACCCGCCACTTCGTCGTCAATCTCGGCGACAGCGGCCTGCACTACAAGGCCGGCGACTCGCTCGGCGTTTTCCCGACCAACCGCCCGACCGAGGTCGCGGAGATTCTGGAACGTCTCGGCGCCACCGGCGACGAGTTGGTCTCGCCCGCGATGCTGAAGCTGCCTGCGCCGCTCAGCCTGCGCGAGGTGCTCAGCCACCGGCTAGCCCTCGGCAGTCCGACCGCGAAGATCATCAACACGTTTTTCGCCAAGGCCACCGATGCCGGCGAAAAAGCCAAGCTCGAGACTCTGCTCAAGCCCGAGGCCAAGGATCAGCTCGCCGGTTACCTCGACGAGCGCGAATACGTTGACCTGCTCGCCGAGTTCCCCTCCGCCAAGCTTACGCCGCAGGAATTCGTCGATCACCTGCGCAAGCTGATGCCGCGTCTGTATTCGATCGCCTCCTCGTCAAAGGTTTATCCGAACGACATCCATCTCACGGTGGCGATCGTCCGCTACACCACCAACCACCGCGAGCGTCACGGCGTGTGCTCCACGTTCATGGCCGATCGCGTTCGCATCAACGAGACGCCTGCGCCCGTTTTCGTTTCCAACTCCCACTTCGGCCCGCCCGAGGACACGACCAAGGACGCCATCATGGTCGGCCCTGGCACGGGCATCGCTCCGTTCCGCGCCTTCGTGCAGGACCGCGTCGCCGCCGGCGCGACGGGACGCAACTGGGTGTTCTTCGGCGACCAGAAGAGCCACACCGATTTCCTCTACCAAGAAGAGTGGGAGAACTACCTCGCCAAAGGCCAAGTCACCCATCTCGACCTCGCCTGGTCCCGCGACCAGATCCTCAAGGTTTACGTTCAGGACAAGATGCGCGAAAAGGGCGCCGAGCTCTGGAGTTGGTTGAATAACGGCGGCTATTTCTTCGTGTGCGGCGACGCCAAACGTATGGCCAAGGATGTCGATGTCGCCCTCCATGATGTCATCGCCCAGCACGGCGGCATGACCGCCGAGCTGGCGGTCGAATACGTCAAGCAGATGAAGAAGGACAAGCGCTACCAGCGCGACGTGTATTGAGCTGGAAGTAGCGAGTGGCGGGTAGTGAGCATCACGCTGCGATTCACCACCTGACACTCGCTAAATCTCTGTCTTACTACTCGCTACTTACTACCCGCTACTCGCTACTGATAAATCCCATGACCTTTACCAATCGCACCGCCATCGTTACCGGAGCCGGCCGCGGCATCGGCAAAGCCATCGCCGAGGTTCTCGCCGCCAAGGGCGTGACCGTTATCTGTGTTTCCAAATCCGCCGAGACCTGCGGGGCCGTCGCCGCCGCTATCACCGCTTCCGGTGGCAAGGCCTTCGCCCGTCCCGTGGACGTTGCCGACGGTGCTGCCGTCGCCAAGGCGTCCGAGGAATTCATCAAGGAATTCGGCAAGATCGACATCCTCGTGAACAACGCCGGTATCACCCGCGACGGCCTGCTCGCGCGCATGTCCGACGATGACTGGAACGCCGTGCTCCAGACCAACCTTACAAGCTGCTTCCACTGGACCAAGCACATCGGCTGGCCCATGTGCCGCAACCGCTGGGGGCGCATCATCAACATTTCCTCCGTCACCGGCATCATGGGCAACGCGGGTCAGGCGAACTACGGCGCAGCCAAAGCTGGCATGATCGGCTTCACCAAGTGCATCGCCAAGGAATTCGCCAAGCGCGGGGTCACTTCCAACGTCGTCGCCCCCGGCTTCATCAAGACCGACATGACTGCGGAACTCGGCGAGGAAGTTCAAAAGGGTGCCACCGCGCTCATCCCCATGCAGCGTTTCGGTGAGCCGGCCGACATCGCCCACGCCGTCGCCTTTCTCGCATCGGAAGAAGCCGGCTACGTCACGGGCCAAGTTTTTACCGTTGACGGCGGTATGGCGATGTGACCCCTTCAA
>JANYJB010000020.1 GCA_025361935.1 Verrucomicrobiota bacterium
CGAACTCGACCTGCCTTCGTGCGAGGACGGCATCCTGCTTCTCAAGCGCAGTCTTCCGCGTGACAAGGCGCCTAAGCTCACCGTCAACGGCGGCCTTGCCTCGCTTTCCGCACTCCAGCGTCTCGGTGAGCACTGGATTGATTTCCACGGCCCCGGCGAACCCCGTCGTCTGCTCAAGGAAAGCTGCCAGCTCGACCTGCTCGATCTCTATGGTCGCGCCGGCGACGCGCTGGCCGCCTATGGAGAGAAATACCGTGTCTGGCGCGAACTGCTCGCCGAGCGCGAACGCATCGCCCGCGAGACCAAGCTCTCGCCCGATCAGATCAAGTTTCTCGAAAACCAGCTCGCCCGCCTCGACGCGCTCGACCTCACCGACGAGGCCATCGAAAAGCTCGAACGCGATTTCCAGCGCCTGAGCAAGGCCCAGGAACTCATCGCGCTGTCATCCTCCCTCGCCAACGGACTCACCGGCGAGGACGGCGCCACCGGCCGCGTCGCCACGCTCGTGCGCGAGGCGCGCCAGCTCGAAAACATCGACCCCGCCAGCAAGACTCTGGCCGATCGTCTCTCCGCTGCCAGCATCGAACTGGCCGATCTCGGCGCAGAGTTTGAGGCACTCGGCGGCCAGTTCAGTTTTGATCCCGAGCAGGCCGAGCAATTGCAGGCCAACATGAACACCTGGCTTGAGGTGAAGCGCAAACACGGTGGTGACCTCCGCGCTGTCATGGAGGCGCGAGACGACATGCGCCGCCGCCTTGAAATCCAGGGCGACCTCGAGGGCACGCTCGTTAAAATCGAGAAGCAGATCGCCGACGCCCTCCACGCTGCCCGCAAGGAGGCGACCGTCGTGCGCGGCATCCGCGAAAAGGCGTCCCGCGAACTCGCCAAGATTGCCGCCAAGAGCATCGCCCAGCTCGGTTTTAAAAAGGCCGACTTTCAGATCCGCATCGTGCCACTCGAAGAACTCACCGCCACGGGAGACTGCGGCGTGGAGTTCCTCTTTTCGCCGAACGTCGGCGAGGCGCCGCTGCCGCTCAACCGCATCGCCTCCAGCGGCGAACTCGCCCGCGTGATGCTTGCGCTCAAGACCGTGCTCGCCGACCTCGATAGCGTGCCCGTGCTCGTTTTTGACGAGGTGGACGCCAACGTGGGTGGCGAGATCGGTCGCGTGGTGGGCGGGCAAATGGCGGCGCTTGCCAAAGCGCATCAGGTGTTGTGCGTCACTCATCTCCCGCAGGTCGCGGCGCAGGGCGACAGCCATCTGGTCGTGGAAAAAGACCAGTCGAAAGACCGCGCCGTGGTTACGATCTCGCCGATTCAGGCCAACCGCAAGGCGCGCGTCGGCGAGCTGGCGCGCATGCTCGGCGACCGCACGGCGAAGAGCGCGTTGGCGCACGCCGATGAGCTGCTGGGTGCGCGGTGATCAGCCGTTGACGATCTTGCAATGCACGAGGGCGTCCTCGTTGAAGGAGTAGAGGGCGCAGAGGCGGTGATAGCCGTCGGCGATGACGACTTTGCCATGGGCGGAGTCGCGCACGAGGAGGATGGGGGAAAGCGGTTTGCCGGACGTGATCTTTTTGCAGTCACGCACGACGTGGGAATTGCTGATGCCCAGCAGGGAAAGGCCGGAGGCGCGAAAGATGTCCTTGGCCTTGAACTCGCCCACGGGTGTTGACCTCAGCCGGGCGACGATGCTCCGGGCCTTGGCGGGCGTTTGGATGAGCGAAAGATAAGAAAGCGCGGCCGGGTAGTTGTGCGGCTCGCATTCGGCAAGCCAGCGGATTTTTGGAGGGGATTTTGCCATAGTGGTTAGGCTCAACTTAGGAAGCGGTGACTACGAGGATGTAATCCGTGCTGCGGCGGTCTCCCAAATCCAGCCCTATCGTGTATTTTGGTGTTCATATGGCGTGTGAGCATACGTCACGCCTTCTCATCCCTACTGGTTGGTCTTCCTTCGCCTGCGGGAGCTTTTCTTAAGCGTAAAATAAGGAAGGCCACCACAACGCTGATCACCACACCGGCGGAGATCGCGATTGATTCGCGGACGCCGAATCTATGCCGTGCCCCATTCTCAAGACCGTGCCCGATAAGACCGATGGCCAAGCCACCAAGACCTCCGAATAGAAAAGCGCGCATGATCATTTTCTTCTGCCGATCATTAACGGTCAGTCATGACTATGGCTGGCCTAAAAAGTGGATCAGCCGAAACTGTGACAGTCATAGTCATTGTCTGAAGTGCCTGATTCGGCTCTGTTTTTATTTCTTTAAAAGGTAGATTAGGCATCCGATTCCAATGATAAATAGCATGCCGACGAATGCTGTAATTTCTGCTTTCAGCATCTTCCTTCCGCTCTGATATAGATGAATCGACCAATCAATTTTCCGTCCCTTATTTTTCTCCTCGATAGTCGAAAATGGCGCGAGCGTAATTATTCCCAGCGTGCATATCTTTAAGACACAGAAGCCGATCCAGTAGCTGATTCCGTAAAATAGGATTTCAACCACGATACGGAGACCGATTTCAGTAATTATTTCGCCTACGGGCATTGGGTTTTATTTTGCCGAATTGTGTTATTGGCGAAATTCGTGGCGTCCGGTTTGTAAGGGTAAGACACAGGAGGATTATTAATCTCTCCGGTGGTGTCAGTGTTTGTCTGAAAGTTGTCCATCGTGGATTCGACAACTACGCGATGATCTGGTTCACGATCTTGCCGTAGTTGTCGGTGAGGCGGAAGTCGCGGCCGTTGTAGCGGTAGGTGAGCTTGGTGTGATCAAAACCCAATAGGCGTAGAATCGTGGCGTGAAGGTCGTGGATGTGGACCGGTTCTTTCACCACTTCGCGGCCGAGGTCGTCGGTCTCACCGTGCATCATGCCGCCGCGCACGCCACCGCCGGCCATCCAGCAGCAGAAGGCGTTGCTCCAGTGATCGCGTCCGCTGGCCTCGCTGACGCGGCCAGGGGTGTTGGGGGTGCGTCCGAATTCGCCGCCCCAGATGACGAGGGTTTCGTCGAGCATGCCGCGGGCTTTCAGGTCATTGATGAGGGCGGCGGCGGGTTGGTCGATGGAGGTGGCGGTTTTGCGGATGTTGTCAGTGAGGTTGTTGTGGTGGTCCCAGCCGCCGGCGTCGATCTGGACGAAGCGGACGCCGCGTTCGACGAGGCGGCGGGCGCAGAGGAGGCGGGCGGCAAGGTCGCCGGTGCCGTAGGCGGTGCGGGTGGCTTCGGATTCCTTGGTGATGTCGAAGGCGTCGGTCGCGGCGGTCTGCATGCGGAAGGCGAGCTCGAAGGAGCCGATGCGGGCCTCGAGTTGTTCGTCGCCCTGCACGGTTTTCTGGTGCTGGGCGTCGAGGGTGGCGGCGAAGTCGAGCTGGGCGCGTTGTTCGTCCGGGGTGCTCTTGAACTCGTTGGTGAGGTTGGGGAGGACGCGGTTCATGGGGGCGCCGGCGCGGAAGTTGGCCTGTGAACCTTGGTAGATGCCGGGGAGGAAGGCGGCCTGGCGCGCCTCGGGGGTGCCGCCGAGGGAGACGAAGCCGGGGAGGTTCTGGCTCTCGGTGCCGAGGCCGTAGAGAACCCACGAGCCGAGGCAGGGCTTGGTGAGGATGGCGGAGCCGGTGTGGAGGAGCTTCGAGGCGGGGCCGTGCGCGGGAATCTCGGAGTTCATCGAGCGGATGACGCAGAGATCGTCGGCGACGTTGCGGAGATGGGGGAAGAGTTCGCTGATCTGCACGCCGCCCTTGCCGCAGGCCTCGAACTTAAAGGGGGAGGGCCAGATGACGCCGCTCAAGCCGCCGACGGTCTGGTCGCGGAAGCGGTCCATGGAGGGCTTGAAGTCAAACGTGTCGAGGTGGGAGGGCGCGCCGCCGGCAAAGATGTGAATGACGTGTTTGGCCTTGGCGGGGAGGGGTGGGACGCGTGGGAGGAGGTTGAGCGGCATGGCGGCGGGGGCGTCGGCCGCGAAGACATCGGTGAGGAGTGTGCCGAGTGCGAGTGCTCCCATGCTCATGCCGGTGAGCTTGAGGAACTCTTTGCGCGTGAGCGGGGCGGCGAGGCGGTTGGAGCAGTTTTCGTGGGACATGGGCGGTCGGAGGGAAGTAGCGAGTAGCGGGTAGTGTGTAGCGAGTAGGCTGAGCGGCGGAAGTCGGCTCAGTTTACGTAGACGAATTCGTTGGAGAAGAGGAGGGCTTGGGCGAGGAGTTCCCAGGATTTGAGCGGAGCGCGGTTGACGCGAATGCCGGTATTGCGGACGGGGCCGTTCATGCCGTCGGCGGTCATCGTCGCGGCGACCGTCGCGGGAGCGATGGTGGCGTTGGCCGGAGACGCGGGCTTTTTGATTTTGGATTTGTCGGGCGCGGCCGATGTGGGAACGAGCGGGGTGACCTCGCCTAGGAAGTTCATGGCGGCGATCAACTCGTCGGGCGTGGGTTTTCGCTGGAAGAGGATGCGGTAAATCGCGGTGAGGCGGACGGCGTCGGTGGGGGCGGAGGCGATCTCGGGACGGGCGACGATGCGGCGGGCTACGTCCACGGTGAGCGGGTTGTTCATGAAGAACAGGGCCTGCTGCGGGACGATGGTGCTGATGCGGCGGCTGTTCGGCATGTCGGGCACGGCGAAGTCGAACTGGTTGAGCACGTCACTGAGCTGGATGCGGTCAACGTAGCCGTATACGCTGCGCCGGTAGGAATACGGTTCGTCGGTGATATTGACGGGCTTGCCGCCGACGGCGGGGTCGAGCTTGCCGGTGAGGAGGATGAGCGAGTCGCGGATGCTCTCGAAATCGAGGCGACGGAGATTGGCGCGCCAGAGCAGGCGGTTGTCGGGATCGATCACGCGGGGATCGGGCAGGTAGTCGGCTGCCTGCGCGGCCAAGGGCGTGAGCGCCTGGTCGGTGATGGTAGCGTGTGCCGCGTAGAGCGGATTTAGGGCGGGGTTGGCGCTCTGCTGGTAGGTGCTACTGAGAAGGATAAGCTTGTGGAGTTTTTTGAGGGACCAGCCGTTTTCGATGAACCACGTGCTAAGGAAATCGAGGAGCTCGGGATGGCTGGGCGGCTCGGACATGTTGCCGAGATCGTCGGGCGTGCGGACGAAGCCCTCGCCGAAGTGGCCCTGCCAGACGCGGTTCACCGCGACACGAGCGGTGAGCGGATTTGCGGAGGAGGCGATGAGCCTCGCAAGTTCGTAGCGGCCGCTGCCGTCACGGAAAGGCGGCGGGGTGCCGGTGGAAAGACACGTGAGAAAGTGGCGCGGTTCGACAGGGCCGCGGCGCGAGGCATCGCCGCGGATGAGGATGGGCGAGTCCTTGGGTTTTGGATTGTCGGTCACAATCATGGCGGCGCCGGGCGCGCCGGGGTGCGTGATGCGCAGCTCGTTGATTTTGGAGAAAAGGAATTTATCGATGACGGTATTTGGAAATCTGGCTTGTCCGCAGACGCGCATGAGCGCCTCCGTGCGGACGACGTCCTTGCCCGGCGGGATCGGGTAGAAGCAGGTGAAAAGATCGGTGGTGGCGGTGTCGGGCTTGGGCGAGAGCGTGATCGAGTCGCGCTGGGCGTTGAGGTAGTCGACAAACGGACGTTGATAGCGAACGAACAACACCGCGTAGGCGCGGCCGACATCGTCGAGGGTGAGCGGCTTGAGGTTGGTGAGCTCGCGGGCGACGATGGAATTAATGTTGGGCTGGGAAAGCGCCTTGAGCAGGACACCCGGGGCGAGCGTGGCGAAGTCGTCGGGTTTGTCGTGGAAGAGATGGGCGAGGCGGTTGTAGGGGCCGAAAACCGGATGGTCGTCGCGGTTCGAGATGGCCGAGTCGAAGTCGTTGGCCAGTTCGAGGCCATATTTCGCGCGGGCGTCGAAGGCCTGCGGAGACTGCCCGCCGAACGCCGTGATGTAACCGTGCAGGACGAGATGGGATTCCTTCTGAAGCTCGGCGGAGAGGCGGCCGACAGTGGCGTAGTAGATCGCGAAATTGTCCGCTTCGAGGGCGGAGAGTTTTTTCTGGAAATCGGCCTGCTCGGCGGGCGTGGCGTTGTTCTTGAGGAGGGGCTTGTCGTCGGGTTCGTCGAGGGAGTTGAAGACGCCGTGCAGCGCGTAGTAGTCGGCGGTGGGAATGGGGTCGAACTTGTGGTCGTGGCAGCGGGCGCAGCTCACGGTGAGTCCCAGGAAGGCTTTGCTCGTGGCGTCGATGCGCTCGTCGATGAGGTCGTTGCGGTTCTCGTAGTGCTTGCCGACGGTGAGGAAGCCGAGGGCGGCAAGGCGGTCGTCGGAGGGCTTGATGTCGGGGAGCTTGTCGGCGGCGAGCTGCTCAACGATGAACTGGTCGTAAGGCTTGTCGGTGTTGAAGGCGTTGATGACGTAGTCGCGGTAGGTCCAGGCGTATTCGTAGCGGGAGCTCTCGAAGCGGTTCTGGGGATTTATACCGCGAGTATCGGAATAGCGGGCGGTATCGAGCCAGTGGCGGCCCCAGCGTTCGCCGTAGCGGGGGCTGGCGAGGAGCTGGTCGATCCATTTTTCGAGAACGAGACGGCGGGGCGGGTAGAAGCCATTGTCTCCCTCGGCGTAGGGAACGCGACCGGCGTCCAGGTAGGCCTGTTCCTTAGAGGTCGCGGCGGCGTAGTCGCGAGAAAAGGCGTTTACCTCCTCCAGTGTCGGCGGGAGGCCGAGCAGATCATAATACATGCGGCGGAGCAGTGTTTCGGGTTCGGCGGAAGGCGTGGGCTTGAGACCGACGGCTTCAAGCTTCGCGAGCACGAAGAAATCGATGGGGCTTTGGCACCAGCCTCGGTCCATCACGCGGGGATAGGTGGGTTTTTTAACGGGCTGAAACGACCAGTGGGCGCGGGCTTTTTCGGTGAGGCCGGTAAGGCGGCTGGCAACGACGACTGCTTCGTGGGGAATGGCGGCGCCGCGCGTGATCCATTCGCGGACGAGGGCGATCTGGTCGTCGGTGAGACGTCCGCCGGCGCTCTTGGGTGGCATTTTCAGGTCTTCTTCAGTGTAGGCAATGGCCTGAAGGAGACGGCTGTCGTCGGGTTTTCCAGGGAGGACTACGGGGGAGTCGTCACCACTGGTGAGAATGCCGGTGCGGGTGTCGAGGGTGAGACCGCCTTTGGACTTACCTTCGGAGAGCGAGTGGCATTGATAGCACTTCGCGGAGAAAAGCGGTCGAATGTTTTTCTCGAAAAAGGCGTCGTCCTGCTGAGCCATTTCGGCTGCGACGGACACGGACACGACTGACGACAGGAAAAACAGGAGTCGGACCAACGACTGCATGGCGGGGTGGTGCAGGGAGGGGATGGGGTAAAGGACGACCAAGGAAGAAGCTGGTTACATTTCCTCGAATCGCAAACGCCAACTTCCCGCGACGGGGAACCTTGTTGAAGGGACCAAGGTTTTTTTGGGGAATTTTTGTTACTTCACATCCACTGTCCACTGCTTCGAGCCTCGATTGGCGGCGAGCGTGATGATCGTGCGGCCGACCGGCAGCGTGCCGCCGGGGATGGTGAGGGCCACCGTGCTATCTTTAGTGCGCGCCTGCAGGCCGCCTGCGATGGACTCGAACTGGGTGACGATCACCACGGTGTTGGCGCGGATGAACACCTGGGCACCGCCGAGCTGTTCCTTTTGGTTGGAAACGGAGCAGTTGAAAGAAATCGGGTAGGGCAGCAGCGCGGTCGCCTGCCGGGGGGGGGAGACCGAGTAGATGGTGTCGGGCAGGCGCGGGGCATCGACAAACGTGCCGGCCAGCCCGCCGGGGAGTCCGCCGGGAGTATTGGTGACGGTTGCGACGGGGCCTAAGGAGCGAAGGAGGGCGGCGGTGTCGGCGGGACGCTCGGCGGTGGTTTCGACGCGGCGGTAGCCGGCGTTGAGGAGGCGCTCGATGTTGGCACGCTTGGTGAAATCCTCGTAGGGGCGGTAGTCGGCGCCGGGCTTGCGGTAGTGGAGCGTGAGGTAGGTGTAGACGGCAATGCCGACGACGATCGCGAGAACGATCCACTTCATGGGCCAGGGTTTTTGCTGGGAAGCGCGGCGGGCGGACATGGCGGGGGAGTGAAGACGGCCGCGGGCGCAACGCAAGCCGCTCCGTGAAAACCGATCTGGCAGGGCGGCAAATACAGTTTGCTCCCCGGAGGGCGGGGTGTTTCGTTGGCCGACTTCATGAAATATTGGTCCCAGTTCTTTATCCCGACCCTCAAGGAAAGCCCGGCGGATGCGGAGATCGCCTCCCATAAGCTGCTCGTGCGCGCCGGCCTCGTGCGCAAGCTCGGCGGCGGGCTCTACACCTACATGCCGCTCGGCCTGCGCGTCATGCAGAAGCTTTCGCAAATCTGCCGCGAGGAACTGGACGCCGCCGGTGGCATCGAGCTGTGGATGCCGCACGTTCATCCCGTCGAAAACTGGGAGCAGGGTCCGCGCTGGGCCGCCGCGCGCGAGATCATGTTCCGCACCGACCACGCCGGCGCTGGCAAGGGCCGCTCGAAGGAGCCGGAGTTCGTTCTCGGGCCGACGCACGAGGAGGTCATCACCCCGCTCGTGAAGCAGGAGATCACCAGCTACCGCGACCTGCCGAAAAACTTTTACCAGATCGGGACCAAGTTCCGTAACGAGATCCGTCCGCGCTACGGACTCATGCGCGCCCGCGAGTTCGTGATGATGGACGCCTACTCCTTCGACGCGAACGACGACGGCGCGGTGAAGAGCTACTTCGCGATGAAGGCCGCCTACGAGGCGTTTTTCAAGCGTATCGGCGTGACCGCCATCGCGGTCGAGGCCGACACCGGCGTGATGGGCGGCAGCTTCTCGCACGAGTTCATGGTGCCCGCCGAAATCGGCGACGACGACGTGATCTACAACGAGGAAAGCGGCTATGCGGCCAACCGCGAGAAGGCCACGAGCGCCTTCGTGCCCGCCGACCTCGCCGCCGCCGCGCCGGTCGGTGTGGTCGAGGAATTTGCCACGCCGGGCGCGACGACCATCGCCGCGCTCGCCGCCCAGCCCTACGGCATCGCGGGCGACCAGCAGTTTAAGACGCTCGTTTACATGGGCGACGGCAAGCCGTTCCTCGTGATCCTGCGCGGCAACGACGATCTCGAAGAGGCCAAGCTGGGTTCGCTCGGGTTCACCCTTTTCCGCGCCGCCACGCCGGAGGAAATCGAGCCGGTGCTCGGCGCCAAGCCCGGCAGCCTCGGCGCGGTCAAGGGCACGACTAAAAATCCCGATGCGCTCGCGGGCATCTTCGCCGACCACGCCATCCGCCTCGTCGGCAACGGCGTGACCGGCGCCAACAAGGACGGCTTCCACCTTAAAAACGTCAACGTGACCCGCGATCTCGCGATCACGAAGTTTGGCGATTTCCGCCGCGTGCGCGTGGGCGAGCCCGATCCCAAGGGCGGACGTCCGCTCAGCGTGAAGCGCGGCATCGAGGTCGGCCATATCTTCAAGCTCGGCACCAAATACTCCGAAAAGTTCGGCGCGGTTTACACCGACGACGCCAAGCAAAACCACCCGATGGTCATGGGCTGCTACGGCATCGGCATTAGCCGCACGATGCAGGCGGTGATCGAGCAGAGCCACGATGCCGACGGCATCATCTGGCCGTGGGCGGTCGCGCCGTTCCAGCTCATCATCGTCGTCCTCGACCCCTCGCTGCCGGAAACCTCCGGTCTCGCGAAGGAGCTCGGCGGCATCGCCGAAAAGGCGGGGGCCGACGTGCTCATTGATGACCGCGAGGAGCGCCCCGGCATCAAGTTCAAGGATGCCGACCTCATCGGCATTCCCATGCGCGTCGTCATCGGCAGCAAGGGACTCAAGGACGGCGTCATCGAGCTCAAGATCCGCGGCCAGAAGGATGTTCAAAAAATCCCCGTGGCCGAGGCGGGCGAGCGTCTCGCCGCCGCCATCAGGCAGGCTTCCAGCCGGTCATGAGCGCACCCGTTGAAACCAAAATCGCGTGGCGCGTCGTTTTTCTGAACGACGCCGTCACGCGCATGTCGTATGCCGTCATGGTGCTGCGCAAAGTCTTTGGCTTCGACGAGCCGACGGCCACGCGACACATGATGGAAGCTCACGAGCAAGGCCGCGCCGTGGTGTGGACGGGGCTCCGCGAAAACGCCGAGGCCTACGTCTTCTCTCTCCAGCAATGGCACCTCTCCGCCACCCTCGAAACCGATGAAAAGGGTTGAAGTTCGTCTCAGCATCGCCGCCGTCGCGCCACTGCTAGACATCATCAAGGCCGTGGCCGACGAGCTGCGCGAACATGTGGCCGTGCCGGTTGCGCTGACGGGCGCGGACGCCGAGCTCGCCTCGGTGTGGCACGAAGACCTGTTGCAGTCCCAGCGCGACGACTGCGACCGCCTGCTTTCGCTGTTTGACCAGGAGTTTTTCACGGAAGGCGTCGTGGCCTTTGACCGTGACAACGCCGAGGCGGTGCTGCGCGCGTCGGCGGCGCTGCGGTTGCGTCTGCGCAGCGCCCGGCTTGCACGGATGTCCGACGAGGCGCTCGAAGCCCTTGAAGCGGACAGCGTCATGGACGAGATCGACGAGGATGAGAAGAGGGCGTTCGCCTGCTTCGTGTTCCTCGACGAGCTGCAGAAGATCATCCTGAAGTATCTCGATCCGCTCAGCGTGGACGAAGATGAATAAGGTCGCCTGCGACTATTGCGGCCTGCCGTTCAAGGCGCTCCGCGTTCAGTCCGGGCGCGAGTGTTTTTGCTGCTCGGGCTGCGCCATCGCCAGTCGGGTGCCGGTGGATGGAGACGGCAATTATCCGATCAACCCAACGCTGCTGACGGCGCTCGGAGTGGGTTTCATTTTTTTCAACCAGCTCATGTTCTGGCTGCTGGCCGTCCTGTTGGTCCGCGAAGGAAAAGTGCCGGCGTCGGCTCGGCTCGAGGGGGTGTCGCTTGTTCTGGGGGCGGTCATGTGGGTGGCGCTGGTGGCCGTGCAATGGCGATTCGGCGCACGCCGGTGGGTGGACGCCGTGGTGGGCGTTCTCACGGCGGGCTTTATGGCGATTGCCGTCGCCGACGGTTCGCTGGCGTGCGCGGCAGCGGGCAATGCGGCCCTCGTCACGTGGAGCGTGCGGGGATTTTTCAAGAAAAAATCTCCCGGAAAACCAGCCGTTGGCGGTTGACCGTGCATTCGGGCCACCTACTTTCTTTGCAACACCCTGCAGTGTTCGAGGTGCTTTCAATAACTGCTCTTTTCCTTTGAAATTATTCGGGAGCCGGAACGGGCGACGGAGTGCCAGGCCGTAAATCGGAAGGCATGAAACCGCCCGGAGGCGCCCACCTTATCTCAAAAAGGTTCTCGAGCCTTTGGGCATACGGCACAGGCGGGGTGTTACTTCAATTTTTATGAATCCTGCCGAATACAACGCCCTGCACATCATCCACGTTTTTGCGGCCATCGTCCTAGTGGCGACGACGTTCTACGCCTGTGCCGGTGCGCCGGAAACCCGCAAGCGCGTGCTCATGTTCAGCGGCATTGCCAGCCTGCTGGTGTTGCTCACGGGTATCCGCCTGTGGCAGAGCCTGTATGACTTTAAGGGGGCGTGGGTGGCGGTGAAGCTCGTCGCCTGGCTGGGCTTATCGGCCTTCGGCGGCCTCGCCTACAAGCGCCGCGCCCAAGCTGGTCTGTGGATCATACTCTCGCTGGTGCTGAGCCTGGCCGCGCTGGTGATGGTTTACGCCAAACCGCTCTGAGCGCGGCCGTGTTTTAATCATGGCCGAATCTTTTTGTGGTGTCTGGGTGGACGACGATGGCCACGTCCATACTGCCGTGTCCAAGGCGGACGGTGCTAGGGAAACCCGTGTTGAATCACTCCGTCCCTTCGCGTGGCTGCGCGATGTCGTGACAGCGGAAACGACGGGTGTCACCGTGGAAACGCTGAAAGGCGAGGGGACGTTTACTCGGCTGGCCCACGCGGATAAGCTGGAGGCGTTCGACACGTTTTTGAAAGCAGCGAAGCACACCGGCGGGGTGGACACGATCAAGCCGTTGGAGAGCCAGTTCCTGCTTCAGCGCAAAGCCAGGCTTTTCGCGGACCTCCCGTTCGGGCAGCTCCGCCGCTGCCAACTCGACATCGAGACCGGCTCGGGCGACGGCGGTTTCAGCGACGCGTCCAAGGCCGAGGACCGTGTGCTGGCCATCGGCCTGCGTTTTGGCGGGCGCAACCGCATCCTCGTGCTCGACGCGATGACGGACGAGGCGGAGAAACGCCTGCTGGAGTCGCTCAATTCCACGCTTGCCGAGGAGGACCCCGACGTCATCGAGGGGCACAACATCTTCAAGTTCGACCTCGATTACCTGCGTCAGCGCGCGAAGCGCCTCAAGGTTCCCTGCGCGTGGGGCCGCTTCGGGCAAAAGGCGGCGTTTCGCAACAGCCGCCTCAAGATCGCTGAGCGCATGGTGGATTTTCCTCGCTGCGACATGCCCGGCCGCACCGTGGTGGACACCTACCTGCTTGTTCAACAATACGACATCACCACCCGCGAACTTACCTCCTACGGGTTGAAGGCGGTGGCGGCTTACTTCGGCATCACCGACGACGAAGACGAACGCACTTACCTCGCGGGGGACAAGATTCACGTCGCGTTTCTCCATGACCGGGAAAAATTCCTCGCCTACCTCGGCGACGACCTACGCGAAACCCAAGGCGTGGCCGACCTGCTCCTGCCGACCTATTTCGAGCAGGTGAAGACGTTTCCGATTCTTCTCCAGGAAGCGACGCTGCGCGGCACCACCAGCAAGATCGACCTGCTCTTCCTTGAGGAATACTATCACGCGCGGCAGGCGTGCCCGGTGCCGCCGGAAGTCGCGCCGTTTGAAGGCGGTTACACGCGGAGTTTTCAAGAGGGCGTTTTCAAGCATGTGCTGCACTTTGACGTGGCCTCGCTTTATCCGAGCCTGCTGATGTCCATCGGGCGCAATCCGAAGAACGACACGCTGGGCGTGTTTATCCCGCTGCTCAAAACCCTCCGCGAATACCGCCTCAAATACAAACAGCTCGCCCGCACGGCGGAAGCCGCCGACCTGCGCGCCGAGTATCAGGCGCGGCAGACAAGTTTTAAAATCCTGATCAACTCGTTCTATGGCTACCTTGGCTTTTCAGGCGCACGCTTCGGCGACGGCGAGCTTGCGGCCGAGGTGACGCGCCGCGGACGCGAGCTGTTGCAGGCGTTGATCGACGAGTTTACTCGGCACGACTGCACCATCCTAGAGGCGGACACGGACGGCATTTATCTTTCGACGGAACGCTACTTCGACGAGCCGGAGACGCTGCTGGCCAAGTTCGCTGGCATCCTGCCGCCCGGCATCGAGCTGGAATACGACGGGAAATACACGGCCATGTGGAGCTACAAGGCCAAGAACTACGCGCTCTACGACGGCAAGAAGATCACCATCCGCGGCAGCGCGCTGCGTTCGCGCGGCATCGAGCCTTACCTGAAGACGCTGGGCAACCAGCTCGTGCATTTCCTCGTCGGCGCGACCGCCGAATCACCGTTGGCAAAGGCGGAGGATTATCGCGCACGCATCGCCGTGCGCCAGTTGCCGGTCGCGGAGGTGGCGAAGTCCGAGGTGCTTGGGATGAATCCCGATGCCTACGAGCGCTTCATCGCCGAGGGCGGCAAACCGCGCCGGGCATCGGCCGAGGCTGCGCTGTTGATGAACCCGCGCCCGCGCATGGGCGAGCGGGTGGCGTATTACATCACGCCTAAGCAGAAGGGGAAAACGAGCGACTGGCAGCGGGCGCGTCCGGTGGCGCTCTACGACGTGGTGTCGGCTCCGTATGACCCAGTATATTATACGGATAAGCTGGACGACTGGTTGGAGCGTTACGGAGCGTTTCTCGGCGCCAAGCCGCCGGAAAGTGGACAAGGGGAACTGTTCTAAGTCACGAAGCCGGGTCGGAACATTGGCACGGTCTTTACTTTCCGTGGTCTTTTGTGCGTGGATGGAGATCCCTTTTGTCCATGTTTACCTCTTCCCGTGCGTGGCGTCTCTGCCTGGTGTTGGTCGCGTTGCTGGCTTTGCCAGTCTTGACCTACTGGGATACTATTTTCGCGCACTTTGGGCTGCGCGACGACTATTCGGTGCTGCGCGAAGTGCATGAGCAGCCGGGAACGGTGACGGCGTTTTGCGCCTCCCATGCGCGGCCGGTCTTCGGGTGGATTTCAGAGCAATCTCTCAAACACTTGTCGACGATCCATGATCTCCAGTGGGCGCGGTTGTGGGCGGCGCTTTGCGCGGGTCTGGCGGCGGCGGGCACGGCGTGGGTGCTGGCGGGGCTGTTGCGGTGGCGCCTGATCTCGGCGGTGCTGGTCGGAGCGTTGGTCGCGCTGCTGCCCGGAACGCAGGTGATCGTGGGCTGGGCGATCTGCTGGGGCCACTTGGTCGGTTTGATCCTGGGAATCGCCGGCTTCGCGGTGGTGGAAGGTGGTTTGCGCGCAACCGGACGGATCTGGCGTGCCGTGGGATTGATCTCGGGCTGGAGCCTGGTGGTGACGGGCGCGCTGACTTACCAGTCGAATGTGTTGTTTTACGCGGTGTTTCTCGCAGCGGCGCTGCCTATGCTTCGGGGCGAGACAATGCGGAAGCGCGTTTGCTGGGCTGGCGCCCACCTTGGGGTTTTATGCGCGGGGATGATGGGGGCGTTTGTCGTGGCGAAAGGGTTGTTTGCGGCGGGCGTTTTTGCGCAGTCGGAGCGTATCGCGTTCGAGACGGATCTGCCTGAGAAGTTTTGGTGGTTCCTGCACGAACCGCTTGGAAACGCGCTGTCGTTTCTCGTGATCAACGATGACGAGGGCCGCACGGCGGGATGGCATCTGGCCATGCTGACCGTGGTGGCGTTGGTTATTGGCATAGGCTCGATCCTCGAAGGGCGTCGGCATGGGAGGTCGGCGGCGCTGTTTTGGTCAGTGGCGCTGGCGGGATTGTCTGTGCTTGCGTATGCGGTGAGCCTGATCGCAGCGGAACAGTGGTCCACTTATCGCACGATTTTCGCGCTGACCGGAGTTGTGTTGGTTTTTTTCACGCTGGGTCTGGATCAGATTGGGGAGCAGATCGGTGGCGCGTGGGAGCGTTGGCTTACACCGATTACGCTGGGGCTGCTGGTGGCGGCGGGCTTCGGCTTGGCGCGCAATCAAGCCTACACGCTTATGGCGGTGCCGCAGATCAAAGAATTAAACCTTATCAAAGACGGCGCACGACAGATTACCCCGGGTTGGAAGGCGCGGGTGTTTTTGGTGACGCCGGATGCTGACGACTCTTTTGCGGAGCTGACGTATGCGGATGAATTCGGCTCTCTGTCGACGGCGTCGGACTGGACGCCGAAAGAGATGCTGATGGATGTTCTGCGGGAACGCTACCCGGGATGTGACGTGCAGGGGATGTTCACGTTTGCCACCGGAGGGATGCGACCGGAGCGCGGTCAGTCCGACATCGTAATCAACATGGATCTTGGCCTGGAGAAGGAGAAAGCCCGGCTTGCGTCGCTGAGGGCGCGGGGGAAGGCGTCGAGTTGGAGCTTGTTCGAGGCGTGGCGCACGCTGGGGAAAGATCGCGGGTTGCATCGCTGGCCGCTGTTGGCGATCGTATGTCTGGGGCTGTTGGTGCTGATGGGCTGGCGTCCGTCAATGGGGACCGTGGGCGGTTGATAAATCATGCGCGTCTTTGGGCTGGCGGGCGCGGGTGGCGGGCGTTTTCGTAAAACCGTGTCTTCTGCTAAGCTTCTTATTTTCGATTGTGACAGCACCCTGAGCGCCATCGAGGGCATTGACGAACTCGGCCGCGCGCGCGGCCCCGAGGTGTTCAAGCGCATCGAAGAAATGACCAACGACGCCATGAACGGGAAAATCCCTGTCGAGGCGGTCTTCGGGCGTCGGCTGGAGATCATCCAGCCCGAACAGAAGGACGTCGCGGCGATCGGGCGGCTCTACATCGAGACAGTCGAGCCCACGGCCAAGGCCGCGCTGGCGGCGGCGCGGGCGGCAGGGTGGACGCCGGTGATTTTGAGCGGCGGGTTTCGCCCGGTGATCCGCCCGCTGGCGAATTTTTTGAGAATCGAGCGAGTTGAGGCGGTGGACTTGTTTTTCGACGCACACGGTCGTTACACAGGGTTCGACGAGGCCTACCCGACGACGCGTTCGGGTGGGAAGCCGGAGATGGTCAACCGTCTGCGGGCCGAGTTGAAGCCGGCCAAGGTCGTGATGGTCGGGGACGGGGTGAGTGATTTGGAGACGAAGCCGGTGGTGGATCTTTTTGTGGGCTTCGGCCGCTATGTGGCGCGCGAGAAGGTGAAGCGCGAGGCGGCGGCGTTCATCACGTCGCTGGCCGAGCTGGCGAAGGTGCTGCCTTGAGGGGCGAATGAGGGAATTTTTTTCCGCGGATTACACGGATCGGCGCGGATGACGGAGAGAAGGCGTCAGAGTTTTTTCCACTAATAGAATCGCCCAATGGGGCGATTCGGTGGGAGTAGCTTCGGCCAATGGCCTTCGCGGTTGGCCGGAGAGGCGGCTGATGCCGCCGGGGAGGGGAGATTATCGGATTAGGAACGGGAGGCCCGGTGGATTACGCCCTGCCTTTCATTAGGATTGAATCGCTTGCGCGGGGAGGGCGGGGTGTTTTGGGTGGTGGCATGGTGCTACGTTTTCCATCTCTGCGTTCGGGCTGGTTGCTTCTGCCGTGGCTGGGGGTGCCGGTGGCGGGCCTAGCGGCTGGGGCGGGCGAGTTCCCGAGGGCTTTGGCCTCGTATGCGGACGCGCCGGGCGCGGGGGTGTGGGATGTGCTCGTCGGGCGGGCGCAGGAGAATCCGTTCAACCTTGTCGCGACGTGTATTTTTGTTCTGGCGATCATTCACACTTTCCTGACGGCGAAGTTCCGGCATTGGGCGCACGAGGTGGAGGCAGCTCATAAGGAAGTCCATCCCGAGGAGGTTAGTTTCAAGGGACAAATGCTGCATTTCCTCGGCGAGGTGGAGGCGGTCTTCGGCATCTGGGCGGTCGCCCTCGTGGCGGCGATCACGGGGTTTTACGGCTGGGGCACGGCGGTGGACTATGTGGGGCATCATGTGAATTTCACGGAGGCGATGTTTGTGGTCGTCATCATGGCGGTCGCCTCGACGGGGCCGGTGCTGCGGCTGGCGGAGCAATGCCTGCGGGTGGTGGCCTCGCTGGGTGGCGAGTCGCCGGGGGCGTGGTGGCTGGCCATCCTGATCATCGCGCCGGTGCTGGGCTCGTTCATCACGGAGCCGGCGGCGATGACCATCGCGGCGCTGCTGCTGGCGCGGCAGTTTTACGAGCACAAGCCGTCGGCCAAGCTGCGCTACGCGACGCTGGGACTGCTGTTCGTCAACGTGTCGGTGGGCGGGACGCTCACGCATTTCGCCGCGCCGCCGGTCCTCATGGTGGCGGCGCCGTGGAAGTGGGACACGGCCTACATGATGGCGCATTTTGGCTGGAAGGCCGCAGTGGGCATCGTGGTCGCGACGCTGGTTTACTATGCGATGTTCCGAAAGGAGATCGCCATGCTGGGTGCGGACAAGGCCGAGGCAAAGGTGGTGGCCAAGCGTGAAAGCCGGCCGGTGCCAGTGTGGGTGACGGCGGTGCAGATGGGGTTTCTGGCGGCGATCGTGGGCTTCGCGCATTATCCGGCGTTGTTCATCGCGGTCTTCCTGTTTTTTTTGGCATTCTCGCAGGCGACGGCGCACCATCAAGGACGGTTGGAATTGCGGGCGCCGCTGCTGGTGGGATTTTTTCTGGCGGGGCTTGTTGTGCACGGCGGCGTGCAAGGCTGGTGGATCGAGCCGGTGCTGAAGAGCCTGGGCGAACTGCCGCTGTTTCTCGGTGCGACGGCGCTGACGGCGGTGAACGACAACGCGGCGATCACCTACCTGGCGACGCTGGTGCCGGGGTTCACGGATTCGCTCAAATACGCGGTGGTGGCTGGCGCGGTGACGGGGGGCGGCCTCACGGTGATCGCCAACGCGCCGAATCCGGCAGGACAATCGATCTTGCAGCGTTACTTTCCGGACGGGATTTCACCACTCGGGCTGCTGGCGGGTGCGCTCATCCCAACCGTGGTGATGGCGGCGTGCTTTCTGGTGCTTTGAGGGTTTGAGCGAAGAGGGTGAAGGGCGAGTTCTGACTTTTGAGAGACCGCTCAACGGTCGCAATATGTAGTTTGCGATAACCTTATTCTATTAGCGGTTTGATAAAGCTCGGAATCGGGAGCCGAATCTCAGGAAACTGATCATCAGCTAAATTCTGAATCCATTCCTTGGAAAACTTTAAACCATAGAAAACAATTATGGCACCATCTGTTGATTCTTCGATCCGGTAATGAACTTCTCTAGCCTCAAGTGGAAGAGGATCTCCTAGCATTCTAATCTCTGCGGTCAAAATCTTTGACGTAGTATTCACTGATAGTCTGCGAATGTGGCCGTATCTTTTAAACTTCGGACGAAGAAATAAAATAAGTGCCTTCTCTATGGCGAAATCTTTCGACCGTGATATTAAGGACATATTCAGCGCAAGAGATTCCACAAGGTCAGACCAAGGCTTGAACCGCTCAAAATAAGTAATCCAATTAGCACTCTAAGTATTCGGATTTCTCGTTCCCTGTTTTGATCAATCTCCGATTGAAGAGCCTTAGCTAGAGCTTCGACGTTTTTCGATAACTCGCTAATAAGTCGCGCTTGCTCAATATCGGACTCCTCTAATTCAGTCATTCGTGTTTGTAGAGAATGGGCAAATTGAGCCATGTTCTTTTCGTCGCTTTGAGTAGCGCGAACTTCTTGAGCTGCGCAGCGTCGACGATAAAGTTCAAATGCCCCAAGAACTAGTGGTGTTATTGCGGTGATTATAGGGATTATTGGTAACGGCATGAATGTTTTTGGCTGACGTTTACACGCCTACTAGTTGGCTCTTTCCTTTCACTTTTTGTAATTATCTATATCGACTTTAAATAATCGAAGATTTTTAGACAGTGGCCTTGTTGATCTTTTGGAAGAGATCAGTCAGAAAGCCGTCGAGTTCGTCGCGCTTAAACCAAGACAAGTTGCTGAAATGGAAGCGGTGTGTTTTTCCATCTATGCGCAAATGCACGGAAACGTGATAGCCATCCATAACACCGGGCATACTTCGGTTAGTTGCTTCTAGGGCACCCAACTTTTTGAGATCAGAAAATATGGAGTCGGTTTGGGTCGGAAGCAACTGACTGGTTTTGGCCTTCCTGCCAAAAATGAAATCGAACGGGCTTGAATGACTGATCTTGCAACGGGCCCCGCCTAGGTTTCGGTCCAAACATAGCTTTTGGGTAAAGCAGATAGGAAGGCTAAGGATTTTTATCCTCAGAAAATCATGTCTCCTCCAAAACAGAAAAACAGGAAGGTTCATGGTCAATAAATCACTTCTTTTTTCGGATCTTAATTTTCTTTTTTGAGGTTGTCTCTGGGGTTTCAGATTCCTCGCGCAAGCGTGAAGCCAACTCATCTAGTGCATCCATCAAGGTTTGATGGTTTGCGACAAACTTTGGTTTGCTGTTCTTTAGACTGCCAATGTCGTGATAAGCCAAAACAACACCGAACTCATCATCCTTCCAAGCCGAGAAACGACCGCCTATAATTACCCAGTTATTTATATATGTGATTGTATCGAGTGGCATAAATTTGGCTGAGCTTTGGGAGAGCGAATACGAGAACGAAGACCGAGAACGATGTTTTAAGCAGGCATTTCGACGTGCGGATCGATGTCCTTTTCGTAGTCGATGCCGGGGAAGCCGAAGCCGAAGAGTTTCAGGAACTCGCTGCGGTAGCCGACGATGTCGGTGAGCTGGGCGAGGTTCTCGGTGTTCACCTGCGGCCAGAGCTTGTTGACCTCAGCCTGGATCTCGGGGCGCATTTCCCAGTCGTCGATGCGGACGCGGCCGGCGTCGTCGAACTCGAGGCCGGTGCCGCCGAACATCTGGGTGCGGTAGAGGCGGTCGATCTGCTCCATGCAGCCTTCGTGCGTGCCCTTTGCCTTCATGATCTTGTAGAGGATCGAGATGTAGAGGGGGACGACGGGGATGGCGGAGCTGGCTTGGGTGACGAGGGCCTTGTTGACGGAGATGAAGGCGCGGCCGTAGCCGTGGGCCTTGAGGGTGGCGTTGATGGCCTTGCCGGCGCGCTCAAGGTCGTTCTTGGCGAGGCCGATGGTGCCGTTCTTGTAGATGGGCCAGGTGACCTCGGGCCCGATGTAGGAGTAGGCGACGGAGGTGGCGCCGGGGGCGAGGAGCTTGGCTTCGTCGAGGGCGTTGATCCACATCTCCCAGTCTTCGCCGCCCATGACGGCGGAAGTGTCGAGAATCTCGGCGGGGGAGGCGGGCTCGATGGTGATGCTGGAAACGATGCCCTTGTCGGTATCGACGGTCTTGTTGGTGTAGGACTGGCCAACGGGCTTGAGGGTGGATTTGTGGGTGACGCCGGTCTTGGGGTGGGTGCGGCGCGGGGAGGCGAGGGAGTAAACGACAAGGTCAACCTGGCCGAGGTCCTTCTTGATGGCGGCGAGGACGTCGGTCTTGAGCTGGTCGGAGAAGGCGTCGCCGTTGAAGTTCTTGGCGTAGAGGCCGGCTTTCTTGGCGGCGGCGGTGAAGGCGGCGGTGTTATACCAGCCGGGGGTGGCGGTCTTGTCGGGCTCGGACGGGCGCTCGAAGAAGACGCCGATGGTGGCGGCGCCGGAGCCGAAAGCGGCGCCGATGCGGGAGGCGAGGCCGTAGCCGGTGGAGGAGCCGATCACGAGGACCTTCTTTGGGCCGTTCTTGAGGGGGCCTTTGGCCTTCACGTAATCGATCCACTCGTTGACGTGCGCGGCGCAGCCGGCGGGGTGGGCGGTGACACAAACAAATCCACGAACTTTGGGTTTGATGACCATAAAGCGGGAAGTTTCGCGCAGGCGCGGCGGGGGACAAGACAGAAGTAAGAAGGCAGAGGGGTTAACCACGAATGGAATCCGTCAATAGACGGATTCTCTGGGAGTGGTTTCGGCCAATGGCCTTCACGATTGGCGGAGGGGCGGCTGATGCCGCCGGGGGCAAAATGTCGATGGGCTCAGTAGCTGAGGAGCATCATCGTGCCTTCGGCCTTGGGGACGCCGCCCTTGCGTTCGAGGGAGACGGCGAACTTGGCGACGGTGGCGACGGGCTTGTTGGGCTTGAAGGTCACGCGGGCTTCGCCGGTGACGGGATCAACCTGAAAAACGCCGCCGTCCACGGGGATGGGATACTGCGGATCGACGACCCAGAGTTGGTAGTCTTTGCCGTCGGCCAGGGCGGGGAGCTTGGCGACGGTGAGGACGCCTTCCTGCGTGTGGGGATTCCACACGGCGATGGCGCGGGCGTCGGGGGTGTTGGCAACGAGAGAGGCGAGCGAGTCGATCTTCAGATCGGCGAGGGCGTTTTGATTTTTGAGCTCGGCGATGTCGGCTTGGGCGAGCCGGAGGGAGTCGATCTGCCGGCGGGAGATGAGGCGCTCGGCTTCGAGCTGGTTGGAGAAGGCCTTGGCTTCGATGCGGGCGAGGCGTTCGTTTTCGCGGAGGGCGTTGAACTGGCTGCGGGTGTTGAAATTGACGCCGACGAAGTAGCCGGTGGCGACGATGAAGCAGGAGGCAACCGCCCAGCCGGCCCAGAATGGAAGGCGGAAGGGAATGGTGTGGTCGGCGGAGGTCGGCGAGCGGTCGGCGATGTCGGCGAGGATGCGTTCGCGGAGGAAGGCGGAGGGCTCGGCGGGCGAGGCGAGCAGGGCGACGTCGGCGGAGGTTTCGCGGAGCTGTGCGACGAGGCGGCGCAGTGCGCGGTCGGAGGTGAGGGCGGTCTCGAAGGCGGTGCGTTCCGCGCCTTCGAGCAGGTCGAGGGCGTAGAGGGCGGCGGCTTCCTGATGGCGTTCGTCGATCATAGCTGCGGGGTGAGGACGTCGCGGAGTTTGAAGAGGGCGCGGCGGATGCGGGCCTTGATGGTGCCGAGGGGCTCGGAGAGTTTTTCTGCGATCTGCTGCTGGGTGAGCCCGCCGAAGTAGGCGAGTTCAAGGGCCTCGCGCTGGTCGGCGGGCAGGGTGGCGACGGCGGTGCGGACGGCGGCGGCCTTTTCCTTGAGCCAGAGATTGCCTGCGGAATCGAGCTTGGCGTCGGCCGCTTCGTCGTAGCCGAGATCGGCGGGTAGGGCCTGCGTGAGGATTTCGGAGCGGCGCTTACGGGAGCGAAGGCGGTCGATGGCGCGGTTGCGAGTGAGAGTGAGCGCCCAGGAGAAGGCGTGGCCTTTCGACGACTCGAAATCGGAGGCTTTGTCCCAGAGGGTCACAAAAACATCGTGCAGCACGTCCTCGGCCTCGGCGGCGTTGTTGAGGATGCGCAGGGCGGCGGAAAAGAGCGGCCGGGAGAAACGGTCGTAGAGTTCGCCGAGCGCGGAATGGTCGCCGGCGGCTACACGCTGGAGGATTTGCGCGTCCACCGCGTTTTTTTCCTCATCGGGAGGAATAATGGCGGCGGGTGAACTCATGAAGTGCGGACGGTCAGCATCCATCCGACGTCGGGTGACATCGGCATCGGGAAGGATGAACGGACAGGTTGGGGCGTAGGCCACTTCATAACTAGAACGCGCGGGGGCATCGACAGGATGCAGTGAGCTTCAGAATTTCGGCGGGCAAATCAACCGGAATACAAGCTGCGGATTTTTTACCACCAATGAAATCCGCCAACGGGAGGATTCTCGGGAAGCGGTTACGGCCAACGGCCTTCACGTTTGATCGGAGGAGTGGCGATGCTGCGGAAGTTAAATATCAGAATATCGCCATGCCGAGGACGCCGAGGGCGAGCAGCAGGGCGATGACGACCAGGGCGTAGCGTTCGCGGGTGGTGAGGCGGAAAAGCATGGCGTCAGTAGAGGCCGAGAGGTTTGAGGCGGGAGAGAATGTCGATCACGAGGGGATCGTCGCGAAGTTGCTCCCAAGGGCGGTTGCTTGAGATGCGGATGAAGACCTGGTCGCCGCCTTTGCGGAAACCGTAGCGGACGGCCAGTCCGAGCAGGGTGAGGGGGGAATTGGGGGCGATCTGCACGATGGGGCGGCCTTCGTAGAGGTGCCAATACCATACGTGGGCGAGGGCGGGGCCGCTTTTGAACAGACGGTATTCCGGGGCGGGATAGGCGAGGCTTCCAGCGAGAAAGGGAGAGGTGGCGACGGGGTTTGGCTGCGTTTCCCATCCGCTGCCGGGCCAGCAGGCTTCTGGTGTGTGCGTCGAGACGAGACTGACAGGGGCCTGGCCGGGTGACCAATAGGCGATGTAAAAGGTCACTTGTTCAACGGAACCCTCCGCCGTCCGCCGGATGTAGCTGCGTTGGACGAGGTGGTCTGTCTGAAGGATGGATGAAAATTGATAGAGGTCGTGCGCGGTGATGACATTCCAGCCCTCGGCCTTGGCGGGGAGAATGGCCTCAAGGTCGGGCACGGGTTTGCCGGTGCGCGACGAGCCGTGGGTGTTAAACAGGAAAAATACGGCCAGAAGCAGCGCGGCAAAAAGCCCGGCTGGGACTACCCATCGGGAAAACGACGCGGAGCGGAGCGGGACGGGATTGCCGGACGGCGCGGGGGGCGGCTCACGATCTTCCAGCATGAGGGCGAGACAGCATAATATGAGTGAAGTCACACCCAGCACCGCAAAGCCGGTGAAGTCGTGCCACGCCCCGCCGATATCGATGCCGGCGTTGGCGAAGAGCGTGAGGGTGAGCGAGCGCAGGATGTTCATCCCGATGGCCAGCGGCGCGGCCAGTGCGATGAGGAGGATGCGCGCCCAAGGCTTGCGCACGAGCGTGGCGGAGAAAAAAAATCCGGCCACGATGCAGGAGATGAGACTGCGAACTCCGCTGCACGCTTCTTCCACGCCCACCGTGGTGCGCGCAAGCTCGATGACGGTGCCGGTCGTGGTGGCGGGAATCCCAAGCAGGTGCAGCGCGTGGATTACGATCTGGGTGACGCCCAGTTGAAGGGTGAGCGTGATGTGTTGATAAGTGCCGGGAGGAATCGCCGCGCTGAGCGGCCACAAGCCGATCGCGACGAGCGAGGTCCAGTTAACGGGTATCAGGCGCACGCCGCCCCCCGCCATCACGACAAGCGCGGCAAAGAGCAGGAGCGTAAGCGCCCAGGCAAGCATCTGGCCCACCAACGGGTGGGTCCAGTCAACGGCGGCGGCAAAGAGCCCGCCTAGCACGACCAGGGCTAGGCCGACCACGACGGCCATGACGAGAAGAAGTTTTATGCCGGTCGTCTCGGCCACCCAACGCCACGGTCCGCGGCGGCGGCTTTCAAACAGCAGCAGCAGGAAAATGACAGGCACGAAATACCCGTGGGAGAGATCGGGGTTCTCGCGCCAACGGGGCCAAAGCAACATGACCAGCGCCGCCACGAGCACGCCCGAAAGCACAAGCACGCATGCGGTAAGCACGCGGTCGGACCTGCGGACGTTGGCGACTGGATTCATGGAAGGCGGACGGTGTCGCCCGCGCTCAGACCTTTACCTCGAAGAGTTGCGGGTGCATGTCGCCCACGGCGACCTTGTTGACGGTGCCGGTCATACGGATGGAAAAGCCCGCGCCGATTTCGATACCGATCTGGCCGCCGGGCATGTGGACGGTGACGTTGGCATCGACGAGGCCCAGTTTGTGGGCGACGGCGGCGGCGGCACTGGAGCTGCTGCCGGAGGCGAGAGTGTAGCCGGCGCCGCGTTCCCAGATTTCGATCTGGATGTTGGCGCGGTCGATGACCTTGAGGAATTGCACGTTGGTCTTGCGGGGAAAGTTGGCGTGCGTTTCCAGATGCGGGCCGTATCGGTGCGCGAGCTCGGGAGAGACGGTATCGAGAGGGAGAACGCAGTGCGGGTTGCCGATGGTGGCGGAGCAGTAGGTGAACGTGCGGTCGAGGATGGTGATCGTCTCGTTGATGACCTCGCGCTCGGGGCCGACGTGGGGAATCTTCGTGCTAACAAAGCTCACGTTGCCCATATCCACCGTGATGAGGCGGCCGTCTTCTTTGATGACGGACTGAACGTGTCCGCCGGGGGTCTCGACGGTGAAGACCGGGGACTTGGCGAGTTTCTGGTCCCAGAGGTAGCGGGAGAAGATGCGTAGGCCGTTGCCGGATTTCTCGGCTTCGGAGCCGTCGGGATTGAAGATACGCAGGCCGAAGTCGCTCTTGGCGGAGGTAAGCGGCCCCCAGAGGATGCCGTCGGAGCCGACGCCGAAGTTGCGGTGGCAAATGACTCGGATCTCGGCGACAGACGGGCCGTTTCTCCATTGGGGAAAGTCGGCGGGGTCGCAGACGATGTAGTCGTTACCGAGGGCGTGGTATTTGTAGAAACGCATGGTGGAAAGGGACCAATCAAAAAGAAAACCGGCCGATTCGGAAGTGCGGAATGAGGCGCGTTATTGGGCGGCGAGGGTCGGCGGGGGGGATTCGCCGTAGCCGAAGAGGCGGCGGGACTTGATGGCATCGGCGATAGCAACAGGGACCATGGTTTCCCATGTAGGGTCGTTTGCGCGAAGGCGGATGAGGACGTCGCGCGAGAAAATATTCAGGATGTTAGGATCGAAACCCGTGATGCACTCGAGGTATTGGTTTTCCATCAAGTGTGCGTAGAGGTTGGAGAGATGCGGTTCGACCTGAAGATTTTTGGCGGTGATGAGCAGGTTGGAGACCGGCGAGGGAAAGTCGGGCGTTTGCGCGGCGGGATGTCCCTCGGAGAGATAGCGGTCGTAGGCTTTGCGCTGCATCGGGTAGATGTAGAGCTTGACGGCGTTGCGGAAA
>JANYJB010000027.1 GCA_025361935.1 Verrucomicrobiota bacterium
CCCGCGAGGCGGGTCAGCCATTCTGCCCGCGCTGGCGCAGATGATGATCGATCAGCACCAGGGCGATCATGGCCTCGACGATCGGCACCGCGCGCGGCAGGACGCAGGGATCGTGACGGCCGCGGGCCTTGTAGGTCGTGGCGTTGCCCGCCTGATCGACGGTCTCTTGCTCGATCAGGATGGTGGCCGTGGGCTTGAACGCGGCGCGCAGCAGGATCGGCTCGCCGTTCGAGATCCCGCCCTGCACCCCGCCCGAGTGGTTGCTGCGGGTGCGGATGCGCGGCGGTCCCGACGCGGTCGGCTCGGGGTAGAAGGGGTCGTTGTGCTGGCTGCCGGTCAGCTTGGTGCCGGCAAAGCCACTGCCGACCTCGAAGCCCTTGCAGGCCGGCAGGGACAGCAGCGCCTTGCCGAGGTCGGCCTCGAGGCGGTCGAACACCGGTTCGCCCAACCCGACGGGCACGTTGCGCACGCGGCACTCGATGACGCCACCGACGGAATCGCCGTCGCTGCGCACCGCCTTGATGCGCTCAACCATCGCCGCCGCCGTGGCCGGGTGCGGACAGCGCACCGGCGAAGCCTCGACCTCGGCGAGCGTGGGAAACTTGACCAACGCCCCGGCGGGCGCGGCGATGTCGTGGATGCGCGTGACGAAGGCCCGCACCTCCACGCCGCCGGCGTGCGCGAGGATTTTTCGGGCGATGGCCCCGGCCGCCACCCGCCCGATGGTCTCGCGCGCCGAGCTGCGCCCGCCGCCGTTGGGATCACGGACGCCGAACTTGGTCTGATAGGTGAAATCCGCGTGCGACGGCCGGAACGCCGCCTTCATCTCGTTGTAGGCGCTGGACCGCTGGTCGGTGTTGCGCACGAGCAGCGCGATGGGCGTGCCGGTGGTCTTGCCCTCGTAAACACCCGACAGGATTTCGACCGTGTCAGCTTCCTTGCGGGGCGTGGTGATCTCGCTCTGACCGGGGCGGCGGCGGTCGAGCTCGGCCTGGATTTCCTCCGCGCTGATGGGCAGGAGCGGGGGGCAGCCGTCGATCACCACGCCGATGCCCGGCCCGTGGCTTTCGCCCCAAGTGGTGATTCTGAAAAGATGTCCGAAACTATTGGGCATGGAAAACGTCACCGTTGAAGCGCAACCCTTTCCCCGCAAGTTTCAAAATCCTTGTTCCCGCAACCCCGCCGCCGCGCACAACTCCGTTTACAACCCCGGGGTAATCGCATCTCCTCACACTTTTCGCCCATCGCCCCGAACACCCTTTTTATGCGACTCCCCCGTTCGCTCACCCTCGCCGGACTCTGCCTGATTGCGTTTATCGCTGGCTTCCCGATTCCCACCGTTTCCGCCCAAACCATCCCGGCGACCACATCGGAGGAGACGATCGATTCGCTCCGGCTGCGCGACGCCCCCCTCGACCTTGTCCTTGATCGCCTGGAGGTCTGGACCGGCCGCACCATCCTGCGCCCCCAAACCCTCCCGGCGGCCACGATCACCATCAACATCACCCGGCCCATGCCTAAGTCCGAGGCGATTCAGGCCGTCGTTTCCGTCCTTAACCTTAACAACATCGGCGTGGTGGAGATGGGCGACAAGTTCCTCAAGATCGTCGAGCTCGCCAACAAGACCCGCACCGAAGCGCCCATGATGATCGTAGGTTCGACCCTCGCTCTGCCGTCCAGCGGCCAGGTCGCCTCGAAGATCTTCGAGCTCACCAACCTCAAGGCCTCCGACCTCGTTCCGCAGCTCAACACCATCCTCAACATCCAGCTCGGCGGCGCGATTTTCTTCACCAACACCAACGCCTTTCTCGTCACCGACTCGATTTCCAACCTCCAGCGCGTCGAACAACTCCTGCTGACCCTCGACCAGCCGGCCACCGCCAACTTCACGCCCAAGTTTTACACCCTTCACTTCGCCAAGGCCAGCGACCTCGTCACCAAGATCAAGCAGATGCTCCAAAGCCCCAACCAGGTCACCTTTGGCAACTCCGTGACCCTCTCCCCCGACGACCGCACCAATCAGATCGTTCTCATCGCCGATCCCAAGCAGTATGATTTTTACGACAGCCTCATCGACAAACTCGACATCAAGGCCGACCCCAACACCCGCAACGAGGTGATCTACCTCAAGCACGCCACCGCCGACAAGGTAGCCACCCTCCTCGGCACCGTGATCACCGGCCAGACCGCCGCCCTCGCCAAAAGCACCGCCGGCGCCAACCGCCCCGGCCAGACCGTTCAAGCCCCCGCCGCCGCCAATAACGGCCAGCCCGCCAACGCCGCCACCACCCCCGTCTCTTTCAGCAGCGGTGCCAACGCCTCCACCACCCAGTTCAGCTCGCTCCTCACCGTCGCTTCGGACGACCGCAGCAACGCCATCGTCGTCAGCGGCACCGGCGACGACATCCGCCTCATCCAGGAACTCGTGGACAAGATCGACGTCATCCTCTCCCAGGTCCGCATCGAGGTCGTCATCGCCGAGGTCACCCTTACCGACACCGACAAGAGCGGCATCACCGCCCTCAACCTCACCTTCCAGCCCAGCGGCGGCGCCACCACCGTCACCAACACCAACGGCACCCTCACCTCCACGACCACCTCCGGCACCGGCCCCACCCAGCTCACCAACTTCGGCGGCTCCGTCGCCGGTTGGAACGTCACCAACGGCACCGTCAACCCCCTCGCCTTCGCCGCCGCGATGTCCAACAACGGTTCCAAGGGCAACCTGAAGGTCCTCTCCGCCCCCACCATCGTCACCACCCACAACAACGAGGCCGAGATCATCGTCGGCCAGTCCCAGCCCATCATCACCGGCTCCACCTCCACCCCCAACACCACCGGTTCCGGCCTCACCACCAGCTCCACCGTCACCTACAAGGACATCGCCATCGACCTCAAGGTCACTCCGCTCATCGGCGAGGACGGCAACATCCAGCTCAAGATCGACCAGCAGGTGAACGACATCCTCGGCAGCGTTACCATCGACAACAACGAGCAGCCCATCATCGGCAAACGCCAGGCCACCTCCTTCGTCAACGTCCAAGACGGCGAGATGATCGTCCTCGGCGGCCTCCAGCGAACCAAAGAATCCAAAGACCGCACCAAGATCGGCTTCATCTGGGAGATCCCCATCCTCAGTCACCTCCTCGGCGGCCGCACCAACGTTAAGGAACGCACCGAACTTCTCCTCTTCATCCGCCCCCACGTCCTGGCCCCTTCCACCGCAGGCAAAAACGCCCAGAATGAGATCAACCGCCTCTCCAACCAAAAAGACGTCAACGCCTACCTCAAGGCCACCGATCCCAACGCCCCCGAAGCGACAACCCAGGACGGCAAACCGGCCAAATCGAAGTAACCCTTCCGGCCTCCCATGATTGCGCCCTCCGAGTCCACCCTGCCCGTCTCCCTCGCCGAACGGATTTCCGACGCCCACCGGCAATCCCTCGCCGAAGCTCCGCGCAACCAGCGCCTCGCCCTGCTCGCCACCGCCCTCTCCCTCGACGAACCCCACGCGCTCGTCGCCCTCGCCGAAGCCGCCCACCTCGACGTCGCCAGCAACCTCGAGGCCGACGAACCCTCCCTCGATCTCCTCCCCGCGCGCCTCGTCCACGATTACCAAATCGTCCCCATCGCCTTCGGCCCCGAACGTAGCGGGGAACGTGAGCGACCCGACTCCGACTCTCAGCTCCCGGTTCTTAGCTCCACGCTTCCGTTGCACCTCGCCACCGCCTGGCCGCCCGACGCCGACATGGCCGACTGGATCCGCACCTTCACCCCGCGCCCACTCGTCTGGCACCTCGGCGTCCCCGAGAAAATCCACCAGCTCATCCTCCAGCACTGCGGCGTCGGCTCCGGCAGCCTCGACGACGGCGACGAAGATTACGTCGCCCCCGAAACCATCCAGCAGGCCGAAGCCGAGGTGGACGAGGAAGCCGCCGTCGTCCGCTTCGTCACCGACGTCATCTCGCAAGCCGTCGCCGATCAGGCCACCGACATCCATTTCGAGCCGCAGGAAAACCAGCTCACCATCCGCTACCGCGTGGACGGCCTGCTCGTGCAAGTTCCCGTCCCCGAGAATCTCCGCCGCTACCAAGACGCCATCATCTCGCGCCTGAAAATCATGGCGAAGCTCAACATCTCCGAAAAACGCCTCCCGCAGGACGGCCGCATCAACTTCCGCGCAGGCGGCACCGTGCTCGACATCCGCGTCGCCACCGCCCCCACCATCTACGCCGAGTCCGTCTCCCTCCGCCTCCTCAACCAGAAAAAGGAAGCCTACAGCATGGACCGCCTCGGCATGAGCCCCGACGAGCAGGCCCAGATCAACACCGTCCTCGAATACCCCCACGGCATCATCCTCGTCACCGGCCCCACCGGCTCCGGCAAATCCACCTCGCTCAACGCCTTTCTCCGCAAGATCAACTCCACCGACCTGCGCATCATCACCGTCGAAGACCCCATCGAATACGAGGTCCCCGGCGTGAACCAGATCCAGATTCGCTCCGAGATCGGCCTCACCTTCGCCAACGCCCTCCGCTCCATCCTTCGCCAAGACCCCGACGTCATCATGGTCGGTGAAATCCGCGACCGCGACACTGCCGACATCGCCATCCGCGCCTCGCTCACCGGTCACTTGGTGTTCTCCACCCTCCACACCAACGACGCCCCCGGCGCCATCACCCGCCTCATCGACATGGGCGTCGAGCCGTTCCTCGTTGCCTCCGCGATCGAGCTCATCATCGCCCAGCGTCTCGTCCGCCGCCTCTGCCCCGACTGCACCAAGCCCGCACCCATCCCCCAGATCAAGCTCCTCGACAACCTCGCCATCCTCGGCGTGGACGCCTCCGAGGCCGTCGGCATCACCCACCTCCAGCACCCCGTCGGCTGCGACCGCTGCCGCGGCACCGGCTATCGCGGCCGCATCGGCCTCTTCGAGATTCTCAAGCCCAACGACGAGCTGCACGACCTCGTGCTCAAGCGCGAGAGCACCCGCACCCTCGTCCAGTGCGCCCGCTCGCACGGCATGAGAACCCTCGAGCAATCCGGCTGGGAAAAAGTCAAAGCCGGCCACACCACTCTCGACGAAGTCCTCCGCGTCATCACCGTCACTGAAAAATAAGGAGCGGCGGGACCGCTGGGCTCGCCGCTCCTCCCATCGCCCTAAGCCCTTCGCCTTTCGCCCGGTCACCGCAATGCCCTCCTTCGCCTACACCGCTCGCGACCGCTCCGGCGCCACCGTCTCCGATGTCGTCAACGCGCCCACCCGCCGCGACGCCCTGCGCCTGCTCGCCGCCCGCGGCCTGTCGCCCCTGCGCGTAGAGGAAGGCTCCGCAGGTAGGGCGGGACCGCTGGGACCGCCGCTCCGTCCCTCCGACGCTCGCAGCTCGAAGCCGCCTTCCGCAGCCCAGCTCTCCCGCCGCGAACGCCTCCCCTTCCTCGAATCGCTCATCGACCTCACCTCCAGCGGACTTTCCGCCGGCGAGGCCGTGCGCCTCCTGAGCGTGCGCATCAAGGAGCCGCGCCTCCGCCTCGTCTGCACGCAGATGTGGGACCAGCTCGGCGAAGGCAGCACGTTGTCGCAGGCGATGTCCTCGCTGCCGACCGTCTTCGATTCCTCCACCATCAACCTCATCCAGGCCGGCGAAGCCACGGGCAACCTCAACGACGTCCTCGACCGCCTCATCACCCACCTCACCGCGCAGAAGGAACTGCGCCGCGAGGTCATGAACGCCCTCGCCTACCCCGTCTTCATGATGGTCGTCGCCGGCGGCGTCATCATCTTCTTCCTCGTTTTTCTGCTGCCCCGCCTGCAGACGCTCCTGTCGTCTCTCGGCGGCGAACTGCCCACCCCGACCAAGATCCTCGTCGGCCTGTCCGACTTCGGCATCCACTACGGCCTCTTCCTCGCCATCGGCGCCGTGTTTGGCGGCATCGCCTTCTGGCGCTGGCGCGCCACCGAGTCCGGCCGTTTGGTGACCGACGCCTGGATGTTAAAGCTGCCGCTGCTCGGACCTTTCTCCGTCGCGCAGACCGTGCTGTCCTTCAGCCAGACGCTCTCCGTGCTGCTGGAAAACGGCATCACCACCGCCGAGGCCCTGCGCATGACCGAGCGCCAGATCGCCAACCGCGTCCACCGCGCCGCCTTCGACGTGGCAACCGGCCGCGTGCTTGAAGGCGAAGCGTTGTCCGCCGCGCTCCAGCGCACGGGTTGTTTTCCCGACCTCGCGCTCGACCAGTTGGCCGTGGGTGAAAACACCGGCAACCTCGTGCCAAGCCTCAAGAAAATCTCCGTCGCCTACCAGAAAGCGCTCTCCCAGCAGCTCAACATCTTCACCCGAGTGATTGCGACCGGAGTGTTGCTGGGCGTGTTTATTTTCGTGGGTTTCATCGCCTTCGCGATCATCAGCGCCGTCTTCCAACTCAGCTCCAGCTTCAAGTCGTAAGCCGGGGGCGCGTTATCTCCAACGCGTTGTTTGCCTGACTTCACCACACCACGGGCACACCGATACTATGGGCCGCCTTGGTCAGCTCTTTGTCCGCCGTCACCAAAGGCAGCCGCAACGCTTCCGCCGTCGCGAGGATGTGACGGTCGCACGGATCACGATGGGCAAAGGCATATGAACCCGCCCGCCACGCAATGCGCGCCGAAACAGGAACGACGGTATGTTTGGCCGCAAAAGCCTCCAGCCACCGGCTCGGATCACCCTGCGCGATGATTTTTCCCGCGACCAGCAGCCGGGCCACCTCCGACAACGTCACATCCGAGATCAACAAATCCGCAGAGGACAACGGGGCGAGTGCCGCCGCCGCTCCTTTTCCCAGATAAACCGGGGCCAGCCCGTTCCAGAGCGCCGCGTGAGTATCCAGCAGATACTTCATTTGCCCCCTGCGCGCTTCCAATCGGAAGCCGCAAATGCCGGCGCGGCGGGATCAAAACCTGCCGCAATGACCGCCGTGCCCGCAAGCGAACCCTGCACGGCCCGACGCACAGACAGTTTTCGCCCGACAATCTTACGCGTGGCCTTTTTACTGGCGGGTTTCTTGGCAACCGTGCTCATGACGTCGAACCATGCCGCTCCTCACCGGTTTGGCAAGAGCGAGCAAAGCGCTACCGCAAGCCAGGCGTGTTCGTATGCATCGCCTTCGCAATCATCAGCGCCGTCTTCCATCTCAGCTCCAGCTTCAAGTCGTAAGCGACCGTATTAGACTGCCACGTGGCTTGACCTCTGTGACTCGCCGCCAACCTCCGGAATCAGAGACACACACGAAATGGGCTTTCCGGCTAAAGCCATACTCGCAGTTGAGCTTTATCATTTTCTCGACCATCGACATTAAAACCGGAACCGTAAGGTATCGCGGGACCGATTGAATTGAGCGGAAAAGCCACCAGCACTGCATGACCAAATCCACGGCTGGATAAAATGAAACTCAGCAAACCCATTACCGTCGGCTATCTGGTCATCTACGGCCCTCCCTTGGCGTTTTATTTGTTCGTGTCGGCCTGGAACGCACAGTGGCGCTTCTTTGTGACGACCTGCTTTTTCACCCTGCTCACGATTGCGCTGGCCCGGAAGATTTTTAGGCAGGAAAAAATATCCCGACCCATTACGGCGGTGGCGGCATGCGTATTTTGGACCGTATATGGATTATCACTGTCCAACCGCATCGTTTTCATGATCCATGAAGGCGGCATGGAAAGCCGAACAACCGGCTACGGTTCGCCGATGGC
>JANYJB010000037.1 GCA_025361935.1 Verrucomicrobiota bacterium
CGATTCTCACCCTTTGCCCTGTTCCCTATGCAGCCATGGCGTGGTTTCTTACCCATACTCCTGAAGGCGTTTTCATCGGCAACCCACGCGTGCATTTTCAACATTACGCCGGTCGCATGAATGAACCCCGCCGTGAACTGCGGCGCGCTCGTGCCTGGGCTTGCTGGGCTCTCACCCGGCGTATTCGCCCGATGTTGCCTGCCGACCTCAAACACGTGGTCGTCGAACCTCTGGAAACCGAAATCGCCACCGCACTCACCGCTGTGGGATTAAAAGGGGAAACGGATGCCTGGAAGCGTGTTTTGGAGGGCTGCACATCCGTTCGATTGTCTTAACGAAAAATCACGAAGATTTGCGTTGAAACGACGCTTGACAGTGGGTCCGCGGATTCTACTTTCGCCCTCTTTCCTCATTTCCGGGGTGATAGCTCAGCTGGTTAGAGCGTCTGCCTGTCACGCAGAAGGTCGCGGGTTCGAGTCCCGTTCATCCCGCCAGTTTTAATCCCTCATCCCTAAAAAAGATGAGGGGTTTTTTGTGTCCGATTCTCGAACGGCATTTCGGGCTTAAAGTCGCGTTGCACCCGGCAAGCCTCCGCAAAGAGGCACGACGAATAAGTCTGGCGCCACCTAACTTCTGCGGGCATACTTTTCACGTTAGAAGCTTATCTACACCAACACCCCCGCGTAAGATGAAAACTTCAGGTTCATTTACGCCCGTCGCCGAGCAGTTGACGGACGCAATTGTTATTACTGACGCAAAAGGCCGCGTCAATTGGATCAACCCCGCCTTCACCCGCCTGTGCGGTTACAGTCTAAAGGAGATCAAAGGTCAAAAACCAGGGAACTTCCTGCAAGGGCCTCTAACCGACTCGGCGACCGTGCACATGCTTCACAATGCCGTGCGGCGCGGACGCAAGGTTTCCGTTGAAATTGTCAACTACCACAAAGGCAAGTGGCCCTACTCGGTCTGGATTACACTTAATCCCATTAAAAACAAAGCGGGCAAAACCACGGGGTTTGTAGCAGTGGAGCGAGAAACCACCGCGCTTCAAAACGAACTGCGACAGCGAGAGGCCGATATCATTCAACTTTATAATGCCCTTTGCCGTGTGACCGCCGCACAATAGGATCAACTCAAAGGCTTCACGCGTCTCACGCTTCATGTATCGAGCGCTTTCGAGCGCCGTTCAACGAATATTTTGAAGCGTGAAGACCAGGTAGTTGTCGAGTTCGGTCAGACTATTGAACTGACGCTTTCCTTGGATGAATTTTCCAAGAAGCCCATCAACGGCTAGGAGCAATTGCTTATAATAAGCCACGTGCTGCGGATTATTTAGCAGTGCCACGTCGTTTACGGCTGGCCAAGCGGCCTTGTTCTCCCTGTAGCCGCCGTGATCATTCCGGTAATCGGCTAGGGATGCCGCGATCAGATCCTCGGTGAAACCTCGGCTCAACCGGTCTCTACAGATGATCAGCAACGCCGTGGTCGTATCGCGCACGCGATCATCGTTCCATTTGATTTTCAATCCCATGACTTCATCTCGTTCATTTCCGGAATCGGGTCAACGGGCGTCATAACAATGCCCCGTTGGTGAAACACCGAGGCAAACTCCTCCTCGGCGAACGCAGGGCCTGCTCACACGCGATCAATCTCCCAGCAGATCAACGCGCAGGGCGCCAGTTCTTGCACGAGCGTGAACTCCCCATGTATATCCAACACCTCGTCGCGTAGGCAGACAGGCTCGGCGGCGGTTTTCAGCGCAGCGATCTCGGCGGGCTTCGGATAATCAGGCGCGCCCATCGCCCGCCAGGCGTGAAGCGCATTGCCGCGCTGATCGTCCACTGTGAATACCCGCACGCGGTAGCGGCCGTCCAGACCCTTCAGCGAAAACGAATCGGTCCGCGTCGCGCCCTTGATCTTCCAGTCACCGCCTCCGAGGTCGGTCTCGATGACTTCGGGCAGATTCCATGCGAGGATACGCACGTCGCCTTGCGTCGAACGGGTCGCACGCGCGGAAGTGTGGGCCAGCGGAATTTCCTGATCATAGAGCCGCGCCAGCCAGCGGAAGGCGTGAAACACGGGTTTCTTGATGCCATGCTGGTTGACGAGTCCGTATTTTCCGGTGAACGGCCGCAGGCTGAGTCCGCTTTCCTCGAAAATATCACTTACCGTCCACCACATATAGGAGTCCACTTTGCCGGAGACTTCCTTGATAGTCTGGAGCGCGAAGACCGCAGTGAATGCCGTGTCCTTGCCGTAAACGTCCTCGTGGGCCGGACAGGAATTCCACTCGGTGAAGTGCAGCTCGGCGTGCGGAAACGCCGAGGCGGCGATCTGCGCACGCACTCGCTCGACGTCACCGACCATGCCTTTCATCCCGCGATAATACATCGGGCCTTCCGGCACGCCCTGCACGAGATCAGCGTCCACGCAGTAGTGGTGCGTGGAGATGAAATCGAGCGGCACCTTTTGTTTAGCACAAAACGCGAGCAGGTCCGGCACCCACATGGTCTTTGATGTGGCGGGGCCGCCGACGCGCAGGCGGGCGTCCACCGACTTCACCGCGCGGGCGGTCTCGGCGTAGAGTTGAAAGTAGTCCTCCATCGATCCGGTCCAAAATGTGTTGTGCAGATCGGGTTCGTTCCAGACCTCGAAATGCCAGGTGAGCACTTCGGCGATCCCAAAGTGGGCAACCAGGTGGGCGACGAAACGGCGCACGAGGCGCGTCCACTGCGCCCAGTCCTTCGGCGGCGTGATATTGCCGCGATAGTCGAAGATCGTCTGCGGGCCGCTCGCGAGGCGCACGGGCATGAAACCGAGTTCGACAAAGGGCTTCATGCCCTGCGCGACGAAAAATTCGTATATTTTGGTGGCGTTTTGGAAGTTGAGCTTCGGTCCGTCGGCTTCTTCGCCGTTGTGCACCACGCCGACGTATTCGGTAAAAATGCCATGGAAGCGGATGCCACCAAAGCCGATTTCCTGCTGCGCCAGCCGCACGTGCTCTCGGAAATCTTCGCGCAGCGTCAGGTAGGCGTGGCATGAGCCGACGCCACGCTGGAAAAACCGATTGAAAGGCACCGACTCCGAGGCGAGATCAACAGCGATGGGGGAAGACATATTGGGTGGGAGCAAGATGCACTGTGGTCGTTCATGCGCGGAGGTCGAGCCGAAGGCGGTAAAAATCCAGCGGATGCGTTATCATTTGGGACTTTCCCAGCCTATATTTTGCGCTTATTCATACTCGTCGTAAGCTCCCCATGTTTCCGAAGAGCCCCCAGGGCTTTCGAGAAATCCAAGAATCAACTATCATCAGAATACGCAGACCAATCACGAGGCTCTCTTAATCGCCCAATGTTTTAAAAAGTTCCAACCCAAACAACCACCCCAATGAACACCCCGTTATCCCACATCCTGTCTCAAAAAGGCACCGCAGTGACCACCGTCACCCCCACCACGACCGTCAGCGAAGCCGTCCGCGTGATGAATCAACTCCGTATCGGCGCCGTGCTTGTAGCTGATGCGGACAACAAACCTCTTGGTATTTTTACCGAGCGCGATGTGCTCAGCCGCATCATCGGCCCAAGTGCCGACCCCAAGACAACCCAAGTGCAGACCGTAATGACCACGAAACTAGTCACCACCACCCATGTCACCACGGTTGATGAGGCCATGTCGTTGTTTATGGACAAACGCATCCGCCACCTGCCCGTGGTCGATGGTGGCAGGCTCGTCGGCATGATTTCCATCGGTGACATCAACCGCTGTCTGCTTGAAGAAAACCTACAGGAAACTCGGCACCTCCGGGATTACATCCACGGCAGCGCTCCTTCCACCGTCTGACGCGCTCCCCAGCGGCGATGACACGCTAGGCCCGGACTAACGGGCCTAGTCAACAAGCACTGTTTTCAGCATCCTGAGCATCGCCTCGGCCGAATACGGTTTGGCTAAAAAATGTTTCACGCCGCCCGTTGCGGCGCGCACGGCGTTACCGTTGGCGTTGAGTCCGCTGGCGGCGACTACTCGCACCACCGGATTGATGCGCATGAGGGCGGCAATCAGCGCAGGACCATCCATCACGGGCATCATCATATCCGTCAGCACGACGGCGATTTCTTCGCGATGGAACGCGTAAAGGCCGATGGCCTGGGCTCCGTCCTCGGCGGTAACCACCTTGTAGCCGAAGGTTTCGAGGGTCTGTTTTGTGATGTCCAAAATGGAAGTCTCGTCGTCCACCACCATGATCAACTCACCATTACCGCGCGGGAGAGTCCCCGCTTCCGGATCGCGCTCTGCATTGCTTGTGTCATCCGCATGCGCAGGAAGGTAGACTTTGAACACGCTGCCCCTCCCCGTTTCGCTGTAAACGTTCACAAAACCACTATGGCTGCGCACGATGCCCAGCACGGTTGAAAGGCCCAACCCCGTGCCCTTGCCCAATTCCTTGGTCGTGAAAAACGGCTCGAAAATACGATCCACGATTTCCTTGGGCATGCCGCAGCCGCTGTCGGAGACCTGAAGAACGACATACTTTCCCGCGGAAGCCCCGCGGTTCATGACCGCGTATTGCGCATCCACCTCGACGTTGCTGGCCGTTATGGAGAGATGTCCTCCTTCGGACATGGCGTCGCGGGCGTTGACGCAAAGATTGATCAGCACCTGGTTGAGTTGTGTGGAGTCCGCCATCACCAGCCACAAATCCGGCGGAATTTCCGTTCTGATGATGATATTTTTAGGGAAAGTATTTTCGGCGATCGACTCGACCTCACGGACGACCGTGCGAACTTGCAGCGCAACGCGGGTCCCTTCGACTCCGCGGGCGAACGACAGCACCTGCCTGACGAGATCGGTGCCGCGTTTCGCGCTGCGCTCGATGTTTTCAATAATCGTGAGCGTGCGGGGCGTTGCGTCGAACTGCTTGAGCAGGTCTACGCCCATGACGATCGGCGCGAGCAGGTTGTTGAGATCGTGCGCGATGCCGCCGGCGAGGGTGCCGATACTCTCTAGCCGCTGGGCGCGCAGGAATTGCCGTTCGATCTTCTTGCGCTCCGTCACATCGGTATTCACCGCAAGCACTGACTTCGGTGCTCCGGATTTCTCGCGGAGTAAAGTCCAGCGGCACTCCATGCAAAGCTCGGCTCCCGCCTTGGTGAATTGCATCAGCTCACCCGCCCACTCGCCCTGGCGCATGAGCGTTTCCATGGCGCCGGCCAACGGGCCGGACTCTCGGTAGAGGAGTTCGTTAACGTGTCGTCCCACCATCTCGGCGGCCGTCCAGCCGTAAATGCGCTCGGCTCCCTTGTTCCAAAATAAAATCCGCTGCGCGAGATCACGCACAATGATGGCCTCCTGGGTCTGGTTGAGCAGAGCAGCCTGTTCTTGGATCTGCGCCGTTGCCTGTTTGCGGTCGGTGACGTCGCTCTGGATGGCCACAAAATGGGTGATTTCCCCGTTTGCCTCGCGAATGGGTGCGATGCGCCACTCCTGATCGTAAGCCGTGCCATCCTTGCGATAGTTGACGGTCTCGCCTTGGAACATTTTGCCGTGCTCTAGGTTTTTTCGCAGCCGGTCGAGGACAGCCCGGTCCGTGCGGTGGCCCTGCAAGATGCGGGGAGTCTTGCCGATCACTTCCTCGGCGGTATAGCCGGTCATCCGGGTGAAGGCCGGATTCACAAAGATGATTCTCGGGCCGGGCGAATTGATTTCCGCATCGGTGATCATGATGGATTCGTTGGCCTGCAGAACGGCGGAATTGAGCAGGCGCAGCGTATCCTCAGCGCGTTTCCGGTCTTCCACATCCCGCATCAGGACGCAGTTGGTTTCTTCCAACTGCAGCGTCTTTTCCTCCAGTTTCCGAATCAAGGTCTCGCTATAAATTTTAAAGGTTTCGTTTTCCTCGCCGATAGGCGTTTTCGGCGCGACGGGAACGGCCGCGCCGAAATTGGCCTGCACCTCCCGCAGCCGGGCTAGAAAATCCTCGGGGTCGGCGGGCTTGAGGATGAAGGCGTCGGCCCCGAGATTAAGCGCCAGCCGCTCGTCTTCCGCCTCCGTGTAGGTCGCGGTGTAAACAATGAACGGGATGCGCTTGAGCCGCGCGTCGGCCTTCCAGTGGCGCAGCAGCGTGTAGCCGTCCATCACCGGCATGAGCAGGTCGGAGATAACGACATCGGGCGGAGCCTGCCGCGCCTTAACGAGCGCCTCGGCACCGTGACGCGCCGATTCGACCTTGCAGCCGTTCCCCACCAGCAGCGCCTGCAGGTAATAAACGTTTTCCTCCTTGTCATCGACGATCAGGACGCGAGTCATTGGGAGGAGGGGTTGGCTGGAGGAGGCGTGCGGACAAAGTTTTCTATTTCGACAATGAAAGTCTCCGGATTGATCGGTTTTTCGATGTAGCCGTTGCAGCCTGCGGCCAGAGACCGTTCCCGATCGCCGATCATGGCGTAAGAGGTGACCGCGATCAGCGGGGTTTCTCGCAGCTCTGCAACCCCGCGCAAAGCCTGCGCCACGGCGTGGCCGTCCATCTTCGGTAGTTGGATGTCGAGCAGAATGAGATCGGGCGAGAGACTGCGTGCCAGCTCGATGCCGGCGGGTCCGTCAGAGGCGGTAACGACCCGGTAGCCGTGCTTCTCGAGCAGAAAAGTCGCGAGATAGCGGTTCTGCTCGTTGTCTTCGATAAGAAGGACCGTGCGGCTCATGGGATGGAACGGTTACGTGTCGGCAGAATGACGATGAACTCGCTTCCGAGCGACCATTCACTTGCAGCGGAAACTTCACCTCCCATTAAAGTAACAAGACGCCGGCAGATAGCGAGCCCTAGTCCCGTGCCCTCGTGCTGGCGCGCAAGCCCGGTGTCAATCTGTCGGAAGGGTTGGAAAAGCGTGGCAAGGTCAGCCGGCTTGATTCCGATGCCGGTATCTTTCACGCTCAATTTCACCACCTCGACAGGTGGGGCGATGGGCGTGGCACGATGTTCGGCGAGAACCTCCGCCGTAAACGTCACCCGCCCCCGGTCAGTGAACTTGATGGCGTTGTTGAGAAGGTTCAAAAGTATCTGCTCAACACGACGGCGGTCGCCCGTCATGACGCTCACTGCCGGGGAAAAAGCCGTAACCAACTCCAGCCCCTTCTTACCCGCCAAAGGACGAACTAATCCGGCAATGCGGGAGAGAGACTGCGACAAATCGAAAGGCTCGGCGGCCACCATGAGCTGGTCCGCCTCGATCTTAGAAATATCGAGCACGTCATTGATAAGTTCGAGCAGGTGCCGCGCGCTGCCCTTCACCATTCCAAGCTGCTTGGTCTGCTCTTCATTTAAGGGACCGGCCAGCCCCTGCAGCACGATGCCCGTGAAACCGATGATGGAATTGAGCGGGGTGCGCAGCTCGTGCGACATGGTGGCGAGAAAGGCGGATTTGATACGGTCGGCAGCCTCGGCGCGCTCGACGGCGGCGCGCATTTCGGCGGTGCGCTCAACCACGCGATGCTCGAGGGTATCATTGAGTTCGCGCAAAGCCGTCTCGGCATTGCGTTGCTTCGTGATGTCGGTGCCCACGCTCAAGATCTCGAACACGCGTCCCTGGGGATCACGCAGAATGCGGTTGGTCCATGCAATCCACACGCGCTCACCGCCTCGGCGCATGTTCTCGTTCACGTTTTCCTCGAAACGCTCAGGTGAGGCGCAGATTTGATCCATCAAATCGCTCAAATCCTGTCCCCCGGTATCGGCGCCGGGGACAATCGTTCCCACCACATGGTGGCCGATGATTTCGTTGGCCGGATAACCGAAAAAACGTTGCCCGTATTCGTTGAGGAAAGTGACTTCGCCCTTGGAATTCCAGCGCAGGATGATGCTGTTGGCCAGCTCGACGAGTTCCCGGTATTTCAGCTCGCTCTCCGCGATCAAAATCTCGGCCTGCTTGCGCGCGGTGATGTCCTCCACCATCGCGATATGCTGCCGTCCAGGACCCGATTCGTGCCACAGCGGGACGCAGGTAAGCCCGACCCACACCGTCGCTCCATCCTTGGAGATGTAGCGCTTCTCGATCCGGAACGACGGCAGATCACCCTCTCGCAGGCGTCGCATGTTGGAGAAGTCGCTAGCAATGTCGTCAGGATGCGTGATCTGATCGAATGATATCCCCAGCATCTCCGCCTCGGAGTAGCCGACTATCTTGCAGTATTGCGGGTTAATTTTCAGGAAGCGGCGGGTGTTCGAATCAATCACCGCAATTCCCATGGGTGCCTGCTCGAAGAGCGCCCTCAGCTTGGACTCGCTTTCGCGCAAAGCCATCTCCGCCTGTTTGCGCTCGGTGATGTCGCGGATCATCCCCATCAAATTGCCGTCGGGCATCACCGTGGCGATGACCTCGGCGGGAAATACGGAGCCATCCTTGCGACGGAAACTCCACTCGCGGTGATAATCGGCGCGGGTTTTGATCTCGTTCAGGGCCGTTTCGATGCGCGAAATCTCCGTTGTCACCACGATGTCCGCAGCGTTCATCCCGACCAGTTTTTCGCGTGAATAACCGAGCATGCGGCACATGCTCGCGTTCGCATCGAGGTAATTGCTTCGGCCGTCGGCTATCACGATGCCATCTGGCGCGTGATCAAAAAGCGTGTGGTAACGTGATTCACTGGCGAGCCGCGCCTCCTCGGCTTTTTTGCGGGAGCTGATGTCGATACCCACACCCACCAGACAGTTTCTGTTATCGAACAGCGTCTTTATGCCCGTGAAATAATAAGGGGTCTTTTTCCCATCTTTTGAAACTAAATCGGCCTCCACGCTGGAGCTGCCCGTTTCAAACACTTCGCCAATCCGGGCGGCGACCCGCTCCTTGTCCGCGCCCTCAAAAAGATCGAGCGGATGCATGACGGCGATCTCGGTGGCCGTGTAGCCGGTGACATGCTCAAGATTATCATTCCAGCGAAGGAAGCGGCCTTGCTGATCATAAAGATAGAGCACACCGGGCATGCTGTTAAGCATAGCCTGTGAAAAATCACGCTCGACCCTCACCTTTTCATCTGCGCGCCGACGCTCCTCGTTGCGGGCGAAATTATCCATGCCGAACGACATGTCTCCGGCCGCCTCCTCCAACAGCGCGATTTCTTTGTCACGGAAAAAACCCGGTTCGTCGGCGTAAACCGTGAGTGTCGCGACCGCCGCGCCCTGGCATCTGATGATAAACACCGCCGAGGCGCGAAATCCCCGCCGCTCGATCTCCGCGCGCCAAGGCCTCGTCGCGGCATCGTTGAGCACGTCGTTGCAAATATAGGAACGGTTTTTCCGGAAGGCGGTGCCCGTGGGTCCGCGCCCCTCGGGGCGGTCGTCGGAGTAAACCTTGATGCTGTTAATGTAGTCGTTTTCGTCGCCCCACGCGGCCACCGGCGCCAACTCATGCGTCACCGGATCGCTCCACCCGATCCAAGCCATGTGAAACCCTCCGAAATCGACCAGGACACGGCAGACCTTGGCAAACAGCTCGTCACGGGTGGACGTCATCACGATGGCCTGGTTGATCTGGCTAAGCGCCGCATAGAGTCGCGACAACCGTGCAATTTCACGCTCACGCTCCTTCAATACGGTGATGTCGCGGGCGATCTTTGAAACCCCGACGATGTTGCCTTCCTTATCTCGGATGGGCGAGGCCGTGACGGAGACTTCAATTAACCGGCCATCCTTAGTCAGGCGCCGCGTTTCAAAATGCTCCAGCCGCTCCCCGCGCCGGATTTTCCCCAAAATCAGGTCTTCGTCCGCACGCCGCTTCTCGGGAATCAGCTTCATGATGGACTGCCCCACCATTTCCACCGTCGTATAGCCGAAGATTTTTTCCGCACCCTTGTTCCAGCTGTTGATGACGCTATTCAGATCCTTGCTGATGATGGCGTCATCCGAAAATTCGATGATCGCGGCGGCCAGCGCGAGATCCACCCCGGAGAGACTGGTTGCTTTTGATAACGGAACCATGCTCATCGCATAAAAAGTATGCACGAACCCCGTGCGGTGGGAAGAGGTTTTGACTGCGTATCCAACCTATTCTCGCCTTTGCCTCAATCATGGCCTTTTTGAACCACGAACCGATGGCTTCACGCTCGCCCCAACATTTATCCGAAAAGAGCGGCCCGCATCCGCGAAACCGTCATCGGGCGCGGTATGACTTTCACGCGCTTGTCACGAGCAGCCCGGAACTCGCGCGGTTCATCGTCCCCCACCCGCTCGGCGGGGACACGATTAACTTTTTCGATCCAGTCGCTGTCACCACGCTCAACCGCGCCCTGCTCCGGCATGACTACGGGCTGACTTGGTGGGACATCCCGCCCGGTTACCTCTGCCCACCGATTCCGGGCCGGGCCGACTACATCCACCACGTCGCCGATCTCCTCGGCGAGAACAACCGACTGGGGGCACGCGTTCTCGACATCGGCACCGGTGCCAACTGCATCTACCCCATCATCGGCGCGTGCGAATACGGCTGGCGCTTTGTCGGCACGGATATCGACCCGGTCGCCATTCAGTCCGCCCAAAAAATCGTCGCCGCCAATCCCGTGCTCGCCGGTAAGATTGAGTGCCGTTTGCAGACGTCGCCGACGGATATTTTTAACGGAGTCGTGCGTCCCGGAGAACGCTTTGATCTCACCGTGTGCAACCCTCCTTTTCACGCTTCGGCCAAAGCGGCCGCCGAGGGAACGACACGAAAACTTCGCAACCTCGGCGAAGGACGTCCGTCCGACAAACCGGTTCTCAACTTCGGCGGGCGAAACCACGAACTCTGGTGCCCCGGCGGCGAGGCCGCCTTTGTGCGCCGGATGATCGCTCAAAGCGTGCCACTCGGCGACCGCTGCCGCTGGTTCACTACGCTCGTGTCAAAGCGCGGCAGTCTTCCGCCTATTTATCACGCACTCAACGAAGCCAGGGCCATGGATGTCCGCACCATCGCGATGAGCCAGGGCCAGAAGCACAGCCGGATGGTCGCGTGGACGTTTCAGGCTCCGTGACGATCAGCTCAGATTAACCGGATCCACGTCGAGCACCTGCGTGATCTCGTCGGGCCATGCGAAGGCGAGCCGCAGCATATTCAAATCGGCGATCACCCGCGTCACGCCGCCGGTGAAATACCAGAGCTGATAACGATACTCATCCTTGATTTTCTCGATCGGCGAAGGCGCCGGGCCGCGAAACTCCAGGCGTCCGCCGAGTTCTTTCTCCACGTGCTTCGCCCATTGCTCCGTGTAGAACTTGAGCTTCTCCTCGCTCGGTCCGCGAAACAAGTGGTGGATAAGGTGGCGATACGGCGGATAACGAAACTCCTTCCGCATCTTTAGCTCGCTCGCCGCGAAACCCACAAAGTCGGCCTGACGCGAAAATTGGATCGCCTCGGCCTGCGGCGTGAACGTCTGCACGATGACCTCGCCCGCGCGATCGCCGCGTCCGGCGCGTCCTGCCACCTGAACAAGGAGCTGGAATGTGCGCTCGTTGGCGCGGAAATCGGGGATGTGCATCGAGATGTCCGCGTCGATCAGACCGACGAGCGTGACGTTGGGAAAATCGAGACCCTTGCCGATCATCTGCGTGCCCACAAGGACGTCGATCTTGCCCGCGCGGAATTCCGAGAGCAGCTCGCGGAAGCGGTTTTTCTTGGACATGGTATCGGCGTCGATGCGCTCGATGCGCGCCTTCGGCAGCACGCGGCGCACGGACTCTTCGACGCGTTGCGTGCCCATGCCACGCCAGCGGATCTCGGGAGCGCCGCACGACGGACAACGCGCAGGCGCGTCGCGTTCGTGCGCGCAGAGGTGGCAGCGCAGCTGTTCGTCCGCACGATGGTAAGTCATCGTGATGCTGCAATGCGGACACTCCTCCACATGGCCGCACTTGGTGCAAAGCATGGACGACGAGTAGCCGCGGCGGTTGATAAACAGGATCGTCTGCTCGCGCTTGGTGAAGCGGTCGTGCATCGCGTCCACGAGCTTGCCGGAGAGCGAGGTGAAGCCGCGCTGGCGCATCACCTCGATTTTCATGTCCACGATGTCGATGTGCGGGAGCTTGCGGGCATCCACGCGCTCCTTGAGTTCGAGCAGGCCGTATTTGCCGGCCTGGGCGTTAGAAAAACTTTCGAGCGAAGGCGTGGCCGAGCCGAGCAAACAGTGCGCGCCGGTGAGCTTGGCGCGCATCACGGCAACGTCGCGGCCATGGTAGCGCGGCGTCTCGTCCTGCTTGTAGGCGGGCTCGTGCTCCTCATCAACGACGATGAGCTTTAGGTTATGCACCGGGGCAAAAATCGCCGAGCGCGCCCCCACGACGACGCGCGCCTCGCCGGTGGCGAGCGCGAGCCAGCCGTCGAGACGCTCGCCTTCGCTCAGGTGGCTGTGCCAAACGACACAGCGGTGGTCGGGCGCGATGGCTTCAAGGCGTCCGCGCAGGCGGGCGACCGTCTGCGGCGTGAGCGCGACCTCGGGCACGAGGAAGATAACGCCACCGCCGGCCTCCAGCGCGTCGTGGATGGCGCGCAGATAGACCTCAGTTTTTCCCGAGCCGGTGATGCCGTGCAGGAGAGTGACGCCGAACTTGTCCTCGTTGATTTTGGCGGAGAGCGCATCAACCGCCGCCTGCTGCTCGACGTTGAGGCGATGCGGTAGCGAGGCGACGACTTCGCCGGTGGACCAGTCGTCGGAATAGGCGATGCGTTCCACGCGGCGCTCCTCTTCGCGAACGATGCCCCGCTTTACAAGCGCGTTGACCACGGCGGCGGTGACGTCGAGGCGGGCGAGGACGAAGGATTTTTGCTGCGGCTTAAAATGCTGGGCGAGGAACGCGTAAAGTTTGCCCTGCGCCGGGGCGCGTTTGGTGAGCGCGGCGAGTTCGGCGGCGTCGAGCTGGCGGGTGATGGAGAGGAGTTTTTCGTGCTTGAGGCTGGCGGCGTTGCGCACGGCGGCGGGCAGCATGGCCTCGATGATCCCATCGAGCTTGGCGGCGTAGTAGCCCGTCATCCAGCGGGCCAGCCCGAGCAGATCGGGCGGCAGCGCGGGAAACGGATAGACCACGGCGGCCACGGACTTGAGCCGGTCGATGGGAAAATCTTTCGGCGCGCTGATCTCGCCCACGATGCCGAGAAGCTGGCGGTTCAAAATGGGCACGCGCACCAGCGAGCCGACCGCGACCTGCGGGCGCAACGTTTCCGGCACTTTGTAGTGCAGGAGTTTGTCGAAGCCCGCGAGGGGATGCACGCCGACGATCATAGAAGAGGTCGTTGATGAGGCTCCCGCCCTCCCCGCGCAAGCATCGGTCCCGCAAAAAATGCCGCCCACGAACCAGTTGACAGGCTCCGCCCCGAAAGGGACATTGCGCCCGTGAGCAACGACGCGGCCCGGGAAAAGTTCAAAGCCTACCTCGCCACCAAAGGCCTTCGGGTGACCAAGCCTCGCCTGGACATCTTTGAGGCGGCATTCGCCCGCAGCGACCATTTCACGGCCGAGGAGCTGCTCGAGCACGCACGCGCTATCGACGACTCCGTCTCGCGCGCCACGGTTTATCGCACATTGCCGATCATGACCGAGAGCGCCCTCCTGCGCGAAGTCGATATCGGCAAGAACCTCAAATATTACCACCCGAACACCGCCAACAACGCCCAGGTCGCGCAGGTCATCTGTCTCGATTGCGACAAGATCTTCGAGATCAGCGCGCCGTTCATGGAGTGGTATGGCAGCACCGTCTCCACCAAGCTCGGCCTCACTCCCGTCACCCAGCGCCTCCAGGTCAGCGCACACTGCAACACCCTTCGCGACACCGGCATTTGCAAGCACCGCGCTTCCGCATAATCTTACGACATGGCCCGCAAAGAAGACACCGCGTTTGAAATCACTTTTTACGAATCCGTGCTCCGGCGCGACCCGCGCTACACCGATGTGATCGAGATTCTCGGCGGCCTCTACACCAAGACGGGCCGCATCGCCGACGGCCTTAAGATGGACCGCAAGCTGGTGAAGCTGGAGCCGTCCAACGCCACCGCACACTACAACCTCGCGTGCAGCCTCGCCCTGTGCCGCCGCAAGACTGACGCCCTCCGCACCCTTGAACGCGCCATCGAACTGGGCTACGATGACTACCTGTGGATGGCCAAGGACCCGGACCTCGAAACACTCAAGCAGCACCGTGAGTTTCAGGCGCTCATCGCCAAACTGAAGCCGCAGAGTTGATGCTGAGTCACCGGTCACTTCCCCTCATGCCCGCCGTTCTTAACTACGAGCCTCTCGTCCTCTCCCCTCGCAGCGAAGCTCCCCGGCTCACGCCCATCCAAGAGGAAATCATCGCCCTCAAACGCGAGCGCAACGCCGTCATCCTCGCGCACAACTACCAGATCGAGGCGATCCAGCAGGTGGCCGACTACGTGGGCGATTCCCTCGGTCTCTCCTATCAGGCGCAGTCCGCGCAGGCCGACGTGATCCTCTTCTGCGGCGTCCACTTCATGGCCGAGACCGCGAAGATCGTTAACCCCGGCCGCACCGTCCTCCTCCCCGATCTCGAAGCCGGCTGCTCGCTCTCCGACTCCTGCCCCGCCGACCGCCTCGCCGCCTACAAGGCCGCCAATCCCAACGTCTACGTCGTCGCCTACATCAACTGCTCCGCCGGCGTGAAAGCTCTGAGCGACGTGATCTGCACCAGCGGCAACGCCGTGAAGATGGTCAACCAGATCCCCGCCGACCGCGAAATCCTCTTTGTTCCCGACCAGAACCTCGGCCAGTGGGTTTCCCAAAAAACCGGCCGCCAGATGCGCCTGTGGCCCGGCAGCTGTTACGCCCACGTGATGTTCACCGTGCAGGCCGTCGAAAAAGTCCGCGCCCAGTTCCCCGGCGCGCCCGTCGTCGCCCACCCCGAGTGCGTGCAGGCCGTGCGCGACATCGCCGACGAGGTCTGCTCGACCGAGCTCATGGTGAAATTCGCCAAGGAGACCCCCGCCAACGAAATCATCGTCGTTACCGAAAGCGGCATGTTGCACCGCCTGCGCAAGGAAGTGCCGCATAAGACATTCATCGCCGGTCCGACCGACACCTGCGCCTGCAACGACTGCCGGTTCATGAAGATGAACACCATCGAGAAGGTGCGCGACGCGTTTAAAACGATGTCCCCGCAGATCGACGTCCCCGAGCCGATCCGCAGCGCCGCCCTCATCCCGATCCAGCGCATGCTCGACTGGAGCAAGCGCTGAAGCAGGCTCCTACCGCAGCCCGAAGAGCTGCTGCAGCACCGTTTCGAGATCCTTGCCCGCGACGTAGTTTCCGCGCCGCAGCACGGCGACGGACTTGCAGCGGTGCTTGCGCAACGCCTCCGCATCCACGTCGAGAAGCCGCACCTCGTTCGTTCGCCAGCCGGCCACGTCGGCCGCCTCCAACGGCGTCCACTCAAACGACAGTCCCGTCCAGCTCACTTTGATCTCCCAGCCCGCCACGCCCGCCATGGGAATCTCTTTCGTCAGCAGCGAGGGATAACGCCGCACAAAATCCGGCACCGTGCGCGTGGCGATGCGCACCTTGGCCACGACGGTCATTCGCGAGAAATAATCGTGGAAGTTGTCCACGCGGCGCGCCCGGAACTCGTTAAAAAAATCCAGCGGATCAACGCCCATCAGGTTCATGCCGTTGTAGAGCCCGTGTGAGTTGATGCTCCCGAACCCCCTCCAGTCATACCAACGCTGGAAATCGCGCGTTAACATCAAACCGATCTCGAAATGCAAATGGGCTCGCTCGCGCGGAATGCCCTTGTCGGACGTGTGCCCCATCGTGGCGATGACCTGTCCGCGCGCCACTGGGTCGCCGATCTTCAGCCCCGGCGCTGTCGCGCTCAGGTGGGCGTAAAGCGTATAAACCGCCGGCTGCATGTGGGGGTGCTCCAGCACGATGTAGCGCCCGTAATTGCTCTCGCCGGCCACCGGATTGATGTAGCGCACGACGCCCGGCAGGGCCGCGAATATCGGATCGGTCGGCTCGCCCTGGCGGTTGCGCGAAACCGGCTTGAGATCCACGCCCTCGTGAAACTGCACCCCGCCGCTGCGCGCGCAGCCAAAGAGTCCCGACTCCGCCTCGCCCGAAGCGGTTGACTGGACATAGGTCTCGATCGGCTTGCCCTCAAGGTAGGCCGTGTTCGGCGTAGGCCAGGCAAGTTCGATGCGCGGCCCGGCGGCCATCAATCCCGACGATAGAAAAACAATTCCCCAGCCGAGACGAAGGCCCATCGGTCAAAATTATTTCTTGGCGATCTCTTTCTGAATGTCCGCGCTCGTGGCATTCAGATTCTTGATGAGCGCCGGCAACTGGTCTTCGGGTATCTCGACGAAAATCGCGATGTAGCCCCCGTTGAAAGGACGGTCGATCTGCCGCGCACCCAAGGCGACGCCGTTGATCGCCACGATGACGCGCTTACCTTGGTTATCACCGGTGAAACGGTAAAGATCACGCGAAGCCGACGCCGTCAGTTGAAACACCAGGTAATGTCCCATGTCGGACGTGGCCAGATCGACGTGCACGATGTCGAGTTCCGTGATGAACGGCTTGCTGCTGACCGCGACCCTCACGCCGCTGATCGGAAGGACGGCCGAGGCGAACGCATCACCCTCATTGGCCTCGATAAAGAAACGCGCCGCCGTCGTTTCGTAGTCATGCTTTTTGGACAGGCTGTTGCAGCCCGTGACAAAAAACATCGTGACCAGACCAAGCACGAAAAGGGAAAGCCGCAAAACAGAGGTTTTCATAAGAAGATCAGCCAAAAGAAAAAGATAAGAGCATGGGACCATTGCCAACGACGAGACGGAATAGCAAGGGCCTACCCCAGCCTCATGCGGCAACCTCGTCGGAAAACGCATCCATGAGGTTTGTCCCCACCGAATCCACCAAAAGCCGCCCTCGCGGAGTCAGCCGCAAGCTGTCGCTACCCTGTTCGGCCAGCCCCGCTTCGACAAGCCGCACCATCTCATCGCGAACCTTCCCCCACGGCGCATCAGGAAAACGCCGCTTCAAAGCCGCCAGATCAACGCCGTCATTCATGCGCACCCCAAAAATCAAAGCGTCTTCCGCCAGCAGCGACGGCGTGAGCGCCACGCGGTCCTCGGTCCGCCGCTCGCCGCGCGCCACGCCGGCCAGCCATTGATCAAGATCGGCGACGTTGCCGCCGCGCCAGCCGGCGTGCTGCGAAGCGGCGGACGGTCCGAGCCCGATCCATTCGTGCATCCGCCACGTGTTGAGATTGTGCAGGCAGGCATGTCCCGGCCGGGCGAAGTTGGACACCTCGTATTGGGCGTAGCCGGACGCCTCCAGTTGCGCCCAGGTGGTTTCGTAGAGCCGCGCCTCGTGCTCGGTGTCGAGCTTCACCTGACCCTTGGAAAGTTTCACCCAAAGCTTCGTGTCTTCCTCGAACGTCAGGCAATACGTGGACAGGTGGTCTGGCGCCAGCGCCAGCGCCTCGCCCAGGTCCGCAAGCCACGCCGCTTCGTCTTGTCCCGGCAGGGCGAACATCATGTCAATGTTCACGCTCGCAAAATCCGCCGCGCGGATACGCTCATAGGCCCGGAAAATCTGCTCCCGCGTGTGCTGCCGCCCCAGCCCTTCCAATAACGCCGGCTGGAACGACTGCGCGCCCATCGAGATGCGGGTGACGCCGATCTCCTTGAGCGCATCCAGCCGCGCCGCCGTCACCGAAGCCGGGGCCATCTCCACCGTCCACTCGACGGGCGCGCCGCCGAGCCGCGCCCCCACGATATCGCCCAAGCGCCGGATGTGGTCCGGCGCCAGCAATCCTGGCGTGCCGCCTCCCCAGAAAACCGTCGCGACGGGCCGCCGCCATTCGATCAACGCCGCCTCGTCGGAGATGCCCTTAAGAAACCGCTGCACCCCGTCCGCCGTTGGTGCGGTCTGGTAAAAGGCGCAAAAATCACAGGTCGAGGCGCAAAAAGGCACGTGCACATACACCCCCAGCGGCTCGGCGTGGGGCGCGATGGACGGCGCGGTGATTATTTCGCTCATTGCCAAGGTGCGGTGTTTCTGTTGCCTCTCAGGCGACTTTGAATCTTAAAAACCCAATGCAAAACAACCGTTTCTCCCACGCGAGACGAATCTTCCTGGCGATCAGCGCGGCGCTGGGCCTCTTCATCCTCTCCGGCTGCCAAACGTCGATCACCAACCTCACGCCCGGCACCATCCCGGAAAACCCCTCGCAGATCTACACGATCTCGACCCGCGTCAACCCGAAGATGGGGAACATCATCCCGGGCAGCCTCACCGTCCGCATCATCATCGACGGCCAGAGCTTTGACATGAAGAAGAGCGATCTGGGCACCGACATCTACACGTTCGACTACCAGCTCCCCGCCGGTCGCGACGAGATAGCCTACTACTTCCTAGTTAACTACAATTTCGTGGCCAGCGGCCTTACCCGCTCCGCCGAGGAATTCATCGAGACCGTCCACACGAAGATCGTCGGACGCTATGTGCTCTCGCTTGAGACCAATCGCGGTCCCATCGGCGCACGCATCAGCATCCTCGGCCGCGGTTTCACCGCGCAGGACACCGTCACCTTTGACAGCACGCCCATCCGCACCGTCTTCGAGTCGCCCAATTCCGTGAGCTTCTTCGTTCCGGCCGTCGAACCGGCCCGCAACTACAAGGTCGAGATCTCTGGCGACAAAGGCACTTCCACCGTCGGCACCTTCCGGGTCGATCCCACTTCGCTCACCGTGTCACCGACCGAGCTTGGTCTCGCCCGCGGCCAGTCGCAGCCCCTCACGTTCACCCTGCCGGCGCCCGCCCCCACCGGCGGCCTCCTGCTTGATGTCACGACCGATGTCCCCGAGAGCGTTATCATGCCCGAGATCATCGTTCCCGCCGGAGAAACCAGCATCACCGTCAACGTCACCGGCGGCAAACCCGGCACCGGCAGCCTCGTCCTCAAGGGCTATGGCGCCGGCCAGGTTTCGGTTCCCGTCACGGTAAAATAAACCGCATCGTTTTTTAACGAAGCCGGCATCCCTCGGATGCCGGCTTTTTTGCGGCCGCTTATTTCTTGAAGTCAAACAACGCCACGAGCGGGCGGTGATCGCTGGCCGCAATCGTCTCAGGCGCGTCGCCGATCCGGCCCGCCTGCCCGCGCACCATCGGCAGCAGCCCGGGCGAAACCAAGATGTGATCGACGCGCGAGTAGGAATCCTCGCGCTTGAACCAGTGCGTCCACCGCTCGCCCCGGCCGTCCTCAGCCGGCAGCCACTCGGCGATCTTGGTTTTTCCCCGCTCCAGCATCGCGCGCACCGGCCGACTTGTCCGCGTGTCGTTGAAATCGCCCAGGATAAGAAACCGTGCCCGCGCCGGATCGGGGAAAATCTTCAGCACGCGGTCGCGGATGGCCGTCGCCTCGCCAGCGCGCTGGAGCGCCGACTCGGGATCGTTCTTCCGGTCAGTGTAGCGGCTCTTCAGATGCACGACAAAAAGCGCCACGTCGCCCGTCTCCGTCGCCAGATGCAGTTCCAGCATACCGCGTTTCACCGATTCTACGCCGTCAAAATATTTGAACGTCATGTCCGTGTGGCGGGTGACCGACGTGAACGCCCGGCGGGACAGCACGGCGACATGCCGGTCTTCGTCTGCCGCGTTGAGCACCTCCGCATAAGAATAATCCGTTCCTTCACGAAGCAGGTCGCGCTGGAGTTCCTTGAGAAACGCCTCGCCTCCGATCTCCTGTAGCGCGATCACGTCGGCGTTCAGGCTACGGATAACCGCACGCAACGCCGTCTTCTCCGCCTCGGGCTTCGGGTAGGCCTTGCGAAAGGAGCCTTCCGCCATGCGATCGGCCAGCGTGTAGTTTTCCACGTTGTAGGTCGCGACCGTAAGCGTCTCCGAACGGCCGCAAACCAGCAGAGCCAGAAACCATCCGATCAAAAGCGGCCGACTTGGTTTCATGCCGTCACGCGTCCTTCACAAGCGCCGCCTCCCGCTCCACCAGGGTCGGGTGTGAATAATAAAACCCGCTGAACCACGGATGCGGCGTCAGGTTGCTCAGGTTCTTCTGGGCGAGCTTGCGCAGCGCGGCGACAAGCGGCGCAGGACCGCCCATCGCGTTGCGGGCAAAGGCGTCGGCCTCGTATTCGTGCTTGCGCGACATGAGATTTCCCACCGGCGTGAACCAGAACATCGCGACACCGCCGAGCAGCCCGAAGAGCAGGAACGCCGGCGCTAGCTCATGCGCCGGAAATCCGAACGCCGGGTTGAACCATTCGCTGCCCGCCAGCCACGCGATGGCCGCGAAGCCGCCGAGCTGGATGAGCGCAGTCACCGCCAGCATCTTCGGAATGTGCCCGCACCGGTAGTGGCCGACCTCGTGGGCCAGCACCGCCTCCAACTCCTCGGGCGTGAGTTGGGCGATGAGCGTGTCGAAAAGAACGATGCGGCGGAAGCGGCCGAAGCCCGTGAAGAACGCGTTGGAGTGCCCCGAACGCTTGCTGCCGTCCATCACCTCGATGGTCGCAGCCTTGAACCCCGTGCGATCCGCCAGCGCCATCAGTCGGGTGCGCAGCTCGCCTTCGGGCAGCGGCGTGAGCTTGTTGAAAAGCGGCATGATGAGCTTCGGATAGAGCACCATCATCAGCAGTTGAAATCCGAAGAGCAGCGCGAAGCCCCACACCCACCAGAGACTGCCAACCGCCGTGACCAGCGACAGCAGCCCCCACAGCAATGGAAACCCGATCACAAACGCCAGCGCCGTGCCCTTGAGCTTGTCCATGATCCAGAGCTTCGGCGTGGCTTTATTAAAACCGAACCGCGCCTCCAACCGGAACTGTCCCCACCAGTCGAATGGCAGGCCCGGGATACTCAGCAGCACGCCCGCAAAAAGTATGAACAGGGCGTCGTCCCATTTGCCCGCCGGCGACCAGGCGCCCACGTGGGAGAACAGCAAGGGCAACACCCCGCTTGCGATGACGAGCAGCAACAAGCCCGCATCGAAAATCATCTCGAAGCTTCCGAACCGGTTTTTCGCCAGCGTGTAATCGACCGCTTTTTTATAGGTTTCTCCATCCATGATGGCGGCGACCGCATCGGGCGCGCGGTCGGCATGACGCCGGACGTTGGCCCGGTTAAGCGCCGCCAATCCCAGCTCGGCGAGAAGCTTTGCCACGACAAGAAACACTGCGATTACTAAAACAACCATCGCGCCACTCCAGCGGATTCCCCCCGCGCGCCAACCTCAATTTACCGAGAGAAGCCCCCCCCCGCTTAAAATTGATAAAACTCATCTGGCCCTTTTGGGGGCGACCTCCACCCCGGTGAGCCAAAATCTTTGCGCGCTCGCAAGCAATGGTGCGTAGGTAGCCTAGTCCAAACCACGAAAACAGACTCTTAAAAACCTCGCAGATACCTGACCCACCTCAAAATATACAAAGCCAGCCCAGCCCCTTTTTTAAGTCCCTTTCATAAGCTATGATAATGTTACAACAAAACATGTCTCCCTATACGCCATTAACCACTCGGAACCTCTCCAATTCGTTTCGTCACTTTATCCTTTTCGTATTTGTCTACCTGTCCGCGTTGCTCGCCTGGACCACCCCTATCAAAGCCGCCAACCCGTTCGTGAGGCACCTCTTCACCGCCGACCCAGCGGCCCGAGTTTTTGGCGACCGTCTCTACGTCTATACCTCGCATGACCAGAATGATGCCACCTATTATGATATGGTGGACTGGCGGTTGTTCTCCACCGATGACCTCGTCACATGGAAAGACCACGGAGCGGTTTTCCAATTGAAGGACTTTGCGTGGGCCAAAAAATTTGCTTGGGCACCCGACGCCATATTTGCCAACGGCAAGTATTATCTCTTTTTACCCACCGATCGAAACAAGATCGGTGTCGCGGTTGGCGACACACCGGCGGGGCCATTCAAGGACGCCATCGGTGCTCCGCTGATAGACTACTCCACAACGCCAGAAGCGGGTAGTGAGCCGATTGACCCCGCACTATTCACAGATGACGACAGCTCTACGTGGCTCTACTTTGGCTGTCGCCAACCGATGGTGGTGAAGCTCGATCCATCGCTCACAAAGCTGGCGGGGCCATTGCAGCAAGTCGTGATTCTCGACCCGTCCGGCCAGCCAGTGCCGCGTGCGAAGCCTGACAAGCAGCCACCACTACCCAGGGGTTACGGCGAGGCCCCGTCGATGTTCAAGCGAGAAGGCCGCTACTATTTCGTCTATTCCAATGGCTGGGCGAAGGACTCCACGCTCGTTTATGCCATCGGCGATTCGCCCGCCGGGCCATTTACCTATCAAGGCAAAGTCATGAATCACGTCGCCTGCAGCACCCACCATGGGATGGTGTGTGAGTTCCGCGGCAAGTGGTATGTTTTCTACCACACAGCCGAGCTGTCCGGTGGCAACGGCTTTCGGCGCTCCGTTTGTGTGGACGAACTGACCTTTGCTCCCGACGGTAAAATCATTCCCGTTACGACCACCTCCAGCTTGAAATAGTGCAGCCAAGCCGAAGGAACCTCTTCGCGTTTTATTAATTTCCAGTGTTCGTCATCAGTGAACGAACGCATCCGCCTTGCCCCAACTAGATTTGGCGAAAGCTCATTCGTTTAGCGCAACGTCACGACCAACGACTCGCCGGCGACAAGCTCAATCGGTTGCGTCCAGTGGATCAGGGTTTCGCCTTCGCCGCGCTCGATCGTTCCGGTGATCATGCGCGATCCGATGCGGCCGCTGACGTTCGTCGGGGTGAATCCATCAGCCATCTGCACGCCGAGGGTTTGGAGGGACAACTTTCCGTAGGCGAGATCGAGCGTGGCGTTGAAGCTCTGGGCCGACCGTTCTTGCGCGTAGCTGCCCCAACCTTCGGCGCTGGTGAAGGCGGCTTTGAAGTGCTCGGGCGAGAGTTTGGGCGCGAAAGCCAGCAGGCCGCTCGGTCCGTGATAACGGTAGCCGCACAGCGCGGTGAATACGCCGTAGCTGGCCATGGCGCGCGCGTAGTGGTCGCTGCACTCGATTTCGTTGTAGGGATTGCGCTTGGCCGGGGAGTAGCGGTCGTGGATGGCGCGGGCGATGGCGAGGCCTTCGGTGACCATGCCTTCGTTGATCATGTGGCCGGCGACCTGCCACTCGAAGCCAGTCATGTATTCGTTGAAATACATGGCGGCCCACATTTTTTTGGGGTCGTTGCCAGTGGCCTTGAGATAATCCCAGTCCGGGCGCGGGAAGGTCGTCATGATCAGTCCAGCGTCGCCGGGCAGGCCATACCAGCGTCCGGGTTTGTTGAGCGCGCGCCAGGGACCGGCGTCGGGGCAAAAATTGTAGCGCCAGAGGCTTTTCAAGGCGCTGCGGGTTTCGGCTTCCGGCAGGATCCGACCGAGACCGGCTTGAAACGCCCAACTCTGGCCGAAGACTTGGTCAATGTGGCAACCAGTGCCCGAGTTGATGTCCTTGGGAAACTTCGGGTCGAGGCGGTTGATGAAGTATTCGCCGTTGAAGAGTTCAGCCACCATCGAGTGCTCGCCTTTGAGGCGAAGGGCGCGGCAGCGTTCGGCAAACGCGGAGTCGCCTAGGTCAGCGGCCATCGCTTCGCTGGCGCGGAGTGCGGCGTGATACAGGCCGGAGAGCCAGGCGACCTGACCGTGCCAGTCGGTGTCGAGGGTGTTGTGCTGCGCGCCGTCGAGCAGGCCGTCGCCGCGATCCTTGGCGATGAGGTATTCCATCGCCAACTTCACCTTGGGCCAGAGCGGGCGCAGGAAGGTGTCGTCGGTCGTCATCGTGTGTTCACGCCATGTGCGCAGGATGCACATGGCCTGGCCGTCAATCGCGCCGCCGCCGTGTTCACCGCGGAAGCGGATGTCGCCAGTCTGGTCGTTGAAGGCTAGGCCGAAGTCGGTGCGGATGCGCAGATCGCGTTCGAGCGCGGGGAACAGGCGGCCCATGGCCTGACCGTAGCCCCAGACGTGGGTGCAGGTGCCTTCGCAGGCACCAATGCCTTCCCACGCCCAGAAACGGCCGTCGGCGAAGCGGTAGGCGGTTGTGGTGGCGAGGATTGAGGTATTGAGGAAAGTGCGGTCGAGTGCCCATTGCGGCAGGGTCGAGTCGTTCCATGTGCGGCTCCAGCGCATCGTTTCGGCGTCGAGTCGGGTGAAGTTTTTGGCAACGTAGTCCGCGACCGCGCCGGCGTCAGCGAAGCGCGTGGCATACTCGCGGCCCAGTTTGTCCGAGGAACTGCCGGGAGCGGCGTTGGGGAAATGCCAGGCGATCACGGCGGTCACGGTGATCGCGCTGCCGGGCGGGATGGTTTTTTCCACGCGGACGCCACCGATGGGGCGGCCCGCGACCGCCGCCACGAGGGACGGAGGAGTGGTGGTTGCACTGGCGGTGGCGGCGGGATCGAGAAGCGTGAGCGCCATCGTGCCGACATCGCGCAGACTGCGGAAAGGAGCCGGCGGCGTCCACGTGGCGTGCGCCGGAGTGGCGGTGGCGAGGAAGGTTGCACCGTTGACCTTGTTGATGCGGCGGATCTCGGCCGACGGACAGGTCTGGGCCCCGACGACGTTTTCCAACCAACCGAAGAGCGTCACGCTCACGGGCGTGGTGCTGGGATTAGCCAGCGTGTAGCGCAGGACGGTCGCGGGCAGGCTGGAGTCATCGAGATTGAGCGGGATGAACGGCGAGTAGGCCACGAGGTCCACGTTGATCGGCACCGCAGGATCGCGATACGAGACGCGGCCCACCGGATACGAACCGATGAAGCTCAGATCGGCCCAACCGCCGCTGCGATTCAGGACACGAGTGGATTCGACGCCGCCAGCCGACTTCCAAGAAAGGGCAAAACCTTGCTGCAAGGGTGAACTCTCGGTGCGTGGCGCCACATAGGCCGCGCCGTCTCGGGGGGGAACATTTTTGCCATCGAAGGGTGACGGTCTGCCGTCGATGCCCTCGCGTTTGGCGTCGTTGAAGATGTCCCACAGCCACAGCTGACCGTCGCCGCCGAGATACACCAATCCGGCGCAAAGTCCGCCCACGGGCATGCCGATGAACTTAAGCGAATCGCCTCGGCAAACCTCCGGGCCGCCCCGCTCCGTGAGAGACGCGATCCAGGTCGGCGCAAGATTTTTGTCGGCCGGAATCAAATGAACAAAATCAGCGGCGGCGGCCGAGCCTTGGAATCCGGCCAAAAACAGCAGCAACGAAGGAATCGACGCGAATCTCATGGAGTGCGGGCTAGCGAGCGGACTTGGTCGCGAGGGCCGCACGCAAGCGGGTCTCGGCCTCGGGCGTCCAGTAGCCGCATTCCAATCGGAGGAAAACCGACGTGTATGGCAGCGTGAGGTTGGTTTTCAAAATGAGCACGTGCACGAGCGAACCGGCGCGGTCGAGGTCGCGGATGATGGCCTCGTGCGGGGTGCGTTCGACGACGGTGCCGGTGAGCACGCGGTCGAGCTCGGTGCGGTAGGCGTTGATGCCGGGGGCGTCGGCTTCGGCGACGGCAGGCAGTTCGGCGTCGATCACCGCAACGGGTTTGACATGGGGAGCTTTCCGAACGGAGGCCAAAATCTCGCGCACCACCGTGAGTTGGTCGGCGCCGGTGATGATCGTTTCAACCCCCGCGCTCGTCTGCGCAGGATAAGCCGAATCGACGATACAGATCCAGTTGCGATGCCCGTAAGCCGGAAGCCGTTCGGCCACGGTGCCACGCCATGAAGTGCAGCCGGAACCAGACACAATCAAGATCGCCATGAGCCAAAGGGGTAGTAAGCGCATGACCGCATAACGTGTTACTCCCCCTTGGAGTAGCGAGCCAAAATATGATGAAGGAAGGACTGAATCAGCTTCAATTTCCTGCACATCCCGCAATTTCAGTTATGTCCCCATGTGACCTCCTAAAGTTTGATTGAAATACCGCTTTCATCCCGCATGGTTTGTCGGCTGTGGAAGCCAAAATCAAACAACCGCCCTCCTTCGAGGATGCCATCGAACGCCTCGAAACCATCGTCGAATCGATGGAATCCGGCGAGGTTCCGCTGGCCGAACTGCTGGCCAAGTTCGAGGAAGGCAACACGTTGCTAAAAGTCTGCGAATCCCGCCTTAAAGAAGCCGAGCTCAAGATCGAGCAGCTCAAAAAACAAAAGGACGGCTCGGCCGCCTTCCCCCCCTTTGAAACCGAACGCGGCGCCTGAGCGCTTCCGCCGTTCCGATTCCCACCGTTAATGAACACGCCCGCCGATTCTTCGGCCTCCTTTTCCGCCCCCCCGCTTCTCCCGACGATACACGGTCCGGCCGACGTCAAGGCACTGCCTCCCGGCCGGCTGCCCCAACTGGCACAGGAGATCCGTGACGAAATCATTGCCGTAACCGCCAAAAATGGCGGCCATGTGGGCCCGAATCTCGGCGTCGTCGAACTCTCGATCGCCCTGCACCGCGTGTTCTCAACTCCGGAGGACCAGTTTGTCTTCGACGTGGCCCACCAAGGCTACGTCCACAAGCTCCTCACAGGCCGGGGTGGTGAGTTTTTTCGAGGACTTCGCCAAAGCGGCGGCGCGAGCGGTTTTCTCTACCGCGCCGAAAGCAAGCACGACAGCTACGGCGCGGGCCACGCCGGCACCGCCCTTTCTGCCGCGCTCGGCATGGCCACCGCCCGCGACCTGCGGGGCACCCACGAGCACGTCGTCGCCCTCTGCGGCGACGCTGCCTTCACCTGCGGCATCACGATGGAGGCGCTCAACAACGTCGTGAGCTCGACCAAACGCCTTATCGTCATCCTCAACGACAACGAGTGGTCTATCGCCAAGAACGTCGGCGCCATTTCCAAATATCTCAACCGCCTCAGCACCAACCCCACCTACAACCGCGTCCACGGAGATCTTGAGCGGTTCTTCACCAGTCTGCCCGGCGGCCAGGACATGCACCAGATGTGGGTGAAGTGGAAACGCGAGACCAAGGACTTTTTCGTCCCTTCCTCCCTCTTCGAGAAATTCGGCCTGCGCTACATTGGCCCGATCAACGGCCACAATTTGGACGAGCTGGTTAAAAATCTGGAGTTCGCCAAGCAGAGCGACACTCCGATCATCCTCCACGTCCTCACCAAGAAAGGCAAAGGCCTCGAGGCCGCCCTCGCCCACCCCGAGAAATTCCACGGCGCGAGCCCCTACGATCCCGCCACGGGCGAAAGCCTCAAGCCGTCCGTTGCCCACGCCACACCCGCGCCGCCCCACTATCAGGACGTGATGGGCAAGGCCCTCGTCCGCTTCGCCAAGGCCGATGCCCGTATCGTCGGCATCACCGGCGCCATGCCCAGCGGCACCGGCCTCGCCCACCTCGCCAACGAGTGCCCGAAGCAGTTCTTTGACGTGGGCATTGCCGAGGAACACGCGGTGATTTTTGCCGCCGGCCTCGCCACCAAGGGCATCCGCCCGGTCGTCGCGATCTACTCCACGTTCCTTCAGCGCGGCTTCGACCCCATCGTTCACGACATCGCCCTGCAAAACCTGCCGGTGACTTTCGTCATGGACCGCGCCGGCCTCTCCCCCAACGACGGCCCCACCCACCACGGCCTCTTCGACCTATCCTACCTGCGCTGTGTGCCCAACGCCGTCATCATGCAACCCAAGGACGAAGACGAACTGGTGGACATGATGCACACCAGCCTGCAACTCCCCGGCCCCGGCTTCATCCGTTACCCGCGCGGCGCCGGACTCGGTGTGAAAATAAAAGACGCGCCCGCCGCCCTCACCGTCGGCCAGGCCGAGGTCATCCGCCAAGGTTCCAACATCATGATCTGGGCCCTCGGCACGATGGTGCAGGACGCCCTCGCCCTCGCCGCACGTCTGGAAGCCGAGGAAAATCTCTCCGTCGGCGTGGTTAACGCGCGCTTCGTCAAGCCGCTCGACCGCACGCTTCTCCTTAGCCACGCCGCCTGCATCCCGCTCCTCATCACGATGGAAGATCACGTGCTCGCCGGCGGCTTCGGAAGCACCGTCCTCGAAGCCCTCCAGGAAGCCGACTGCCAGACCCCCGTCGAACGCATCGGCTGGCCCGATAAATTCGTCGAGCATGGCAGCAGTCAGGAAATCCTTCGCTCCTCCTACGGCCTGTCGGCCGACGACATATATCGCCGCGTGATCAGCCGCTGGCGCAACCGCCACGCCGACCACGTTGAGGCGGGCGCTTGAGCCGTAAAAAAACCGCCTTCGTTTGAAGGCGGTTTTGAGAGTTAGAGATGCCGAAGATGTTACTTAACGTCGCACTTCTTGGCGTCGTCCTTTTTCGCATCGTCCTTTTTGTCATTCGCGTGAGTGGCCTTGGCGCCGTTGCAGCAACAGTCCTTGTCCACGCCACATTCCTTGGCGTCACTGCCGGTTGGGCAGCCACACTCGGCCTTCCCGGTTTTTTTGGGGGCGGCGGCATCTTCAGCCCGCATGACGGGAGCCAGAAGCAGCGATGCAAACGCGAGGGCGGAGATCAATCGGATGGTTTTCATGATGGATGTATTGGGTTGGTGGGAAAGCCGTCACCGCAAAAGGTTTCGGCTTAAAAGCATTTCGTTAAGAATTATACGCCGAAATCTTCAAAACCCCTCACGATTTCTTTATTTTTTAAGGATAACCCTGCCGCGTGTTCATTCCAAGAAGACGCTTGCGAGCGGAATGGGGTCGGCTTTGATGACGGCGTTTTGGTCGCGCGGGTATAGTATACCGGCTATTATGTGTGCTTCCCAAGCATGAGAAGAGGGTTCGACTCCCTCTACCCGCACCAAATCCCCTAAGCGCAGATACAATCAGCACCGTTCAACTAATGAGCAGCAAGCGCGGCGGCTGACCGATGATCGTGGCAGGCGCCCGGTGAATACAAGGCGGCACAGGACTGCCCGGACACTCCGTGGCTATACGCCAGAGATTTCCCAACCTGAATGGAAAAGGCCGCGCATCCGGAACCGCGACATAATGCAGGTCGTAGAAATGCTCGCTCAAAAAAGCACGGAAGCTGCCGTCATCCGCGCCGCCGTAGCGCCGAAGAAGTTCCGCGCGGGTTTCGGGAATATCCACGCACCGCCGCGCATCTGCATTACGCAGACCTTCGGACGACGCCACCGTGTAACTGCACAGGTATGTGTCGGCCACCACGGTGGCGCTGTCGGCGTGAAACGAATAGACATCGACGGGCACCGGGCCGATTTCCTCATCGCGCGGATAAGCCGGGATGCAATCAAGGGACGGCGACAATCCGGCCGCACGCAACCGCCGCAGATCCCCGATGAGAACATCACGGGCCGCCTGCCCCGCAGGGCTCAACACAAGCGCGCGCAAATCCTCTTCCTCCAAGCTGGTGATTTCCTCGATCACCCCGAGTTTGGACATAATCTCGTCAAAATTCCCCGGAAGCGCACGTTGCCAGCAAAGCGCATTCACCCCTCCGGCAAACGGAGTGGCCACAAGTTCTTCAAAACTACCCACGACTTTTACACAGTCATAACCGCCGAGAGACGTAAAAACACTCTTCATGAATCTCAAAAGTGCTCTTCGAGCTGCCCCGCGAGGGCAAGCCACGACTCAAAAACTCGCAAAATCTTTAATCGAGGCTTGGGGCTGAGCCCGCCTGCGGCTTAGCTGATACCGGCATTTCCCAAAGCCTCTTTCATCGCGCGCCCATGCAACTTCCGTTTTTCACCAAAGCCGGCAATCCCATCCACGATCGTTGCAAAAAAGACGCCGCAACAAAAATGCGGCTGAAATACGCGCCCTACTATCACGCGATGGAGCAGCAGCATGGCACCAGCGTGAAGCTCCAAGGTCGCGACATGATCATGCTTTCGAGCAACGATTACCTCGGTCTTTCCTTTCACCCCAAAGTCATCGAGGCCGGCCGCGCCGCCCTCTTGAAATGGGGCTCCAGCACCACCGGCGCGCGCATCTCCAACGGCTCCCGCTCCTATCACCTCCAGCTTGAGGGAAAACTCGCCGCCTTCCTCGGCCGCGAAGCCTGCCACGTCCACGCCGCCGGTTACCTTTCCTGCCTATCCGGCGTCGCCGCCTTCGCCCAGAAAGGGGACATCATCCTTGCCGATAAAAACATCCACTCGTGCCTCTGGGACGGCATCCGCCTCTCCACCGCCACCGTCGAGCGTTTCTCGCACAACAACCCCGACGACCTGCGCGCCGTCGCCGCTAGCCTCCCCGCCGCCACCCCGAAGATGATGGTCGTCGAGGGCGTCTATTCCATGGAGGGCCATATCGCCCGCCTGCCCGAACTCATCGCCATCGCCAAGGAACACGCGTGCTTCAACGTCATCGACGACGCCCACGGCTTCGGCGTTCTTGGCCATCAGGGACGCGGCACGGTCGATCACTTCGGCCTCAACGCCGACGTGGACCTCATCTGCGGCAGCATGTCCAAATCCCTCGCCAGCACCGGAGGCTTCGTCGCCGGTTCCCGCGAGCTGATCGACTACCTGCGCACCCACGGTAAGCACACCATCTTCAGCGCCGCGCTCAGCCCGTCCCAGGCTGCCTGCGCCGAGGCCGCGCTCGACGTGATGCAGACAGAACCCGAACACCTCGAACGCCTGCGCGCCAACCGGAAAACCTATACCGCGATGCTCAAATCCCTGGGGCTCGACACCTGGGACAGCGAAACCCCCGCCGTGCCCATCGTCATCGGCTCGGCCGAGCGCGCCTACGCCTTCTGGAAAGCGCTCCTTGAAAAAGGTGTTTTCACCGTCATGGCCCTCTCCCCCGCCGTGCCTCCGGGCAAGGACCTCATTCGCACCGCCATCTCCGCCGGACACACCGACGAGCAACTCGCGCGCATCGCCGAGGCCATGTCCTACGCGGCTAAAAAAATCTGACCGCCCGCCACCGGGTTTACTTAAGGCCGAAATATTTCCGCTGCGACGCGAAGCGCCACGAACCGGGCGCAAAACGCACGAGCAACGGCGCGAGCCGCGCCTGAAAAAACGACCCCGTGCGCAACACCCCGCGATGCCGGCGCAGCAACGCCCGCCGCAGATCCGCCGCCGCGCGCTCCGGCAGGGGCGATGCGTCCAGCGTGGCTTCCAACCGGAGCCACACCGCTTGCATCCGCGAACGATTCACGCCCCGCTCGGCACGCTCCGCCGCGCGGTTGAAATCCGTGCGAAAATCCCCGGGTCTCAGGTCTATCACCGCGACATCCGTTCCCGCGAGTTCGTAGGCCATGCTCTCGCTCCACGCGGAGAGCCCCGCCTTGGCTACGTTGTAACCGCTCATATAGGGAATCGGAAACTCCACCGCCAGAGAGCTCACGTTGACCAGACAGCCCCGCCCGCGCATGGCCATACCTCGCAACGCTAGGCGCCCGATCCGCAGCGGCGTCTGCAACATGTCCTCGATCTGCCCGTGCCACACGTCCGCGGAGGACTCCAATGCGTCGGCAAAAATTCCGTAGCCGGCGTTGTTGATGACGAGATCAAATCCGCCTGCCTGTTCGGCAGCACGCGCGAAAACCGTTTCGGCCAGAGCGCCGTCGCGCAGATCAAGCACCACGGCGGTGAACCCCGCCCGCTGGTCCCATTGATCAAGACGCCTGGCGTCGCGCGCCGTGCCCCACACGCGCACGCCTTCCGCGAGCAGCATCTCCGCAAACGCGCGCCCGAGCCCACGGCTCGCGCCGGTCACGAAAGCCGTTTTATAGAGCGAAGTGAGAACGGGCGCAGCCATGGATCAAACGACCTCACGCATAATCGCGCCGCGCGTCCAGCGCGCTCTTTAGCGTCACCGAATCCGCGTAAAGCACCCCGCCGCCACTCGGCAGACCGAAACCGATACGAGTTACTTTGACCTGACCGCCCGGCGGCAAGTGCTGCGTCAGGTAGTGGCACGTCGCCTCGCCTTCCACGTCGTTGGACAAAGCGAGGATCAACTCGCGAACCTCGCCGGATTTCACCCGCGCCAGCAGGCCGGCGAGGTTGATGTCGCCCGGCCCAACACCGTGAATAGGCGAAAGTTTTCCGTGCAACACATGATAGCCGCCGCGATACGCCCCCGAGCGTTCGAGCGCGACCAGATCGGGCACGTGCTCAACGACGCACACGATGCGGTGATCGCGACGTTCGTCCGCGCAGATCGCGCAAAGTTCGCCCTCGGCTAGGCTTCCGCAGCGCGTGCAACGCCGCACGCTGCGCGAGGCTTCTTCGAGAGCGGCCATCAACACGGGCAGCGAGGCGGGTTTGCCCACGAGCAGGTGCAACGCCATGCGCTCCGCAGAGCGGTAGCCGACTCCGGGCAGTTGCTTCAACTGCTGCTGGAGCTTCTCGAAGGCGGGGGTCATGCTGGAAGCCGGAGCGGCTGCAACGCGCTCAGAACATCCCCGGCATCTGGAAGGCCGAGGTGACCTTCTGCATTTCGGCGTCGTTAAATTCCTTGGCCTGCTTGGCAGCGTCCT
>JANYJB010000038.1 GCA_025361935.1 Verrucomicrobiota bacterium
AAAACCGACTTCCTAAGTGCGTGACCATCAACGGCCTGACGCACAATAAACATTATGTCTAATCAAGATAGGCGCGCCGAGTCTCCTTTGTTTTCTTGGCTTTCCAAACGGTCCGCCGGCGTTTTGTTGCACCCCACCTCATTCCCGGGCGATCAAGGAATCGGTGTTCTCGATGACTCGGTTGACCGGCTCTTCGCGTTCCTGAACGCCGCCGGCATTCGCCAGTGGCAGTTCTGCCCGCTCGGGCCTACCGGTTACGGCGATTCGCCCTACCAGTGTTTCTCCGCCTTCGCGGGCAATCCCTACCTGATCGATCTTCAGGCGCTGGTGCGCGCAGGACTCCTCGCCGATTTTGATTTGGCCGGACTGCGCGAACTTCCCCGGCACCAGGTGGATTTCGGCTGGCTCTACGTCACCAAGTGGCCGGTTCTTTTCCGCGCGTTTCAAAACTTCAAGGCCTGCGGTGGCGCCGGACTGCCTTACGGCGATTTCGCGCGGTTCCAGACCGAGCACCGTTCGTGGCTAGAATCCTACACGCTGTTCCTCGCGCTTAAAGACCACTTCAAGGGCCAGCCTTGGTGGGAATGGCCCGCCGAGGTTCGCTTTTTCACGCAGGCCAAGCTCTCTCCGCTCTCCAAGGCCGTCGCCGAGCGCGCCGAGGCCCACGCTTTCTTCCAATACCTTTTCTTCGGCCAGTGGCAAGAGGTCCGTGCCAAGGCCCGCGCGGCTAACATCGAGCTTATCGGCGACGCCCCCATCTTTGTCGCCCGCGACAGCGCCGACGTGTGGACGCATCCGCACCTCTTCCAACTCGACGCGAAGACCGGCCACCCGCTTGCCGTCGCCGGCGTGCCGCCCGACTATTTCTCCGCCGACGGCCAGCTCTGGGGCAATCCGCTCTACGCCTGGGAGGTTCATCAGTCTGAAAACTACGCCTGGTGGATCGACCGCCTGCGTGCCAATTTCGAGTTGTGCGACATCGTGCGCATCGACCACTTCCGCGCCTTCGACACCTATTGGTCGATCCCCGCCTCCGCCAAAACCGCCAAGACCGGCGAATGGAAACAAGGCCCCGGCCTCGCCTTCTTCCAGGCCGTGAAAGCCGCCCTGCCCGACGCCCGCCTCATCGCCGAGGATCTCGGCGAACTCCTGCCCAGCGTGATCGAGCTGCGCAACGCCACCGGCCTGCCCGGCATGACGATTCTCCAGTTCGCCTTCGGTGGCGACTCCGCGAATCTCTACCTGCCCCACAATCTACGCGCCAACAGCGTCGTTTATCCCGGCACTCACGACAACGACACCACTCTCGGCTGGTATCGTTCGTCCGACGACAAGACCCGCGACCACGTGCGCAGCTATTTCCGCATCAGCGGCCAGGAGATCAGTTGGGATTTCATCCGCGTGGCCTACGCCTCCGTGAGCAATCTCGCGGTCATCCCCATGCAGGATTTCATGAGCCTCGGCGCCGAGGCTCGTATCAACACTCCCGGCGTCGCCGCCGGCAACTGGCAGTGGCGCTATTCACGGGAACAGCTCGACCGCCTGCTTCACGAAAGCGCGCCCTACCTCGGGAAAATCGCCGCGCTCTACGGGCGCGGCTGAATCAGTCCTGCCGTTGCCGCAAGAACGCCGCGATGCGCGGCACCGCCTCGTCGTTGGCGTCGGCCAGCACGTAGTGCCCGGCATCGGCCAAATAATACGTCTGCGCCTGTGGCAGGCGTTTTTTCCACTCCTTGTAGAAGTGGTCGTTGAAACAGAAATCGCGTCCGCCCCACACGATCATCGCCGGGTTGGTCGCGAAATTTTTCAGGCCGGCCGCCGTCGCTGTGAGCTTGCGCCACGTCGGGTGCGACGGCGTCATGGGAATGTCCTTCACGAAGGCGTCCACCGCGACGCGGTTGGCCCACGAGTCGTATGGCAGCAGAAACGCGCGTTTCTCGTCGCGTGTCAGCTTGCGGCGGTGCATTGACATCCAGGTCGCCGGTCCCGCGAAGCCGTTGAGCCCGCGCACGAGCGCCGTGCCGGGGAAACGCGTCTTGCACACGCCGATGCGCCGCGGGATGTGCGGCGACGGGAACGCCCCGGTGTTCAGCACCACGAGGCGGCCGATCTTCTGCGGATAACGCGACGCGTAGCCGAAGCCGATTGCCCCGCCCCAGTCGTGCACCACGAGGTGGATGCGTTGCAGGCCGAGGTGCGTCACGAGCGCGTCGATGTCGGTGATGCGTGACTCCAGCGTGTAGGGGTGGTTCTCCGGCTTGTCGGAGAGGCCCATGCCAACGTGGTCGGGCACGATGCAGCGCAGGTGCGGGGCGATGGCTTGGACCAGCTCGCGGTAGTAAAACGACCACGTCGGGTTGCCGTGCAACATGAGCACCGCCTCGGTCGCACCGGGCGCGCCCTCGTCGAGGTAGCTCATGCGCGCGCCCTGCGGGGTCGCGAAGGATTTCGGCGTGAAGGGATAAAGAGGCCGGAGCCAGTCGGGGATCGTTACCATTCGAGGGCGAGCATCAGGCAGTTGAGGCCGCTGCCGATGCCGAGCAGGCCGACCTTGGAACCTTCGCGCACCGCGCCCGCCTCGACGGCCTTGGCCAGCGTCGCGGGCAGCGCCACCGAGCCGGTGTTGCCGAGGGTTTCAAACGTGGAAAAATCCTTCGCGAGATCGAGGCCGAGCGCCTCGTAAAGTTTGCGCCGGTGCGTGCTGCCCACCTGGTGGCAGATGAAACGGTCCGCCGTCGCCGCGTCGTAGCCGGTCTCCGCCGTGAACGCCTTCCAAGTGTCCTGCGCGAGCGCGAGTCCGGCGACGAGCAGCGCCTCGCTGTCGGTCTGCATCGCGAGCGCATCGGCGCCGTGGGTGTCGCCCTGGCAAAGCTCGCTGTGGGCCGTAGCCGCGCGCGCGATGCCGCCGAGCAACCGGTGCGCTCGCGCTCCACGCGGCAGCAGCGATTCGTGGCACACGACCGCGCCGACCGCGCCCGAACCGATCGTGAGGTTGGCGAAGTAGGGCTTGATGCCGTTGCGGTCGAGCGGCTGCTCCAGCAACGTCTTGAGTGTCTGGCGCACGAGCGGCCCGCCGTCCTCTCCGGAAACGACAAGTGCGCACTTGATCTGCCCACTCTCGATCATGCCCGCCGCAACCGTGAGCGAGTTGAGAAAACCGAGGCACGCGTTCGACACGTCGAAGATCTGCGCGGTTGCGGGCAGACCGATCTTGCGGTGGGCAAACGAGGCCGTCGCCGGCTCCATCATGTCGCGGCACACCGCGCTGTGGATGAACAACTCGACCTGCTCCGCGCAAAGGCCCGACTTCGCGAGCGCGGCCTTCCCCGCCTTGGCGCTGGCGTCGGATGGACGCGTGCCCGCCGGCCACACACGGCGCTCGCGGATGCCCGTCATCAGTTCGAGGCGGCCGAAGGGCAGCTTCAACCGTTCGTAGAGCGGGCGCAGCGTTTCCTCCAACTGCGCGGTGGTGAGGATTTCGTCGGGCAGCGCGACCGCCAGCGACTCGATGCAAGTGTGGTGAAAAACCATTTTTACAGAAAGTAACGAAGGAAACGAAGAGAACAAAAAATATCGGGCCTTTGTTCTCTTCGTTATCTTTTGTAAGAAATTAGGTTATTTTTTCGGGTCTCATCGCGAGCCGCACGATTTCCTTGTCGAAGAAATTACTCCCTAGGCCCGCGTCCACCGTGACAGTCGCGCCGTTGAGCCCGCTGCTGCGCTCGCTGAGCAGAAACACCGCAGTGTTGGCTACTTCCTGCGTGCTCAGGTTGCGCTTACGGAACGTGAGTTTCTCCGCGTAAAGGTAGCTTTCCAAATAACCCGGAATGCCCGCCGAGGCGCTCGTCTTGAGCGGGCCGGAGCCGACGACGTTGAAACGCACCTCGCTGTCGGCGCTGAAGGACTTCGCGAGGAACCGCGAGGACGAGTCGAGCGCGGCCTTGATCGGGCCCATGTAGCCGTAGTTGTCGGGCGTCACTTGGAGCGAGGAGATGCCGATGGTCACGACGGACGCATTTTTCGCGAGGAGCGGCTTGAAGGCGTTGGCGACTTCGACGAGCGAAAACGCCGAGATGGCGGTCGCCTGCAGGAAATCCTTTCGCTTCGTCTCGTGGAAGGGCTTGAAGCCCTCGCTGTAGTTGGCGAACGCGATCGAGTGAACGATGCCGTGAATCACGCCGTGTCCGGCGGCGGCGATTTCACCGGCGAGACGGGCGGCCGCGCCCTCCTCCTCCACGTCGCATAGAAACACCGGCTTTCCGGCGAGCGTGGCTTCAAGCGACGCCTTGCGAGCGGGCGAGCGCACGCTGTAAACGACCGTGGCCCCCTGCTCTTCCAGCGTCTTCGCGGTGAACCACGCGACGCTCTTCTTGTTGGCGACGCCGAGGACGACGAAGGTCTTGCCGGAGAGGTTAAGGAAGTCGGGCATGGGAAATCGGCTTACTGCTGCTGCTGGGCTTGCTGCGCGGAGGGCGAGCCCTCGGGGTTTTTCCACGCCACCGCGAAATCCACCGTGAGCACGCGGGTGCCGTCGGCCTTCTTGATCGCACCGCCCATCATGGTGAAGCCGCCCATCACTTCCTTTTTCTTAACTTCGATGAGGATGGTGTCGCCCGGGTAGATCGGGTTGCGGAAACGCACGTCGGCGATCTTGGCGAGCAGCGGCACGCCCTCGCCGGGCTTGGCGCCCGCCGCCAGCGCCTGCTTCGCCATGAAGAGCGCGCCCGTCTGGAACACCGCCTCGCACAACAGCACGCCGGGCGTGATCGGCGCGTTCGGATAGTGCCCCTTGTAGAAATCTTCCTCGGCGCGCCAAGTGCGCTTCGCGGTGAGGCTGTCGGCGGTCTCGGCGACGATCTCGTCAACAAACAGAAACGGCGGCCGGTGGGGGATGAGGTCGGTGACGGCTTTGTTCATAGCGGAGGTAAAACACACCGCGCCCTTCCCCGCCCCGCAAGGCTGGAAATCACGGTGCGACGGGCGCGTTTTTGAGCGCGAAGAGGTATTTGTCGATCTTGTTGGACGTGATCACCCCGTAATTGATCGTGCCCAGCCAGCCCGACATGATGATGCCCACGCTGCCCGCATGGAAGAGTCCGGGCAGTTTATCGGAAAGATTCATCGACACCGGCAGCCCCTCGAACTTCGTGCCGAACGACGTGCCGTTCATGTGCGTCGTGTAACGCTCGATGGTGCGCGGCGTCGCCGCCTCCTTCCAGTCGATCTTCGCGCGCACATCGGGAATGTATTTTTCGAGTGCAACGATGCTCTCCTCGATCATGCGCTCCTTGTGTTTTTCGTAGTCCGCCTCGGAGAGATTGTTCCAGTCCGGATACTGGCCGTTGAGCGACGCCACCACCGTGTAGCGGTCGGTGCCCGGACGCGTCTCTGGATAATAAACCGAGAACGTGCGGCTCGTCGTATGCAGCGATGTCAGCTCCTGCGGGCTGTAGGTCGGTGCCTCCGAAGTGAACACCAGGTCGCCGATGTGCGGGATGCTCTCGCCCTTGCGGATGCCCAGATACACCTGGCACGAACTGCTGTTGATGCGCACCGCCCTCGCCTGCTCCACGAAGTCGGCGGGGAAGTTCTCCTCCCCCGCGAGCCGGAAGATCGTGTTCTTGATGTTCGCGTTGGAGAGGACGGCCTTGGCGCGGATCACGCGGCCGCTCTTCGCCACGATGCCGCATGCGACCTTTTTGCCGTTCCGCTCCTCGACGAGGATACGCTCCACGAGCACCTTCTTGCGCAGTTCGACGCCGTTCTTTTGGAGCTCGGCCACCATCTTTTCGATGAGCAGGTCGGAGCCGCCCTGAAACGTGAAGACACCCGCGCCCATGAAGTTGGAAAACACGATGCCGAAGGTGATCGCCGGGTCGTCGAAGGTGGAGCCGTTGGCGTAGGAGATGGGCTCCATCAGCAGCCGGTGCACGTCGGCGCGCCCCGGGAAGAACCGCTCGAACATCTGCCCCGTGGTCTCGGGGTTGTTGTCGTAGTAATTCATCGCCCGCAGGTAATCGTAGAACGTCTCGACCTGCTCGCGCGGCAGCTTGAACTGCTCGACCAGCACGCGGGTGTAGTCTTCGCGGGTGAAAGTCGTCCACACATCCATTTGCGGATTCACGAACCGCACGTCCTTGAGCTGGTGGATGGAGTCGGCGATTTCCTTGGTCCAGTAGCGGCGGCAGCTCTTGATCATGCCGCTGGGGAAACCGTGCAGGGAGATGTCGAAGATATGGCCGCCCTTGCGGGTGAACCACGTGGCGAGGCCGCCGTATTGGTAGTGGTGCTCGAGGAGGAGGACCTTGTGGCCGGCCTTGGCGAGCACGTTTGCGCCGGTGAGACCGCCGAGGCCGGAGCCAATGACGATCACGTCGTATTCATCTGCGACACCTTTGAGCCAGTCGTAAGCCATGCGGGTAAAGGCAACGAGTGAAGGCGCGAAGCCCGCAGGCGCAAGGGGTTTTATGATTTTGCCACACCCTCACTCATCCGTCGTGACTCGCCGGATATTTCCCAAGCCGGTGTCCATAACCAGCCATTGGCCTTCCCTGTGGACGCGCCCGCTCACTTCGACTGGTTCGGCCACGGTGCGCAGCAGGCCGTCCGTATCGCCAGACGCCACGCGCAACGCCACATGAATCTCCTGACCCGCGCGGTCTCGCACCACCAAAACCGGCGTGATGCCGCCGCGCAGGCAGAGGATGGCGCAAGCGCGGTGCAGCCGGCCTTCACCGGGATTCATGACGCCAAAGTAGCATTTGGGATCAACTATCTCCCCGCGCAGCGTGAACTCCCCCAGTTCGCCAGATGGTTGGTTTGGCGCAACCGTCTCTGTGATTTTTGCCGAGCCTGGCACTAATTCCAAGACTTCGCTGGTTCCCCTCGCGATGCGCGTGGCTTCCACCGCTATTGACCTTCCCGCTTCGCCGCAAAATTCCGGAGGCACCCCGTGTTTCCCCGGCCCGACCAACAGGTAATCGATTTCGGCGGTCGTCAGCCGCGCGACTCCGTTGCACTGCGCCACCCCGCGATAAACCTTCGGATGCCCAAACTCGAAGACACCCTCCCCGTAAAATGGCAGCACCGCCGCGACCCACGCGCACGCCGCCAGCGCACCGCAGATGATCACTGTGACCACCCTCCGCGTGAAACGCCCCGTGCCTGCCGGTGCCTTCGGCAGATAACCCACGTAAAACTCTTCGTCCTCGTGCTTCATGTCTCGATGAGAGCCGGCTCCACCCGCGTGCCCGCGGGCAACGGCTTGCTGTGAATCCACACGCGCCCGTCACGCACCGCCACGCGGAAGGTTGGGATTTTCTCCGTAAACGGCGGCGGCGACGCTCCCGTGTCCGGCAGGTATTGGTAGCCGTGCCAGGGACAAGTGATGCAGCCGTCGATCACCCTGCCCTCACCCAGCGGCCCATTCTGGTGTTGGCACACGGATGACACCGCGCTGATTTTTCCGTCATAGCGAAAAATCGCCACGCGCTCGCCCGCCGCCACGACGACCTTGGCGCGGTTGTCCGGGATCGCCTCCACCGGCCCCGCGTCGATCCAGCCGTCTTCGGCGACCACAGGCCGGGCTTGGTCTGTTTTTCCTCCGCGCCCCGCCGCGAGCAAATGCAGGCCGACCACGACGACGGCGCCAATCCCCACGACCCCGAGGATGATTCCTCCGTGCGGAGTCTGCCCCGCGCCAAACGCCACATGCGCGACCAGCAGCGCATACGCCGCATACACGAGCATGTGCAGCGCCTTCCACACCGGCGCGGTCAGGTTCGCCAGCCAGAAGTCATGGCTCGTCGCCGCCATCAGCACGAGGATCACCAGCGCGAAAAATCCGAACACCTGAAAAGGAAACAACGACGCCCGCGCCCAATCACCCTCGCCCGCCAGCACATTCGCCAGCGGATCGACCACGCCCAACGCATGAAACTGGATAACTGCCACCGCCGCATGACCCATCGCCAGCACGCACATCGTCACCCCGAGATGACGCCGATTGTAGAGCAGCGGCAGGAACCGCGCATCCAGCCGCGCCAGCGGGCCGATGCAGAGAATGACATGCAGCAGCACAAACGCCGCCGATCCCAGTGCGCGGATGAGCAACGTCTCCGGCGTGGCCCCCGCGTAAAGCAGCGCCCCCGTCGCGCAGAACACCGCGAGATACGCCCCGACGCCGCCCGCCAGCGCGAGATCATAGAGCTTCTTCTGCCGGTTCCAACCCACCGCCTGATAACCCACGCTCATGGTTTTGCCTCCGCCTTCAAGACCGCCGGAATCGCCTCCATCGTCGCCGGAGCCTGCCGCGACCGCCAGGCGGACACCAACACCACCGGAATCAAGATCGCCAGCACCAGAAAAACCGCCCGATGCACCCGCCGTTGCGGACGAATCATGACGCGTTCTCCTCGTGCGAAGCGCACCGGTGCGGATTGCGCTCTGTGCGCGGATGTCCGCGCCCGGCCAGCGCAGTCCTCAGCAGAAACGGCCACAGTAAAATCAGTCCCGGCGTGATCAGCAGACGAAATCCCCACGTCCCCCGCGCGGCGGTGGCGTCCACTCGGCGCAGCCCGCCCGCCTGCAACCACAGCGCGACGCCGGCGCCCACGATCAAGTAGCAATAGAAAACGCGGGCGATCCCGCTGGCGATTTCGAGCGTCATGCCGGTCATGTGAGAACGAGCTTCACGGTAATTATTCCTGCCACAACGCGAAAAGCGGCCCCGCCGCTTGGCTAGAAGCTAACGGCTCCCGGCTTTTACCTCATTCCCCAAAACCATCGTTGCGCCCGTCGCCGTGTTTTCGCTTCCTGTTCGCACCTCATGTTCGAACAAGCCTTCAAAAATATCGACGACGTCCTCTGGAAGGATGCCGGCTGCACCAGCGAACTCGATTACACCGAACAGACCTCCTGGCTCCTCTTCCTCAAATACCTCGACGCCCTCGAAAACGACAAGGCCACCGAGGCCGCCCTCGACGGCAAAAAATACGCCCACATCCTCGACAAACCCTACCGCTGGGAATCCTGGGCCGCGCCCAAGGGCAAAGACGGCAAGATCGACCACAACACCGCCCGGACTGGCGACGACCTCATCCAGTTCGTCAACGCCAAGCTCTTCCCCCACCTGCAAGGTTTTAAGGCCAAGGCCACCGGTCCCAACACCATCGAATACAAGATCGGCGAGATCTTCGGTGAGATTAAGAACCGCATCCAGAGCGGCTACAACCTGCGCGAGATCATCGACCATATCGACGAACTCCGCTTCGCCTCCCAGACCGAGAAGCACGAGCTCTCCCATCTCTACGAGGCCAAGATCAAAAACATGGGCAACGCCGGTCGCAACGGCGGCGAATACTACACCCCGCGCCCGCTCATCCGCGCCATCGTCGCCGTCACCGCGCCCCAGCTCGGCGAGACCCTCTGCGACCCCGCCGTCGGCTCGGCCGGCTTCCTCTGCGAAGCCTTCGATTACCTCCGCGTCCGGAACCCGAAGCGCACCACCGCCCAAGACAAGCGCCTCCAGGAAGCCACCCTCTACGGCAAGGAGAAGAAGTCCCTGGCCTACGTCATCGCGATCATGAACATGATCCTGCACGGCATCGAGGCCCCCAATGTCATTCACACCAACACGCTCGCCGAAAACCTCGCCGACGTGCAGGAGAAGGACCGCTTCCACATCATCCTCGCCAACCCGCCCTTCGGCGGCAAAGAGCGCAAGGAGGTCCAGCAAAACTTCCCCATCCGCACCGGCGAGACCGCGTTCCTCTTCCTCCAGCACTTCATCAAGCTCCTCAAGGCCGGCGGTAGCGCCGGCGTGGTCATCAAAAACACCTTCCTGTCCAACACCGACAACGCGTCCGTCAGCCTGCGCAAAAAACTCCTCGAAGAGTGCAACCTCCACACCGTCCTTGATTGCCCCGGCGGCACGTTCATCGGCGCCGGCGTGAAGACCGTCGTGCTCTTCTTTGAGAAAGGCGCCAAAACGCGCAAGGTGTGGTTCTACCAACTCGACCCCGGCCGCAACATGGGGAAGACCAACCCGCTCAACGACGCCGACCTCGCCGAGTTCATCGCGTTGCAGCAGACCAAGGCCGGCTCCCCGAAGAGCTGGAGCGTGGACGTGGCGGACATCGACCCGCAGACCTTCGACCTCTCCGTGAAGAACCCCAACGGTGGCGAGGAAGTCACCCACCGCAGCCCGGCGGACATCATGGAAGAAATCGCCGCGCTGGACGCCGAGAGCGCCGAAGTGCTGGGTCAAATCAAGCAACTTTTGAAGACCGAGAAAACCCATGCCTAAGAAGATCGAAGTTCTCGCCCGCGAAGTCCGCCTCACCGGCGTCAACGACCAGGATTACGTCTGCCTGACCGACATCGCCCGCTACAAAAACGCGGATGCCAGTGACGACCTGATCCGCAACTGGCTGCGCAACCGCAACACCCTCGAATTCCTCGGTCTCTGGGAGCAGATTAACAACCCCGGTTTTAATCCCGTCGAATTCGACGGGATTAGAATGCAGGCCGGTCTCAACAGCTTCACCCTCACGCCGAAGCAGTGGATCGAGCGCACGGGCGCCATCGGTATCCAGTCCAAGGCCGGTCGCTACGGCGGCACTTACGCCCATCTCGACATCGCCCTCGAGTTCGCCGCGTGGATCTCGGTCGAGTTCAAGCTCTACCTCATCAAAGAATTCCAGCGCCTCAAGGAAACCGAGCGCCAGACCCTCGGCTGGGACATCCGCCGCAACCTCGCCAGGATCAATTACCGCATCCACACCGACGCCATTCAGACTCACCTCATCCCGCCGGAGCTGGGCAAAGCGCAGACCAGTCTCGTCTATGCCAGCGAGGCCGACGTGCTCAACATGGCCCTCTTCGGCCAGACCGCCGCCCAATGGCGCGGCCAAAACCCCGGCGAGCAGGGCAACATCCGCGACCAGGCCACCGGTGCCCAGCTCGTGTGCCTCTCAAATCTCGAAAACCTCAACGCTCTGTTTATCGGCCAAGCCTTGCCCCAATCCGAACGCCTCACCCGCCTCAACCAGATCGCCATCCAGCAGATGAAACTGCTCACCGCCGATGAGCGGACGCCCAAATTGCCTGAAGGGAAGAAGGGCAAATGAAAGCCATGGGAAACGGAGAGCCTGCCCTGAGCAAAGTCGAAGGGTGCCGAAGTGCTGGGCAACATCAAGGCGCTGTTATGAATGCCGGGGCCGAATCGCGTTTCATCGCCTTCTTCGATGAGTGCGGCGACCACTCGATGGACAAGATCGACCGGGATTTCCCCCTCTTTGTGCTCTCCACGATCATCGTGGAACGCACCGCCTACATCGAGACCGTGGTGCCCGCACTCACGCGGCTCAAGCTGCGCTTCTGGCCGCACGAAGGCGTCAATCTCCACAGTCGCGACATTCGCAAAGCCCACGGCGATTTCGCTTTTCTCCAGGTGCCCGCCCAACGCCACGCCCTCCTCGGCGCCTTGAGCGAAATGTTGGCGGCTCTGCCATTCACGCTCTTCATCACCGCCATTCACAAGCAGGACCACCGCGACCGCTATGGCGCGCACGCCACCAATCCCTACGACCTTGCGCTCACCTACACGTTTGAGCGCGTGCTCCACTTCCTCGAGGGCCACGGCGAAACCGCGTTGCCCGTGACCGCCGAGGCGCGCGGTAAAAATGAGGACAACGAACTCTCCGCCGCCTTCCTCCGCATCCTGACCCAGGGCACCCGCTACACCGACGCCGCGCGTTTTCAGCCGCTGCTTTGCCCGCTCACCTTTCGGCGCAAGTCCGACAATATCGCCGGCACCCAACTCGCCGATCTTTGTGCCCACCCCGCCGCGCGCAAAATCCTCAACCCCGACCAACCCAACCAAGCCTACGACATCATCGCCCGCCACCTCTACCGCCGCGACGCCGTCACCGGCTGGAAGGTGTTTCCGTGAGCAATAAAAAAGCGGCTCCGAGTAAACCCGGAAACCGCCTTCCGACCGAGAATTCCCAGTCCGTGCCAAAAACGTCACCCGTCGCCCCACTCCTGTCAACCCCGCCTTTGCCACCACGCCGAGAGCGCCGAAGTGCTGGGCAACATCAAGGCGCTGCTTTGAAGAAGGGGTGGCAGACAAAGAAGCTGGGCGATGTGTGTTCGTTACTGAACCGTGGTATTTCTCCGGCATATCTGGAGGAAGGCGGAGTCTGCGTTCTCAATCAGAAGTGCATTCGCGACCACGAGGTCAGCTACGAGCCTTCGCGCCGGCATGATTCGAAGGCAAAGAAGGTCGCGGCAGAGCGGTTTATTCAACTTGGTGATGTGTTGGTCAACTCGACGGGCACTGGCACGCTTGGACGTGTCGCGCAGGTGCGCGACGAACCCGAAGAAGCGACGACAGTTGATTCCCACGTTACAATCGTGCGGCCCAAACCAGGTCTCTTTCACCTCGATTTCTTCGGTTACATGTTGGTCGTGATCGAAGACGCCATTAAGGAGGCCGGTGAAGGCTGTGGCGGCCAAACGGAACTTGCGCGGTCAGTTTTAGCGGAGCAGTTCTCGGTGAGTTATCCCGAGTCGTTGGCCGAACAGCAGCGGATCGTCGGCCTGCTCGACGAAGCGTTTGAGGGCATCGCCACCGCCAAAGCCAACGCCGAAAAGAACCTCCAAAACGCCCGCGCCCTCTTCGAAAGCCACCTCCAATCCGTCTTCACCCAGCGCGGTAAGGGGTGGAAAGCGACAACGCTTGGAGCGGAGATTGATCTTCTCGCCGGGTTTGCATTCAAGAGCGCGCAATACACAAACGACGACGATGACATTCGCCTTCTTCGGGGCGACAACATCATCCAAGGATGTCTTCGTTGGGACGATGTGAAGAGATGGCCAGCCGACGACACCGAAGAATACGAGCGATACCAACTTGAAGAAGGCGATGTCGTGTTGGCGATGGATCGTCCGTGGGTAAAGGCCGGCTTGAAGCACGCGACCATTTCCGCAGACGACCTGCCATGCTTGCTTGTTCAGCGAACTGCTCGCCTGCGCGGCGGGGCGAATCTGGACAACCGTTTCCTGAAACTGCTCATCGGCAGTTCTGCTTTCACCAGTCACATTCTTGGCGTTCAAACGGGCATTGGCGTTCCGCACATCAGCGGGCAGCAAATCAAAGACTTCGAGCTTGCGCGTCCGCCAATCGCCGACCAACGCCGCATCGCAGACAATCTCGAATCCCTCCGCGAAGAAACCCAGCGCCTCGCCCGCCTCTACGAGCGGAAGCTCGCCGCGCTGGAGGCGTTAAAGAAGTCGCTCCTGCACCAAGCCTTCACTGGCGCACTCTGATCCACCCCGAGATTGCCCAGCCCGTTTTTCTTTATAACGCTTTCGCCCACGCCCATGAGCCACCTCGTCCTCTTCGAGCAAAAACAGGTCCGCCGCGTCTGGCACGGCGAGGCGTGGTGGTTCGTCATCGTCGATATCGTCGCCGCCCTCACCGACTCGGCCAATCCGGCCGGCTATCTCAAGGACATGCGCCGCCGTGATGCGAGTTTGGGAGCGGTGTTCAAAGGGGGGGGGCAAATTGCCCCCCCCCTTACGCTCAAGGTCGAAACGGAGGGTGGCAGCCAAAAAATCCTCTGCTGGCATACACCCGGCATCCTGCGCCTGATCCAGTCGATCCCTTCGCCCAAGGCCGAGCCATTCAAACGCTGGCTGGCCCAGGTCGGCTACGAGCGGTTGCAGGAAATCGAAAATCCCGAGATCGCCGCGCGGCGGATGAAAGAGATTTACCGCCTGAAAGGTTACTCCGGGGCGTGGATCGAAAAACGCATGCGCGGTATCGCCGTGCGTGACGAATTGACCGACGAGTGGAAGAAGCGCGGCGTCAAAGAAGACCGCGACTATGCGATCCTCACCGCCGAAATCAGCAAAGCCACCTTCGGCATGACACCGTCCGAGTATCGCGAACACAAGGCCTTGGATCGCCCGACCGACAACCTGCGCGATCACATGACCGACTTGGAACTGATTTTCACGATGCTCGGCGAAGCCTCCACGACCGAAATCGCCCGGAACACCGACGCTCAGGGGTTTCCGCAGAACAAAGTGGCCGCCCGGCAGGGGGGTAAAATCGCCGGCAACGCCCGCCGCGAACTCGAAACCAAGAGCGGACGTCGCGTTTCAACCCGGGAAAATTTCAAGGAATTGACCGAAAGCCAGCGGCGGTTGCGGGAGAAGACCAAGGGCGACACCCCATGAACGAAGCCGAGACACGCGCCGAGCATATCGACCCCGCTTTGAAGGCGGCGGGCTGGGGCGTCGTCGAAGGCAGCAAGATTCTCCGCGAGCACCGCATCACCGCCGGTCGCATCGAAGGCCACGGAAGGCGCGGCAAGGCCGACATCGCCGACTACGTGCTCGTCTATCGCAACACCAAGCTCGCCGTCATCGAGGCCAAGGCGTGGGACGAGGAACTCACCGAGGGCGTCGGCCAGGCCAAGGATTACGCCGCCAAGCTCGCCATCCGGTTCACCTATTCCACCAACGGACGCGGCATCTACGCCATCGACATGGAGACGGCCAAGGAAGGCGAGGTCACCGCCTATCCATCGCCGGACCAGCTCTGGGCGATGACCTTCATCAAGGCGAACGCGTGGCGCGACCGTTTCGCCGCCGTGACGTCGCCCGACAAGAGCGGCAGTTGGACGCTGCGGTTTTACCAAGAGATCGCCGTCAACCGCGTGTTGGAGCGCATCGCCGGCGAGCATCCGCGCATCCTGCTCACGCTGGCCACCGGCACGGGCAAAACATCCATCGCGTTCCAGATCGTGTGGAAGCTGTTTCAAGCCCGCTGGAATCTTGGTGATTGGAAAAAGACCAGCGAGCCGACGCGCCGCCCGCGCATTCTTTTTCTTGCCGACCGCAACACCCTCGCGACCCAAGCCTACAACGATTTCACGTCATTCGCCGCCTTTGCCGACGACGCGCTGGTGCGCATCAAGCCGGAAGACATTCGCAAGAAAGGTTCCGTCCCCAAGAACGGCAGCCTGTTCTTCACGATCTTCCAAACGTTCATGTCCGGCCCCGATGATTCCGCCTACTTTGGCGAGTATCCGGCGGACTTTTTTGATTTCATCGTCATCGACGAGTGTCACCGCGGCGGCGCCAACGACGAGAGCAGCTGGCGGGAGATTCTGGAATATTTCAAACCCGCCGTGCAACTCGGCCTCACTGCCACGCCCAAGCGCAAGGACAACGTCGATACCTACGCCTATTTCGGCGAACCGGTTTACACCTACTCGCTCAAGGACGGCATCAACGACGGCTTCCTCACGCCGTTCAAGGTGAAGCAGATTCAGACCACGCTCGACTACTACATCTACACGCCCGACGACGCCGTGGTGGAAGGCGAGATCGAGAAGGGGAAACTTTACGAGGAGGCTGACTTCAACCGCACCATCGAGATCCGCGAGCGCGAGAAGAAGCGCGTGCAACTCTTCCTGTCGCAGATCAACCAGAACGAAAAGACGCTCGTTTTCTGCGCCAACCAAGCCCACGCCCTCGTCATCCGCGACCTCATCAACCAGCTCAAGACGAGCAAAGACTCGAACTATTGCGTGCGCGTCACGGCGGACGACGGCGAACGCGGCGAGCAGGCGTTGCGGGATTTCCAGGACAACGAGAAGACGATCCCCACGATCCTCACCACGTCGCAAAAACTCTCGACCGGCGTCGATGCGCGCAACATCCGCAACATCGTCCTGATGCGGCCGGTCAACTCGATGATCGAGTTCAAGCAGATCATCGGGCGCGGCACGCGGCTCTACGACGGGAAGGATTACTTCACGATCTACGACTTCGTGAAGGCGCACCTCAAATTCCAAGACCCCGAATGGGACGGCCCGCCCGAGCCCGACGAGCCCTGCACGAAGTGCTGCCAGATCCCGTGCATCTGCGAGACGACTCCGCCCAAACCATGTCCGCAATGCGGCAAGGTCCCGTGCGAATGCGGAAAAGAACCATGCCCCGCGTGCGGCAAGGTGAAGTGCGAATGCGAGCGGAAGCGAAAGGTGAAAGTGAAACTCGCCGACGGCAAAGAGCGCGCCATCCAGCACATGATGACGACGACGTTCTGGCATCCCGACGGAACGCCGATGAGCGCGCAGCAATTCATGGAGTTGCTCTTCGGCAAGCTGCCGGACTTCTTCCAAAGCGAAGCCGAACTCCGCACGCTATGGAGCGCGCCCGACACGCGGGCCAAGCTCCTGCAGGGTCTCGCCGAAAAGGATTTCGGCCACGACAAGCTGGTCGCGATGCAGCAACTCATCGACGCGGAGAACAGCGACCTCTTCGACGTGCTGGCTTACGTGGCTTATCTGTTGCCGCCGGTGACGCGGGCCGAGCGCGCCGATCATGCGCGGGTGTATATCAACTCGCACTTCACCTCGAAGCAGCAGGCCTTCCTGAATTTCGTGCTCCAGCACTACGTGACGGAAGGCGTGACGGAACTGGACCAGAGCAAGCTGAACCCCTTGTTGCGGCTAAAGTATCACGACTCCATCGCCGACGCCGTAGCCGACCTCGGCGGCAAGCCCGAAGAGATAAACCAAGTCTTCGCGGGTTTCCAGAAGTATCTCTACACTGAGAAGTCGAGTTGATCGTGGCGGCAAGCCGGCGGCCTGAAGTTGAGGTCGCGGGCGAGGTAATCCAAAGCCCGGAGATCACCCGCGGATTTCACGGATTACCACGGATTCAGAACCGGCAGGTTTGATCCCCATCCTCGAATAGAATTCTATTCGCGCCCATCCGCGTAATCCGCGGGAAAATCGCCGCTTTCCCCTGCTTTCATCCGAGGACCGTCAGCACTATGCCCGCGACGATGCCGAGCACCGCCCAGAGCTTGGGCCAGTTGTAACGTTCGCCGAAGAAGATCAACCCGCCCGCAAACGCCACCAGCGTGCTGCCGCGCCGGAAGCTCGATACGAGCGACACCAGCGCATCGGGCGATCGCAGGGCGTCGAAATACAGAAAATCCGCCACCAGCAGCGCGAGCGAAATGCCGAGGATGCTCCAGCGCCAGTGAAACACGTTGCGCGGCCACCAGCGCAGTTTCCAGCCGACGGCCAGCGGAAGGAACAGGAGTGCGAGGTAGATGGAGAACCAGCATTGCACGGTGGCGGCGGTGAAGCCGCACCGGCCCAGGAGAAACTTGTCGTAGAGCCCGCTCACCGCGCCGATGAGCGTGCCGCCGAGCAGGAATCCGATCCACTTGTTGCGATGAAAATGGATGCCTTCGCGCGCCCCGGCCAGCGAGAGGCCGAGGAACGCCACGAGCGTGATCATCACGCCGGTGATTTCCATGCCGGTGGGCCGCTCGGCGAGGACGATCAATGCGCCGAAGAGCGTCCACATGGGGCCGGTGGCGCGGATGGGCGCGGCGATGGACACGGGGAGGTTTTTGACCGCGAAGTAGCTGCACACCCACGAGGCGGCGACAATGGCGGACTTGAGCAGGAGCTGGAGGTGCTGGCCGAATGTGAGCGAGTCAACGTGGAGAATCGGCGGGAGTCCGCCGGGCACGGTGGCGTTGACCGCGAGGATGGAGAGCCAGACGGCCGTGCTGCACACGTTGGCAAAGAAGAGCACGGGCAGGACGGCGTTGTCGCGCACCGCGTGCTTGGTGCTCAGGTCGTAGAGACCGAGGAAAAAGGCGGAGAGAAGGCTGGCGGCGATCCAGGGAATCACACGCGCGCCTGGAGGATGTGGAAGTTGGCCATCGAGATGCCGCTGAGCATGGCGCCGACGATGCCGAGAAAACCTTGGTCGGTGCCGGCGAGGTAGAGGTTGGCGAGCGAGGTGCGGCCGTCGCGGAGTTTGACAGGCGAGCCGTAGATCGCGCCGCCCGCGTGGCCGGTGAACTTGGTGATGGTGCGCGGGGTGAACATGTCGGTCGCGAGCGTGGCGGCGGCGAGCGCGTCGGGCGACGGGAGCGGCGGTAGGAAGCGTTGGGCGCTGCGCTGGATCTCGGCATACCAACGGGCCTTGTCGGCACGGTAAACGTCCTCCGGCAAATGCGCCCACTGCGGATAGCTGGCGAGGCAGGTGCAGCGGAACAACCCCTCGGGCAGCTCGCGGCCGGGGCCGAAGTCGAAGTTGTTGGGCATGCAGATGACGCCGCTGCGCACATCCACCTGCTGCTCGCTGGCGGCGTAGGTGAACTTGTCGGAGTCGTTGAAGAAAACGATGGTGTCGTCGCCCCAGCCCAGCGCGGCAGGCTGGCGGTCGAGCACGGTGATGGTTTCGCAGTAACTGAGAGCACCGGACGGAGCGGGATTTGAGACGGCGGGCGACAGGTGGCCGGAAGGCAGGAGGCGCTCGGTCTCGGGCGCGCCGATGGTGCTGATGACGTGGGTGGCGGTGACCTCGGTGCCGTCGTCGAGGAGGAGCGCGGACGCCCTGCCATCGCGGGAGACGATTTGTTTGACGCCGCACTTCATACGGCGTTCGCCGCCGGCTTCGCGGTATTTTTCGAGGAGGACGCGGAGGATGACGCGCACGCCGTCGAAGGGTCGGGCGAAGCCTTCGAGGAAGAGAGCCTTGAACATGATGACGAACTGGCCGAACTCCATGTCACGCTCGGTGGCGCTGCCGTAATACATGACCGGGCAAAACAGCATATCCTCCAGCAGCGGATCGGTCACATGGCGGCGCACGACGGCGCGGGCGGACTCGGGCTGCGCGCCGAGGGAAACGTCGTCGTAAGTTTTGACGAGCGCGACGAGACGGCGGAAGCCGTCGATCTGCGCGGGGAATTTTTGTGCGACCTCGGACTCGAAGACGGCGAAGTCGTTGGTGAAGGTCAGCGACGTCTCGCCGCGCGGGCCAAAGGCGACGCGGGAGCGCTTCTGTTCGCAGAGGGCGAACTCCTCGCGCTCGATGCGGAGCTGGCGGAGGAGCTTGCCCAGAGGAGTGCCCTTCACGCCGGGGCGCACGAAATTGGTCATGGCGTGGAGGCCCACGTCGTATTTGCGTCCGCCGATGCTGTAAAAGCTGTTGAGCCCGCCGACGGCGTTGTGGCGCTCGAAGATGCACACCTTCTTGCCGAAGTGCGCCAGCCGGATGCCTGCGGCGAGGCCGGCCATGCCCGCGCCGATGATGGCGACGTCGTAATGGGTGGTGGTGTTCAAGAGGGGCGCAAAAAAGGCCTGACATAGAGTCAGGCCCGAAAGATTGGGTTGCGCGAGAGAGGATTACTTGCCCAGCGCGGCGAACTTCGGCGTGAGGTAGTCGGCGCAGCTGTCGAGGGTGGCGAGGTGGATGTAGTCGGCCTCGGGAACCTCGATGTTGTGGCGCTTGCGGAGCTCCATGACGATGTCGAGGAAGTCCATCGAGTCCAATTGCATCTGGTCGCGCAGGCGGACGTCGCCTTTGAGATTGGAAATGTCTTCGTCCGGAGCGATGTCGGCGATGATTTCGAGGACTACCTTTTTCGTTTCGTCTTTGGTCATGGAGCGTGTGTAAGGGGCGAGGTTAGGGCACAAAGCGTTTCACAATCAACGTGGAATTTATGCCGAGCATACCAAACGAGTTGTTGAGGATGGCGTCAACCCGACCGACCTTTTTTGGGGTGTTCAGGACGAGGCCGGGCAAGGCGCAGAGCGGGTCGAGGTCGTCCACATTGATTGTGGGGTGAACGACGAGATCGTCGAAGGACGGCAGGTTGCCCGCGAGCTCCAGCGCGCCGGCCGCGCCCATGCAGTGGCCGATGAAGCTCGTGGTGTTGTTGATGTAGGTGTCGGGGCAGCCGTCGCCGAAGACGGCGCGGATGGCCTCGCACTCTTGGATGTCGCCGAGCGGCGTGGCGGTGGCGTGGGTGTTGACGATGTGGATGTCCTTCGCTTCGAGACCGGCGGAGACAAGGGCCTTGCGCACGCACTCGGCCTGGCGGCCGGGATTGGGAAGAACGTAGTCGGAGGCGTCGGAATTGACGCAGTAGCCGGCGATCTCGCCGTAGATCTTAGCGCCGCGGGCGAGCGCGTCGTCGAGGCGTTCGAGCGTGTAGAGCGCGCCGCCCTCGGAGATGACGATGCCGTTGCGGGCCTTGTCGAAGGGACGGGAGGCCTTGAGCGGGTCGATGTGGGTTGCGAGGGCGTTCTGGGACTTGAAACCGGCGTAGATGCCAAAGGTGTGGATGCTCTCGCTGATGCCGCCGCAGATCGCCAGATCGACCTCGCCGAGGCGGAGCATCTGGGCGGCGTGGATCAGGCCCATGTTACCGGCGGCGCAGGCGGCCCCGATCGTGTAGGCGGGACCGGTGATGCCCATGCTAAGCGAGACCTCGCCGGCGGGGTTGTTGGCGACGGTGCGCGGGTTGTGGTAATGCGACCAATACTTCGTGTCGTAATTGAACTTCGAGATGGCGTAGATCTCGTTCTCGGTCTCGACGTTGCCATGCTCGGTGCAGCCCACGTAGATGCCGACGCGGTCCTTCGGGAAGGCGGCGAAGTTGATGCCGCTGTCGGCCATGGCCTCATGAGCGCAATAAATCGAGATGGAACCGGCGCGGGTGCCGACGCGGAGTTCCTTCTTCTTCTGGTATTTGAGCGGGTCGTAGTGGCAGACGCCGGCCAGGCACTCGCCCATGTAACGAATTTCCTTCTTCTCGATGCCCGCGACGCCATTGAGGAGGTTGTGGCGGAATTGGGCGAGGGAGTCGCCATTGGGCGCGGTCAGACCGACTCCGGTGATGACGATGCGGGCGGGTTTGTAAGCCATGGGGAAGGAAATCGCTAGCCAACCACGCAACAAATGCAATACAACGCTCTTCCCAAAATTATGAACGTTCTTGTTGTTGGCGGAGCCGGTTACATCGGCAGTCACTGTGTCAGGCAACTGGTTGCCGCAGGTCACAACCCCGTGGTCCTGGACAACCTCATCTTCGGGCACCGCGCGGCGGTGTCCAAGGACATCCCCTTTTACCCCGCCAATCTCGGTAACGAGAGCGAAGTGGGTAAAATCCTCCGCAAGGAGAAGATCGATCTCGTGATGCACTTCGCCGCCTACGCCTACGTGGGCGAGAGCGTCACCGACCCGCTCAAATACTACTTTAACAACGTCGCCGCCCCCCTTCACCTACTCCGCGCCATGATGGCGGCCGGCGTGAAGAAGTTCGTTTTTTCCTCCACCTGCGCGACCTACGGCATCCCCGAGAAGATGCCGCTCGTGGAAACGATGCCCCAGGCCCCGATCAACCCCTACGGCCAGACCAAGCTGGACATGGAGAACGCCCTCAAGGCCTTCGCCCACGCTTATGGCCTGAGCTTCGCCGCCTTCCGTTATTTCAACGCCGCCGGCGCGGCCGAGGACGGCACCATCGGCGAGCAGCACAACCCTGAGACGCACCTCATCCCGCTCCTCATCGACGCCGCCGTCGGCAAGCGTGAGAACGTCCAGATTTTCGGCACCGACTACCCCACCCCGGACGGCACCTGCCTCCGAGACTACGTTCATGTGGACGACCTCAGCCGCGCCCACATCGCCGTGTTCGACAAGCTGGACAAGCCCGGCACCGCGCTCTTCTACAACCTCGGCACCGGCACGCCCACGTCCGTGCTCGAAGTCATCAAGGCCGTGGAAAAAGTCACCGGCAAGAAAGTGCCGACCGTGATCGCCCCCCGCCGCGCCGGCGACCCGCCCGCGCTCTACGCCGATTCCTCGAAAGCCATCAGCGAGCTCGGCTGGGAGATTAAATTCAAATCCATCGAGCCCATCGTCGCCACCGCTTGGAAGTGGCACTCCGAGCACCCCGACGGTTTCAAGAAGTAAGCAACGGGAAATTTCTCGTGATAAAAAAGAGCCGACGCAGTCGGCTCTTTTTTTATGGGAAGCACAGGAACTCTGCCGTCGCCCGATTTCGCGGATTAAATCTTCAATCCTAGTTCGTCCACCCGCTTACGCAGCGTGGCCCGGGTAATGCCGAGCTTTTCGGAGGCTTTCAGTAAATTACCTTCGGTGGCGGTCATGACACGGACGATCATCTCGCGTTCGAGACGCTCCAGAATGGGTTCATCACCCTCGGAAAGCTGGGCGTGGAGAAAATCTAGCGCCCGCTCGACGCTCAGGGCGGGCGCACCCGAGGCGATGCTCTCGGCCACCACCTGGGCGGTGGCGATTGCGGCACTTTCCGTGGCGGCGGTGCGGGCGGCTTCGAACGGCACGGAGGTGTTTGCGCCGGACGACGAGCCGAGGGACGGCATGCCCACAGCGTCGCGGATTTCAACGGGAAGATCCTTCAGTAGGATCGTATCGCCCTGCGCGATAACCGCGCTGCGGTAGATCACGTTTTCCAACTCGCGCACGTTGCCCGGCCAGCGATAGCGCGTGAGCACGGCGAGGGCCTCGGGCGAGACGCGATTCACGCGGGCTTTCTTCTGTTTGACGAGATTCTGGATGCAGAAGTCGACGATCTGGGGCACGTCGTCCACGCGTTCACGGAGGGCGGGCATCTTGATGCGAACAACGTTGAGCCGGTAATAAAGATCTTCACGAAAGGTTTTCGCCTTCACCATCTCCTCGAGGTTCTTGTTGGTCGCGGCGATGATGCGGACATCCACTTTGATGGTGTCGGTGCCGCCCACGCGCTGGATATCGCCCTGCTGCAGAACGCGCAGGATCTTCGTCTGCGTGGCGAGCGCCATGTCGCCGATCTCGTCGAGGAAGATGGTGCCGCCGTCGCAAAGCTCGAACTTGCCGAGCCGCTGACCGGTCGCGCCCGTGAAGGAACCTTTCTCGTGTCCGAAAAGCTCGCTCTCGATGAGATTGTCGGGGATGGCGGCGCAGTTGACCGCGATGAAAGGCTTTCCCGCGCGGTGCGAATGCTTCCAGATGGAACGGGCAACCAGCTCCTTGCCGGTGCCGCTCTCGCCTGTGATCATCACGGTGACATCGCTGGCGGTCACCTGCCCGATGATCTTGAAGACATCCTGCATGACCGGGGACGAACCGACGATACCCTCCTTGTAATCGTCGCTGTTGATGGTCGGCTTGTAGTTGCCGACCGCGCGCATATCGGCGTGGGCCTTCAATGCGGTCTCGGCGATCGCGAGGACCTTCGCCGGATCGAAGGGCTTCATGATGTAATCGAACGCGCCATATTTCATCGCCTCGATAGCGGTCTGGGCGGTGCCGAACGCGGTCATGAGAACCACGAGCTGCTTGGGATTGGCCGACCGGATGTGCTGGAGAGCCTCCAGACCGCTCATGCCGCTCATGCGGATATCCAGAAAAATGAGGTCGGGCGACGGGCCCTTTTTGACAATGGCCACGCCCTGCTCGCCGCTGGGCGCTTCGATGACCTGGTATTTTTTCGACGAAAGAACGCGTCCGAGCGAATAACGCACCTCGGCGTCGTCATCGATCACAAGAATGGCGGGCGGTTTTGCGGCGGTGTCTGGCATGGAAACGTGTGGAAGGCCCCGGGGTTGCCAGCACTGGCGCTGGCGATAGCCACGAAGCTTGTTTTCACTAGGGCGCATATGGTCGGCTGGTCAATGCACTTGTTCCAAGGGCGGGTATTCGGAAATATTTGAATTCGCAGACTGGCTTTTCCATCGAACCCGCATTTGGTGCGGGCCATGCACCATTCCCCCGCCCCGGTCCTTGCGGCAGAAGCTGTCACCAAAAACTATGGTGCACGGCGCGTGTTGGACGCTGTCTCGTTCTCGGTAGCGGCGGGCGAACGCGTCGCTCTCACCGGCCCCTCGGGCAGCGGCAAGACCACGCTGCTTAACTGTCTCGGCGGCGTGGACCGGCCCGATTCCGGCAGCATCACCCTCCACGACCTCCGCATCGACCAACTCGACAGCAACGGCCTCGCCCGCCTGCGCCGCGAACGCGTCGGCACGGTGTTTCAGTTTTTCCACCTGCTGCCGACCTTGAGCGTGTCTGAAAACATCGAGCTGCCGTTGCAACTCGTCGGCCTGGCATCCGCCGAACGCGCGGAACGCGTTGATCATTTTCTAACGCGCGTGGGGCTCGCCCATCGCGCAGACGCCCTTCCATCGCAACTTTCCGGCGGCGAACAACAGCGCGTCGCCATTGCCCGTGCGCTGATCCACCGTCCCGACCTCATCCTTGCCGACGAGCCTACCGGCAATCTCGATTCCGCCAACGGCGCCAACATCCTCGCCCTCCTGCGCGAACTGACCGACGAAACCCGCACCGCCCTCGTGCTCGTCACGCACAGCGAGGAAGCCGCCGCCATTTGCCACCGCCGCATCAACCTGCGTGACGGCCGCGTGAGCCACGTTTCATGAGCGCATCTTTGACCGCGCTTTTTCTCCGCCGCATCACCCTGCGGCACTGGCGGACCTCGCCGAAGCAGAGCGCGCTGCTTGTGCTCATACTGTCGCTAGGCGTGGCGGTTTTCGTGTCCATTCGGCTCGCCAACCATGCGGCGGTCGCGAGCTTTGAAAACTTCACCGGCACGCTCACCGGCCAGAGCGACTGGATAATCCGCGCTCCCGCCGGAACCCTGCCCGAAAACATTCTGCCTGAATTGCGCGAGGCGCTTGGTTCTCGGCCCGTGCATATCTTCCCGATCGTCGAGGCCACCGCCTCGCCGCCGCCGGAGCCCGGCGCTGAAAATCGTTTCGGTCGCCCTACCTACACCCTCATGGGCTTGGATCTGGTCGGCATCACCAATCTCGCCCGTCCCCAGGACAAGCCGTTCTACGGCCATGCCGCCGACTCCGTTCAAACCGAAGGCAGCGACGACTTCTGGAACGCGGTCAAGGCGACGCCGTGGCTTTGGATAAGCCGTGACTTCGCTCCGATTTTACCCACGACACTCAAACTCGTCATCGACGAAACCGTGCGAACTTTGCCGGTATCCGGAGCGATCCCGACCGCGGCCGACGCCCCGCGTGCACCGGCCAATCTGTTCATCCTCGATCTCGCCCAACTTCAGGCGATCACCGGAAAAAACGGCCGCCTTGACCGGGTCGAGTTTCTGGTGGAGAGCGGCCCACGCATTGCCGAGCGCCGTGCGGAACTCCAACCCATCCTCGAAAAACTCGGCCGCTCAGGCGAACGCTGGATTGTCACCACTCCGGGCGCCCGCCGCGATGCCGCCGAGACCATGACGCGCGCTTTCCGCCTCAACCTCACCATCCTGTCCCTCATCGCCCTGCTTGTGGGGCTCTACTTGATTTTTCAGGCACTCGATGGCGCGGTCGTGCGCCGGCGCCCGGAGATTGCCATTCTGCGCTCCCTAGGTGTCGAGGAATCCACCATCAGGCGCGGCTGGCTGTGCGAATCGGCCATTCTTGGACTCTTGGGCGGAGCCCTTGGCCTTCTCCTCGGCTGGGCGGGCGCACAGGTCTCGGTGCGGGCAGTAGGGCAAACGGTAAACGCTCTCTACTACACGACCACCGTCAACTCCGCCAATCTCACACCCGTCGAGATTGGCATCGGGTTGGCTCTTGGCCTGATCACCGCATTGATCGCGGGATGGTGGCCGGCTCGTGAGGCCGCCCGCACTCCGCCCGCGCAAGTCCTCCAACGAGGCGCCGCGCCCGCCGCCGGCCATCGCATCATGCGCAGTCTGGCGGCCGGAGCGGGCTTTGTGCTGGCCGGTCTCGCGTGCGCGCAACTGCCCCCGCTGCACTTCGAGGCTGGCAGCCGCTTTCCGTTTGCGGGCTATGCCGCCGCTTTCCTGTGGATATTCGGCGCGGGGATTTTGTGCGCATTCCTCCTGCCACCGATCGCGCGGCTTGGGATTGGTGCGGGCGGGCGCAGCGCGGCTGTGCGGGTTGCGCTCGGGCACCTGCGCAAACCGTCCGGCAGGCATCGGCTCGCTGCCGCCGCGTTGTTGTGCGCCATCGGAATGACGGCGGGCATGGCCATCCTCGTGGCGAGTTTTGATCAGACTATGCAGGGCTGGGTGCGGCGCACCCTGCAGGCCGATCTCTACATCTCCAGCAGCGGTGCCCAGAGCGCTTCGTCTCAAAATCGAATCTCCGCCGCCGCCGCCCACGACATGGCTTCGCATGCCGCCGTGGCGCACGCCGCCCTGCTCGTCGCTTATCCCATCGAAATCGACCACATCCCGACGATACTCTCCGGCGTGGACTTGGACGACCCCGCCATCCGCCCCGATCTACCCTGGATAGCGGCTCCGGCGCTCGACGATCCGATTTTTGATTCTTCGCGCGGCAGTTTGCGCGCACTCGTCAGCGAAACTTTTACCGCACGCTTCAACCTCGGACGCGGGGACACGGTTCGCCTACCCACGCCCGACGGCGTCAAGTCCGTGGTGATCGCGGGAGTGTTCGCAGACTACGGCAACGAACGCGGCTCCATTCTCATCGCACGCCGTCAGGTGAGCACATGGTTTGCCGACGACACGATCACCAACGTTTCTCTTTACGTGAAACCCGGCGTGGACCCCGACACTCTCCGAGCGGAACTTGCGCAGCGTTATCCGGGACTTTCCCTTTTTACCAATGCACGGCTGCGGAACGAGGTGCTGAGGATTTTCCATCAGACATTTTCTATTACCTATGCGCTTGAGGTCATCGGCGTCCTGGTGGCCGTAACGGGTCTGGGGCTCACTCTTGTCAGCGTATTGCTCGACCGTCGTGACGAACTCACCACGCTGCGCGCGCTAGGTTTCCAGCGGCGTGAAATCGCCCTCGCCGCCTCGGTCGAGGGACTCGCGGTTTCTATCTGCGCCGCAGTCGGCGGACTCGTGCTAAGCCTCGCGTTGGGCTGGCTGCTTATTCATGTGATCAACAAACAATCGTTCGGCTGGACGCTGAGCTATGCGCTTCCGTGGCGGCAACTCGCCGCGCTTGCTCTGGCGGTAAGCGCAACCGGCTGGATAGTGAGTTACGGCGTGGGATTATGGGGTGCAGACCTTCCGGCTGATCGCGAAGAATAAACCCATGAAAATCCGATTCGTATTTATCACAGGAATATTTGCCGGCGCGGCGTTTTTTTCGCGCGCGCAGGTGCCGCTTTTCACGACGGAAGGCTTCGCTGTGCCGCAGCCGGGCCATGCGTTTTTGTTTCCTCAAGACCATGGCGCCCACCCCGAGTTCAAACTCGAATGGTGGTATCTCACGGGACATCTGTTCTCCAAGGACGGGCGTCGCTTCGGGTATCAGGCGACGTTTTTCCGTAGCGCCGCGCCCGACAAATCCACGCAGGTTTATCTCGCGCACATGGCGGTCATTGATGCGAAGACAGGGAAATTTTATTATCAGGAAAGGCTTAACCGCGAAGGTTGGGATGCCGATGTGGAGCTCGGCGGACTCAACGTCCACAACGGCCCGTGGTCGCTGCGGATGACCGATACTAAAAACTCACGCATGGAACTTCATGGCGGGGTTCGCGCCGACGCGCTCTTCGCGTTGGACCTGTTCCCCGCCAAGCCACTGGTGATCTTCGGTGAGAACGGCGTCTCGCGCAAAGGCGCGGAGCCGACCGCCGCGAGCTATTACCTGACCTTCCCGCGGCTTCGAACGACGGGAACGATTACTTTTGGCAGTGAAACTATTCCCGTGACCGGTGAAAGCTGGATGGACCACGAGATCAGCAGCAGCCAGCTCGGGGCGGATCAGGTCGGCTGGGACTGGGCAGGTATCCAGTTTAACGATGGCCGGGAAATCATGCTCTACCGCCTGCGGTTGCGCGACGGCATGGCGGATCCCGCGTCTTCACTCACATGGGTGGACGCCGCCGGAACCCCAAAGAAATCCACCTTCACGTGGGAGGTGCTGGCGCGGTGGACCAGTCCGTCCACAGGCGCGGTCTATCCCTCGCGTGTTCGCATCACGACCATGGATCCGGCGACCAAGCAGGAGACGGCATTTACGCTCGAGCCGCTTGCGCAAAGTCAGGAATTGGCCGGCCGGATCGGGGGCATTCCGTATTGGGAAGGAGCGTGTCGCGTGCTCTCCGCCGACGGCCATGAAATCGGTTCAGCTTACCTGGAACTCACCGGCTACGCGAAAGATCTTAAATTATGAACGATCAAACAAACATGGTCTCCTCTCCGGTTGCACTGATCGCCGGTGTCACGGGCGGCATCGGTTCTGATGTCGCTCATCGTCTCGCCGCCGCAGGCTGGCGCGTGGCGGGCTACGCGCGTGACGCGGCCAAGCTCGGTGCGCTGCGGGAAAAGTTGCCCGAGCTTCACGTCATGGAAGCTGATGCGACCCGGCCCGAACAGGTGGAGGCCGCCGTGCAATCGACGGTCACGCAATTCGGGGAACTTGACGCTTACGTTCATTGCATCGGATCAATTTTCATCAAGCCGGCCCACCTCACCAAGATCGAAGAATGGCAGCGCACGATGGATATTAACCTCAACTCGGCTTTCTATGGATTGAGATCGGCGGTCGTTCCGATGCAAACTAGGGGTGGATCGATTGTTTTTATCAGTTCAGTCGCTGCGCAGTCCGGCATTGCCAGCCACGAAGCCATCGCTGCGGCCAAGGGTGGCATCAACGGCCTCGTTCTCGCCTCCGCCGCCAGCTACGCACCGCGCAACATCCGCATCAATGCAATCGCGCCCGGGCTGGTTGACACTCCTCTGGCGGCATCGCTGCTCGCATCCGACCAAGCGCGTCAGTTGTCGGGAAAAATGCATCCGCTCGGACGAGTTGGTCGCCCCGCCAACATCGGAGCTCTCATCGCGTGGCTCCTATCGCCCGATGCGGACTGGGTGACGGGCCAAATTTGGTCGGTGGATGGGGGAATGGCGCACCTCCGCCCCAAACCCAAAGCGTAAGGCTGATTGAGCCGACGCAGACAATCGGCTTGCACCGCAGGTTTCAGGACTTTTACCTCCCTTCCCGCATCCGCTTCGACCTCCGAAGGGCGCATGCGCAATGCAAGGGGGCAGTAGCTCAGTTGATAGAGCGCGTCGTTCGCAACGACGAGGTCGCCAGTTTGATCCTGGTCTGCTCCACCATTGCTTTTCGATATGCACGGCGCGGCCGTTGCGACTTATTCTTCCACCAGACAGGCAAACACCATTTTGCCCGAGGAGGACGGAAGCACGCTGGTAATTTCCACGGGGACCATTCGGCCGATGTGCTGGCGGGCTCCGTTGACCACCACCAAAGAGTTGTCGTCGAGGTAGCCGACGGCCTGTCCTTCCTCTTTGCCTGTTTTGACCAACTCAACCTCAATCACCTCGCCGATCACCAGCTCCGGTCTCATGGCCTTGCCTAGTTGGTTTAGATTAAGCCAAGAGACCCCGTGAAACTCGGCTAGTTTGGAAAGATTGTAGTCCGTTGTGAGCAGCTTGGCGCGCATCGATTGCGCGAGAAAAACAAGCTTCGCATCGATATCCTGGGGTTTAGCTACATCACTTTCGTGAATACGGATATCGATGTTCTTGGTCTTGCGCAGCTCGCCCAACATCTCGATTCCCCGACGCCCGCGCATCTGTTTCTTGGGATCGTTCGAGTCGGCGATGGCCTGGAGTTCCGCCATAACGAAACGCGGCACAACCAAGGCGGAGCTTAAAAAGCCAGTCTGGCATATCCTCACGATACGACCGTCGATGAGCGCGCTGGCGTCCAGCACGATCAGCGGAACTTCGACTTCGTGCGGGACGAATCTTACATAAGGGATCACCAAGTTAAACTCATCCTTCCCGCGAAGCGCGATCACCGTGCTCAAATAGGTCACGATGATGAACAGGGCCAGTTGCACCATGTAGACGATTTGGGGGTCTCCTTCCCTCAACAATGGAGACCGGCTTATCATGTAGGCGATAAGGACACCCGCACCCAGACCGAAGGTGACCGCCGACAGCCCTCTGAGAGAGAATCCCCTCAGCATGATGTCCACCAGAACCACAAGTATGCCTATGGCCAGGCCGATGGTCACCGCCAGCCAGCGAAAATTATCCCAGTCGCGAATCGTGTAGCAGACCAGCCATCCCGCGGCGGCGCAGAGTGCGATAAAAACGATCCTGATGGGAAGAAGTGTCCGGTTCATGAACGAGGAGCTTGGCCCCTGATAAAATATACGACAAAAGGCAGAACGATTCCCGCAAACACGCAGATTTTGATTATCCGCAAATTTCGACGGGCTTTTGCTTTTTCAGCATCGCTCAACTTCATGTAGTCAAATTGCATCCTTCGCTTCTCTCCATGACAACCCAATACTGGCTGGTTAAAACAGAACCCGAGGCGTATTCTTGGGAAACTTTTGTTAAGGAAAAACGCACCGATTGGACGGGTGTGCGAAACTACCAGGCCCGAAATCACCTGAAAGCCATGCGCAAGGGCGATCGTGTTTTGTTTTATGCCAGCGTGACCACCAAAGCCGTTCTCGGAATCGCCGAGGTCACCAAGTCTGCGTTCCCTGATGCCACCGCGGAAGTGGTTGGCTGGGTTGCGGTGGAACTCAAGGCCATCGCGCCCCTTCCCCGGCCCGTGGCGCTCGCCCAGATCAAGGCCGAACCATCGCTCAAAGATATGGCCCTACTTCGGCAAAGCCGCCTGTCGGTCATGCCACTCAGCAACGCAGAGTTTAAAAAACTAACCGCGCTAGGCGGTTTTTGAGCGGGGACGAACGGGTTACTGCGAATCTTGATCGACCACGAAACGGAAACCAACATGGCGCGCGCGGTCGGTTTTTGGACGTATCTCGGATGGGATTTGCGAGATCGCGTCAGGCATATCCAGATAGCTGCCGCCAAAAACATAGGCTTTGTCGTCAATCTCGGTCCCCGTCCACTCGGAGAGGTTGCCCAGCAAATTGAAGAATCCGGTGCCATTGGGCCTTCCCGATCCTGCCGGTTGGCTATGCCCGTCGCTGTTTGTTTGGCTCCACGAAATTTTTTGCCCGTCATCCAAGGCCACGCGGAACTCATCCCTCGTCGGCAGGCGCACCGTCGAGCCAAGCAACCACCCCAGCCGCGTGCAAAACTCGCGCGCATCGCCCCAGCTCACGGAATCAACCGGAAACGCCCGTCCGGGATTGCGGCTCGGGTTGGTATTCATGACCAAAACATAAATGGATTGAGGCGCCTCTGTCTTGAGAAGCAACCGGTCCGAGGCTCCGGGCAACGGAAGCAGGCTTTCATAAACCTCGTCCTGCAACGCGCGAATGTCCGCTCGTTTCAAAGCGAGATACGACAGTTTGAGTTTTAGATTGCCGTCGATGCGCAGGCTTTTGGGATATTTGGAAAAAAGCGTTTCCGCTGCCGCGACAGCCTCGCCGATTTTCTGGTCGGCCAGGACCACCTGTCGTTTTTTGAGATGATCGCCGATGGCGGTCGCCAACGTGGCCAACGAATCGGCAAGCGGTGTCGAAAGTGCGGTCTGTTGTTTGATTTCAAGACTTGCGACACGGTCAGGCGCCACAAATCGGCTACGTGGAAACTTTGTGTTAAGATCAGCCTGCAGTGTGCTTGCCTCGCCAAAATAAGCGGCGGCCTGATACGACTTTCCGGCCACGACCGCCTCGTCGCCTTTTATCTCCTTGGCATCGATGTCCGCGGCGATTCCCGCAGCGTTCAGTGACTCGATTTCCGAGTCCAGGTTGTCAACCGCCGAAAGGTCTGCAAAAATGGTTCTTCCGTATTCCCGGTTGATGCGATCCTGCAGATCCCGCGCGTTCATGTAAGCTGACAACGCATCTGCCCAACGCTTTTCGGACGCAGCCTGCCGGGCGACCGTCACCGCCGCCGCCACCTGCTTTTGAAGGGGAGCCGCTTCCAGCCTGGCCAACTGCTGGGTGAGCGCAGTCTCGCGCACATAGTTTTTGTAACGCGAACTTGCCGAACTCAAATTGATCTCCCGCTGCAGACCAAGGGCCTCGGTAAACTTGGTCTTGGCCATGTCCGGATCGGCGTTTCCGAGGGCGTCCGCACCGTCTTTTTCAAGCCGGTCGATCTCGATGATCTTAAACTTGGCGGTGGCGGTGCCGAGTTCCGTTTCCAGACTCGTCAAACGGCTCGCCTGATCAAGCCCCGCATTCGGGTAGAGGCGGACCAATGTCTTTTGTTTTTCCAGTGCTAGCGTCAGCTTGTCCACGGCTCCCTGCGTCACGACGCCGGCGTCGGCCACCGCTTGATATTGTTTCATCAAGTCACTGATTTCGTTTGAGAGTTTTTCGACGGCGGGATCGTCGGGCGTGAGCACCTCGCTGGAGGTTTTTGTCACGCGGCGCGGACCCAGCGTGGTTAAAAAATAGAAAAAACATCCAAGTGTGACCACACCCAAGAATCCCAATATCCATGGGCGCAGGGTGTGCAAAAAGGGGACATAGTTACGACTTCTCCGTGGGGAGGACATAGAGGGAAAAATGCACTAAGAAGAGCCGTCTGATAAAATGCAATGCGATCCCTGCCCTTTATCGATAAACTCGACATCTCGCGATGGTTGGCGTTTTCACAACGTGTGTTCGAAAACCTCGTCATTCTCGCCCCCGGCCTGCTTGGCGGTTCAGTCGCCAAGACTGCGCATCACCGTGGTCTAGCTAAAAGGATCACCGTATGGGCGCGCCGCCCCGAGTCCCGGCTTAAATTGCGCGATCAACCCTGGTGCCATGCGGTCGCCGAGACCCCCGAAGACGCCGTGCGCGCGGCAAGCCTGGTCGTGGTCGCCGCGCCCGTTGAAAAAATTATCGAGCTCGCCCGGCAAATCGCACCGCACCTGCCCGCCGGGGCCATCGTCACAGACGTCGGAAGCGTCAAAGGCGAGCTCTGCCGCGCCTGCCACGCCGCACTTCCTGCCGGACGCCATTTTGTAGGTTCCCACCCGATGGCCGGAGGTGAAAAAAGCGGTTGGGAAAACGCCTCCGACACGCTTTTTGAGCGGCGGGTGTGTTTCGTCACGCCCTTGGAAAACACCGACAAGACCGCCGCCGCGACCGTTGTAAAGTTCTGGCACGAACTCGGCGCCGAGGTGACCACGGTTTCTCCTGATCAACACGACGAGATCGTGGCGAATATCAGTCATCTGCCCCAGATGCTGGCCACCACGCTCGCGACTTTTTTGGCGGGCAAAAATCCGGGCTGGCGCAATCTTTCGGGCAACGGGCTGCGTGACACCACGCGGATCGCCGCGAGCGACGCCACCATGTGGATCGAAATTTTCCAGCAAAACCACGACGAAGTCCTTCGCGCCCTCCGCCAGTTTGAGGACGAGTTACACGGTTTAAAATCCGCCCTCGCCAACCGGGACTGGCTGGAAGTCCGTGCTCGCCTCGAACGCGGCAAGGCCTGGCGTGACGGCTTCCAGCCGTAAAATCGCCTTGGCGGTCTCATGCCTTTGCGTGAACGTCATCTATTCATGTCGCCGCCGCTTCCCGCCGTCCTTCTCATCCATCCCTTTACCCGCCTGCTGCGCGGTGACGTTACTTTGCCCGGATCGAAAAGTCTCACCAACCGCGCCCTGCTGCTGGCCGCTTTGTGCAAGGACAAGGTCACGCTCACCGCCGCGCTCTTCAGCGAAGACACGCATCTAATGGTCGAGGCGCTCAACGCGCTCGGCTTCACCGTCAGTGCAAACGCCGAAGCTGGCGTCATTGAAGTTTCCGGACAGGACAACGGCTTCAAAAGCGAACGCCCGGTTGATCTTTTCGTTGGTCTTGCCGGCACCGCCGCCCGTTTTCTTACCGCGCTCTGCGCCGCCGCTCCGGGCGGTTTTTATCGCATCGACGGTATCCCTCAGATGCGCAAACGCCCGATGAAAGGTCTCATCGAAGCATTGCGTTCGCTCGGAGCTGATATCCGCTGCACAGAAGCCGAAGGGTTTTTCCCGATCGAGATTCGCGCCAAGGGCCTGCGCGGCGGCGAAGTAGCCATCGACGCAAGCGAGAGCAGCCAAATGTTGTCGGCGTTGCTCATGGTCGCGCCGAGGGCGGCGAAACCGATCACGATCTCCACGATAGGAGGTGTGCGGTGGCCCTTTGTTCAAATGACCGCACTCATCATGCGGGCCTTCAGTGCGGGTAATGCTCCGGGCGTCGACCGTCTTGACGACAATCGTTTCCGCGTCACACAAACGGCCTGCGTCTCCCCGGGCGCCTACGCCATCGAGCCCGACGCCACCGCAGCCAGTTATTATGCCATCCTGCCAATCGTGGCAAACGGTGTCCTTACTTTGTGCAACTTGCATCCCGGGCTTCAGGGCGACACGCGCTTCATTGAAACTATTCAGCGCGTTGGCCTTACTGCGAAGCCCACCCAACGCGGCCTCGAGGTCTCTTTCTCCGCCGGCTCGTCAGGCCACGGTGTGGCTGAAAACTTTAACGAGTTCTCCGACACCTTCCTGACCCTCGCCGCGATTTCCCCGCTCCTCTCCGGGCCGACCACGATCACCGGCGTCGCCCACTCTCGCAAGCAGGAGACCGACCGCGTCGCCGGCATGGTGCGCGAACTCCGCAAACTCGGCCAGGAGGTCGAGGAGTTTGAGGATGGCCTCACCATCACCCCCCGCCCGCTCAAGTCAGGCGTCGAAATCGAGACCTACGGCGACCACCGTTTCGCCATGAGCTTCGGCATCCTCGGCTGCTACGATCTTCATGGCGACGGACGCCCCTGGCTTTCCATCAAGAATCCGGCGTGCTGCGCGAAAACCTTCCCGAATTTCTTCGAACTCCTCGAGGCCAAGCGCCAAGAATCCCTCTCCTCGTGATGTCCACTTTTCTCATCGTCGCCATTGATGGCGGCGCCGCTTCCGGCAAATCCTCCACCTCTCGCGCACTCAGCGAACGGTTCAACTTTCTCCACGTTGACACCGGCTCCTACTACCGGGCCATCACCGCCGAACTGCTCCGCCGAGGCCTGTGCATCGATCAGGTTGGCGCCGTCAAAGCCGCCCTGCCCTCCATCACCCTTGGCACGCAAGTCGACGGACGCGCCGCTCGCATGGAAATCGGCGGACGCGTCGTTCCCGAGTCCGAGATTCGCGGTCCGGAGGTCACCGCCGCCGTTTCTCATTTTGCCGCCATTCCCGAGGTGCGCGCCGCGCTTCTCGCCTATCAGCGCAACCAAGCCGAGGTCGCCCGTCTCCACGGCTTTCGCGGCATGGTTATGGAAGGCCGTGACATCGGCTCTGTCATCTTCCCGAACGCCGATCTGCGCTTCTTCCTGCACGCCGACCCCGTCGCCCGGGCCAAGCGCCGCGAACTCGAAGGCCGTGCGGACGCCGTGGCCGAACGCGACCGCCTCGATGCCAGCCGCAAGACCGCCCCGCTCGTGCTCGCTTCGGGCGCCATCGATATCGACAGCACTTTTTTAACTTTGGAACAGGTCGTGGAAAAACTCTCCGGCCTGATCGCCGCCACACTTTCCTGACGCGCACCCCATGAATCGTCGCTACGACCATGCCTCGATGGACTGGCTCTATGGCATCTGCCACTACGCCATCATCGGGGTTTACGACGCACTATTCCGCGGCGAGGTCGCCGGCCTCGAACACATTCCGCGCACTGGGCCATTTCTCATCGCCGCCAATCACGCAAGCCACCTCGATCCGCCGATCATCGGCTCACAGGTCTCAAGGCAGATCGCCTTCTTCGCGCGCAAGACCCTGTGGAAACCGGGCATCGCCAGTTGGTGGATGGACGGCGTGGGTTGCATTCCTGTTGACCGTGACAGCTCCGACCTCGCCGCGATCAAGCGCGTGTTGCTAACCCTCAAATCCGGCAAGGCCCTCATCCTTTTCCCCGAAGGCACACGATCACCCGACGGAACCCTGCAAACACCCAAAGGCGGCGTGGGTCTGATCGTGGCCAAGACCCAGGTGCCCGTTCTGCCGGTGCGAATCTTTGACTCGCATGTCGCATTTGGTCGCGCCGGAAAACTGCGCATCGGCACGCCTGTTTCGGTTACCTTCGGCCCTCTCCTATATCCTGCGGATTATGATGAACCCGAGGGCGGCAAGGAGCGTTATCTGCGCATTTCCGAAAAAATCATGACTGCTATCGCCGCACTGAAGGAGCAGCCGACGAAGGTGGTTTGATTCAAGGAAAGGCCGGCCTTAACACCCGGTTGTTAGCGCTGAAACTGAAACGCCGTGAACTCAACGTTGCCTTGGATGGGACGACCGCTGCGGAACACGCGGTTGTTATCCTGTTGCAAGGTCGACCGTGTCTCAAAGGCCGAGTCATCCACAATCACTCGCTGAAGCTGCGGGAGTTGGACCTGTTGCATCCACTCGGTGTCGGCTGCGCGTTCAGGAAGAACCGCGTCTTCCCGCACCACCGCAAGATTCTGGCTGGCGAATAGAGGTTGGAACGCGGAGCTGCGGGCGGCCAGAGCCACGATCGGAAGCGTTGCGGATGCTTTTTCGGCCGGGATGGAGGCAACCGCCATCTTGGCGTCGGGAGCGGGCACTGTGTTCGAGCTCAAAAAGACAAATGCCACGCAGGCGGCCATGGCCGTCAAGCCGCCAAGCGCCGCGGTGTAGGAGCCCCAACCGGCCTTGCGGCGCCCAGGGGCGGCGACGATCTTACGCTCGGTCTCTTGAAGCGATTGCTCGAGTGCAAAGGACGCGGGGGCCTGCTGGCTTTCACGGTCGAAAATCATCCCGCAGGCGCGCTGTATGCGGCAGTAGTCGCGGTAGGTTTTGCGCCGCTCGGGGCTGCGCAGGATCTCGGCCTCCAGCTCGGCGGCTTCCCCGGGGGCGATCTGGTGATCGACGTAGAGGTTTAGAAGTTCGATGAATCGGTTTTTTTTCACTTGAAGTCCTCCCCGATCTCGGCGCGCAGGCTTTCGCGGGCGCGTGCAATGCGGCTTTTTACGGTGCCCACAGAAATGCCGAGGATCTCGGCGATTTCTTCGTAAGCCATATTTTTGACATTTCTCAAAATCAAGATCTCGCGGTGCTTGGCGCTGAGCTTTTCCATACCTGCGGAGATATGGTCAACGAGCTCCTGGGTCACAGTGATGCTTCCAGGCGTCTCCATCTCGTCGGCGGCGAAGACTTCGGAGAGAGGCGTGTCGTTGTCGGCGCTGACCGGCTGGTCGAAAGAGACCGTCTTGTCCCGTTTGCGGCGCCACCAATACCAGTAGCGGTTGCGGGCGAGGTTGGTCGCGATCTGGTAGAGCCAGGTCGAAAAGGCGGAATCGCCGCGGAAGTTCACGAGACCGCGATGGGCGCGGATAAACGCGTCCTGGGTGACCTCCTCGGCATCCTGCTGGTTGCGCAGGAGTTGGTGCACCATGCCATAAATGCGATCCCAGTAACGGCTCACCATCTCGTTGAACGCGGCTTCATCGCCGTTTTTGAAACGGTCCACGAGCAGGCGGTCGAGGGCTACTTCCTGAGCTTTTGAGGACATAAGTTCGTCGGAAGTATGACGCGCGTATTTTTCGATTGTTCCCAAATTTATACGGAGATTGACGGGGCTGGCGGGCCGGCTGGGCGTGGTTGGCGAGTGGTGATGCAGAGACGACTTTGTGACGGCAAAGTGTCAACGGACAAAGGGCGGCGCAAGCCCCCGGGGGAAATTGGAGGCCCCCTCCGTCGGTAGTGTCCTAATTTGGATCTAGGGCTATGAGAAACCTTTGACTAGCGAAAGCCTTCCTTCCGGGTGGGGCATAAAGCCAGCACCCGGAAGGAAGGCTTTCGCGGTAGGAGGAATGTGCGTATTGATACCTCATGCTCGAGGGTGCGGACAACTGAACCGTAAATATAAATCTAACGGGAATCCGTTTCAGGGAGCAAAAAGCCCCGTTCATTGCGAACGGGGCTTTGGCTTCTAATTAGACAGGCTTTAGCGGCCTGCGCAATGGGCTTTGCAGGCGGCGGTATCGGCAACCGAGCCAGTGCATTCGACCATGTGGGTCGTCCGCCCAATAGTGACGGGCATTTTCTCGCACTTTGTGGCAGGTTCGGGAGTGTTGGCCGCAACAGGTGCCTGTTCCTTAGCAGGGTTGCGGCGGGCATTCCAGTATTCGATACCGGGACCGGCAAATGCGGCGGAAGCGGCGGCGGCCGCTACGATTAACAGGGTGCTGAGACGTAGGGTTTTCATGGTGGTTTGTGTTTTGAGTTTCTTCAGGGAGGGTTTCCCCCTTTGTAAGGTTAAACGCCGCCCAACCCGGGTCCCCTTGAATGTTCTTTGTTTTTTCCCGCGCATATTTTGCTCATGCAGGCATACATGATGTTCACTCTCTTTTTATTGAGGGATTTGCACCCCGACATCCGTTTAACGAAATCATGAACCAAGATTCTCTCGACCGCCTGCTCGACGCCGGCGCACAAACGCCAGCCCCGTTGCTTGCAGGGCCTGCATTCACGCAGGCCGTGTGGGAAGCAATCGAACATCGCCGGAAACAATCGTTTTGGCGCGGGATGCTCCCGATGCTTCACTGGCAGGACTTTTTTGCACAGCCGCGCCTCGTGGTTCCGGCGCTGGCTTTGGTGCTTTTGGTAAGTGTTGTGCCTGCCGCCACCCTCTTCCAAGGTGATACTTCATCCGTGGTAGTTCGACAGTCACTTGGGCTTGATGTCTTCAGTGAAAATGCGCCCAACATGCCTGCAACCCGTCTGGCTGCCGGTTCACTGGCCCGTCAATAAACCATGAAATCTATCATCGGTTTTTTTATCATCGTGATCGTGGTGGCCGCCGTAGCCTCCTTTTGCACGATGCACTGGGTGGCCGCCCGTAAAGCCAGCCCAATCGACCCTCACGATTGGATACATCAACAGCTTCAGCTTACTCCCGCCCAACATACGGCGCTGGATTCCATAGAAATGAAGTTCCAGGCAAAACGGAGCCTGTTGACCGGGCAATTACGCGAAGCCAATCACGAGTTGGCACTCGCCTTGGCGGAAGGAAAAGCCGATTCCCCAAAAATCTCGGCGGCAGTGGAAAAATCCCATCACTTCATGGGGGAGCTCCAGATGCTTTCCATCGAGCACCTTTTTGCCATGCGTCAGGAGCTTAACCCTCAACAGGGTGACAAACTCCTCAGGCTGGCCCAGCAGGCTCTTCAGGATTCTCCCTAACCGGTCGTGGACCCAGACCTGCCTTTGATCGAAGCGCTCCAGGCGGGCGATGACTCGGCTTTGAGCGAGCTGATAAACCGCCACCGCGAACCGCTCCATCACTTTGTCTTCCGTTATTTGCAGGATGACGCCGCCGCACGTGATGTCACTCAGGAGACTTTTGTGCGGGTGTATTTCAAGGCGGACAAATTCAAGCCGCATTTCCTGACCAAAACATGGATTTACTCCATCGCGCTCAATCTGTGTCGGGATCATTCACGGAAGTATTGGAAACGCCGCAGCGATGTTTCCCTCGACCTGCCATCCACGGAACAACACCCCCGTCTTGAGTTGGCGGACCCGTCGGATCAGCCGTCTGCACGAGCCGTAAAAACCGACCACGTTGCGCTGCTGCACGCCGCCATCGACCGGCTGCCTCAAAAACTGAAGGAAGCGTTGGTGCTGTTTACGCTGGATGGGAAATCGCAAAAGGAAGCCGCCGACATTCTGGGCACCAGCCCGAAAGCCGTAGAACTGCGTGTCCATCAGGCGAAACTCAAACTACGGGATATTTTAGGCGAGGTGATCTCGCCCGGAAAATTAACCTCCAAATGAGAATTTTTTGAGGGATTGGCCCCGTATCCGCGTTCAAGTGGAAAACCATGGCGCGTCCACTCACTACCCGTTCGTTTTTCAAGTTCCTGAGACAGGCCGTCCTTTGCCCAACCTTGGTGACGGCAACGGTAGCGCTGGGTTATTCTGCCGAGCGGCTGTCCCTAGATGCCGCTCTCCGGCAAGCCCTCGCCAATAATCGTGACCTAAGCGCGGCATCCCTTGGCCCCGAAATCGCCCGCGGGCAGGTGGAACAGTCGGCCCTCAAGCCCAATCCTTCGCTCGATGTGGGTGCGCAAAGCGATTTGATCACCGGCAACACCGGGGCGCGTAAGTTTGGCGTAGGCATATCCCAGGCCATTCCATTGGGGAATCGTCTTCAGGAATCCCAATCCGTAGCCCGCACCGGCGTCACGCTGGCGGAAGATGATCTGGCCAACCGTCAACGCCTGCTCCTTGGAGAAGTCAGCCGAGCGTATTTGGATTTACTCGTGCTTGTGCAGCAAGTCTCGCTGCGGGACCGGTTGATCGCTTCCAGCACGCGCCTAGTAGAGCTTTCCGATGCCCGTGCGAAGCGAGGGGAGGTGTCTTTGATAGAGGTAAACGCAGCGAGGCTGGACCTCGCCAAGGTGGAACAGGAGCGTGCTACGCTTCACGCCGAACAAGTGAGCCAGTTGCAGCGATTAAAGCCCCTGTTGGGACTTTCTCCTGACGATCCTCTCGAAATTAGCGACGATCTTGATGCGGTGATCTCTCGACTGGCGAATACCGCCGATGCCGAAAAATCCAACTGGAACCGTGCTGATCTCCGTCTGGCCAATGCCTCGTTCGAGCGGATTGGAGCCGAACAGCGTCTGGCCCACGCCGAGGCCCGTGGTGATCTGACGGTGGGAGCCACTTACGACTACGAGCGCGATACGGTCGGCGACTCCGCCCACTTCCTTGGGGTCAAGCTGTCCATACCGCTCCCCTTGAAGAACAAAAACCAAGGCAAGCTGCGCGAACTCAGGGCGGACCGGACCCGTGCGCAGCGGGAGACGGAGGCGCTCGAACTTTCGATTGCTTCCGAAGTCGCGGTCGCTCGGCAACGCGCGGCGCAGTTCAAGGAAATCATCACCGGTTATCAAACGACCGTGCTGCCTCTTGGTCTTGCGGCTGAAAACAACCTTAACGCCGCCTATCAGCAAGGACAGGTGCCTATGGTTCAAGTGATCCAGAGCCAGCAACAGAGACTAGCCTTGGAAGCGGGTGCGCTGGAGGCCAAAGCCACCTATGCCCGCGCCTTGGCGGAGCTGCAAACCGCTACGGGGAGCAACCCCCAGCTCGCCAGCGTTGCATCCGACAATTCTCAGCGCTGATCCAAGTTTTTACATTTTCCACAATGATTCGCCCACTTTTTTACATAACGGTTGTCGCCCTGTTCATTCAACCCACTCTTTCCGTGTTTGGTCACGGCGGGCAAATTGAGACCGGCGGCGGCGGTGGTGGCCCTGTCACCATCACCAAAGTTCAGCAGGCATCCATCGGCCTTCAAACCGCCCAGGCCGATTTCCGGACGATTGACAGCCTACTCCGGCTGACAGGCACCGTGAAGCTTGATCCCGACCGGCGAGCACACGTTACCACCCGCATTTCCGGTAGGGTGGAAAAGCTTTTCGCCTCCGTCGGCGATCCCGTCGAAAAAGGACAAAAACTGGCCCTGATTCAATCGCGCCTGCCCGGTGACCCTCCACCTGAAATAACCGTGGAAGCGCCTTTCAGCGGCACCATCAATGCGCGAGACGTCAGCTTGGGCGATGCGATTGAGCCCAACACGGAACTCTTCGACATTATTGATTTCTCCCGGGTGATCGTCGTCGCCCGCGTTTACGAAGCGGACATTGGACTTGTGAAAAAAGGTCAGACCGCCCGGATCACCGCCCTCGGTTACCCGGGATTACATCTGACGGGCAAAGTAACTTTCATCGGTCTGGAACTCGACCCCGACAACCGCACCCTGCCGGTTTGGATCGCTGTTGATAATCCAGAGGGGAAACTGCGCCTGGGCCTGTTTGCCCAAGCCAATCTGATTCTCTCGGAAACCGAAGGTATTTTGACCGTGCCCAAGGAGGCCATCCTTGAGGAAGGTGGAGAGAAGTTTGTCTTTGTTCAGGCCGGAAACACCTTCAACCGGGTGGATGTGCAGGTCGGCGTGGCGGACGACCGTTTTGTTGAAATCAAGGACGGCCTCGTGCCGGGTGACGCCGTCGTCGTGCTTGGCCAGCGAGAACTTTTCACTCAGTGGCTGACTGGCGGAGTCAAAGCTCCCGCCAAGGATAACGACTGACCTCAGCCGATCATGTTCAATAAAATCATCCGCTGGTCGCTGAACAACCGGCTGCTCGTCGTAGTTGGCTTGGTGGTGTTCTTGTTCGGTTCCACCTATGTGACCCGCAACATGGCGGTGGATGTTTTCCCGGAGTTCGCCCCCCCGCAAGTCGTCATCCAGACGGAAGCCCCCGGACTGTCCCCCGAAGACATCGAGTCGCTCATAACATTTCCCATCGAAAGCTCGGTCAACGGCACCCCCGATCTGGAAAATATCCGGTCTTCCTCGTCCGTCGGCCTGTCCACCGTGACCATCGTTTTCAAGTGGGGCACGGATGTTTATCTGGCACGCCAGCTCGTTAACGAACGCATCCAGGCGGTCCGAGACCGGTTCCCGAGCGGCACCCAGACTCCCGTGATGCTCCCCGTCACCTCGGCGGTCGGCTGGCTGGTCAAATACAGCCTCGAAAGCGACACGCGCTCTCCGATGGAACTGCGCACCCTTTCGGACTGGCAGATACGCCCCCGCATTCTCGCTCTGGGCGGCGTGGCCTCGGTGGTCGCAATCGGCGGTGAGGTTAAACAGTATCAAGTGCAGCTCGATCCCGTGCGATTGAGCGCCTACCGCGTGAGCATCGCCGAGGTGCGCGACGCCTTGGCAAAATCCAACGTCAACGTGCCCGGCGCATTCCTCCAAGGATCCGGCCGCGAATATATCGTCACCGGCGTGGCCCGCATCGAGTCGCTCGAAGACGTCGGCAACACCGTCATCAAGTTCATCAAGGGCGTGCCCGTCTTCGTCCGCAACGTCGCGGACGTGACCTTCGCGCCGGACGTCAAGCGCGGCGACGGCGCGCTCAATCTCAAGCGAGCGGTGATCGGGACCATTTCCAAGGCCTACGGCGCCGATACACTGACCACCACCTATAAGGTGGAGGCCGCCCTCAAGGACACCCAGCGCCAGCTTCCGCCGGACGTGAAGCTTAACTTTCATGTGTTCCGGCAGGCCGATTTCATCGAGGGCTCGATCCACAACCTAAACACCGCCCTGATCGAGGGCGGTATCATCGTCACGATTGTGCTGATCGTTTTCCTGATGAACGTCCGGGCGTCGTTTATCAGTTTCGTCTCGATGCCGGCCTCCTTGCTTGCCGGTGTCATGGTGTTGAAATGGTTCGGTATCAGCCTGAATTCTATGACCATCGGCGGACTCGCCATCGCCATCGGCGAGGTCGTGGACGACGCCATCATCGGCGTCGAAAACGTCTTTCGGCGACTGCGACTGAATCGCGAGTCGCCGACACCCATGCCGGCCATCGAGGTGGTTTTCGAGGCGACCAGTGAAGTGCGAAACTCGGTTGTCTATGCGACCTTGATCGTGGGCATCGTCTTTCTCCCGATATTTTTCCTCTCAGGATTGGAAGGACGCGTCTTCACACCGCTTGGTCTGGCCTATCTCGGCTCCTTGTTCTGCTCGCTCTTCATCGCTGTGACTGTGACCCCGGTGCTTTGCTACCTGCTACTTGGCAATACCAAGAAGGATTTAAAAGAGAGTTTCGTCGCCCACGCACTCAAGGACATCTACGCGCACGTCCTGCGCTTCACGCTGCGGCATGTTTGGCCGGTGGCCATCGCTGCGTTGCTGCTGGCGGGCGTGGCCATCGCCATTATTCCTTACTTCGGGCGTTCGTTTCTGCCGGAATTTCACGAAGGGAATTTCATCGTGGCGATGACCACGCTGCCAGGAACTTCACTGGAAGAGTCCATGCGGCTCGGCGACATAGTGCGCCAGGATCTGCTGAAATACCCGCAAGTCGTCTCGATCTCGCAGCGCGCCGGTCGCAGCGAACTGGACGATGACGCCCAACCGCCCAACTTCAGCGAATTCGACGTGAAGCTCGACTACGCCCGCGATGCAAAAATGCCACCCGATGAACTGCTCAACCGGATTCGCGCCGACCTGGCGCTTGTCCCCGGCACGGTTTTCAACGTCGGCCAGTTCATCGCCCACCGCATGGACGAGGTGCAGTCCGGCATCCGCGCTCAAGTCGCCATAAAAATCTACGGCGACGACTTGAGCGTTCTACGACAAAAAGGCCGTGACGTGCTCAAGGTCATGCAGGGCATTTCCGGTGTGGCCGACCTCGCCTTGGAACAGCAGGTGAACGTGCCTCAACTCATCATCAAGGTGGATCGCGAAAGAGCCGCCCGCTACGGCATCAGCGTTGGCGAACTGTCCGAAACGATTGAAACGCTCCTGAACGGCACCGCGGTTTCACAAGTGTTGGAGGGCCGTAAAACCTTTGATCTTTCGCTGCGTTTGCCGGAATCCGCCCGCAACGATGCGGACGCCATCCGCAACATTCTGGTTGATGCGCCGGCGCTGGGTGCCGACGGCGGTGCCAAGATACCCCTGCGGATGGTCGCCGACGTCCGCTTTGAGGACCGGCCCTACGTCATCAACCGTGAAAATGTCCAGCGGCGCATCGTGGTGCAGTGCAACGTGGCCGGCCGCGATCTGAACAGCCTCATCACCGAAGCGCAGACCAAGATCGCTACGCAGATCAAACTGCCGACGGGATATTTCATCGAATACGGCGGCCAGTTTGAAAGCCAGCAGAAGGCCCAGCAGGTGCTGACGATATTCGGCATCGGAGCCGTCGTAGGAATCTTCCTCATGCTCTACCAAGCGTTTGGCACCACCCGCGAGGCGCTGCTGGTCATGGTCAACCTGCCGCTCTCGCTCATCGGCGGCGTAGTCGCCGTTTATGTCACCGGCGGCGATCTGAGCGTTCCCGCCATCATCGGGTTCATAAGCCTTTTCGGCATCGCTTCCCGCAACGGCGTGATTCTGGTCAGCCGCTACAACCAGCTTCGACTGGAAGGAAAATCACTTCATGAAACTGTCATGGAGGGATCCATGGACCGGCTGAATCCCGTGCTGATGACGGCGGCCACGGCCGCCCTCGGCCTGATTCCGCTCCTTTGGGGTAGTGCGACCGGCAAAGAACTCGAACGTCCGCTGGCCCATGTGATTCTCGGTGGTTTGTTCACCTCAACGTTCCTGAACATGATCGTGATCCCGACCCTCTATAATAAAATCGAGGAGTTTCGCGAACGCCGCCGCGCCAAATCCGCCGGCGCTACCGTCACGGCGATGACACCCGCTTCCCCGACTTCACTTTAACGAAAGCGGTCACGGTTGCCGCCTCCGTTTTACCAACCCATCCACAACTCAAACCGTAACAAATAAATCAAACTCATGAAAAAATTAAAAATCTCCAGCATTCTGCTCCTCATGGCACTTGCCATTCGCCTGGTGCCGTCGGCCTGGGCCGAAGAAGAAGAGCCCAAGGTCAAAATCCCCGACACCGTTCCTGCAATCCTTCAGGCGGTCAAAGCCCAGGAAAATGAGTTGGACCAGATGGTCACGGCGGGAAAACTCGACCACGTTCATGAGGCGGCTTTTGCCATTCGTGACTTGGTCAACGCGCTCGTCGATAAATCAGGCGATTTGGCATCCGATAAACTCAGCAAAGTGAAGGCGAACGCCAAATTTGTCGCCGCACTTGCCGACCGTTTGGACAAATCCGGCGACGCCAATGACAAGGCCGCGACGGCGTTGAGCTTCAGAAAGCTTCAG
>JANYJB010000041.1 GCA_025361935.1 Verrucomicrobiota bacterium
GGCACCGGGCTTGATCTGGGCGACGTAGTATTCGACCGGACCTTTACCTGAGCCCATTCGCGTTTCGGCGGGCTTCTTGGTGATTGGCTTGTGGGGGAAGATACGAATCCAGAGTTTTCCCTTGCGCTTGAGGTGGCGCGAGATGGTGACGCGGGCAGCTTCAATTTGCTGACCGGTCATTGGACCGCGGGTCAGAGACTGGAGGCCGAATTCGCCGAAGGAGATGGTGTTACCGCGCTTGGCGTTGCCCTTGCGGGAACCCTTTTGCGATTTGCGGTATTTGGTGCGTGCCGGAGCGAGAGCCATGGTGGTTTCTCTTGTGTTAAATGGTTAGCGTGGGCGGCCGGTTAGAGCGTCACGTCGGTTTCTTTTTTGCAGATCCAGCATTTGACGCCGATCTTGCCGTAGACGGTGTTCGCTTCGGCGAAGCCGTAGTCGATGTTCTCGCGGAGGGTGTGCAGAGGCACGCGGCCTTTGCGCTGCCACTCGCGGCGAGCGATGTCGGCGCCACCGAGGCGGCCGGACGACTGGATACGAATGCCTTCGGCTCCGAGAGCCATAGCCATTTCGACGGCCTTCTTCATGGCGCGGCGGAAAGCGATGCGGCGTTCGAGCTGAAGACAGACGTTCTCGGCGACGAGCTGAGCCTCGATCTCGGGCTTCTTCACTTCGACGATGTCGAGGAGGATGTCCTTGCCGGTGAGCTTCGCGAGTTCGGCCTTGATGTTCTCGATCTCGGCGCCCTTGCGGCCGATGACGATGCCAGGACGGGCGGTGTAGATCTTGACGCGGACGCGGTTGGAGGCGCGCTCGATGAAGATGCGGGGGACGGAAGCCTGCTTGAGCTTCTCCATCAGCTTGGTGCGGATGATCTGGTCCTCAAGGAGGAGCTTGGCGAAGTCTTTCTTGGTCGCATACCAGCGGGACTGCCAGTTGCGGCGGACGGCGAGGCGGAAGCCGATCGGATTGGTCTTTTGGCCCATGGGATTAAATTAGTTGGAGTTACCGTCGGACAGGACGATGCGGATGTGGGACATCTTCTTGCGGCGGGGCATCGCGGTGCCGCGGGCGCCGGCCTTGAAGCGCTTGAGGACGGGTCCGTTTTCAACGAGGGCGCTCTTCACGACGAGGGAATCGGCGGAGAGGTTGTTGTTGTTTTCGGCGTTCGCGATGGCGCTCTTGAGCGTCTTGACGATCAGGCGGGCGGACTTGCGGGGGATCAGCGTGAGCAGATCGACGGCATCGTTGGCTTTGCGGCCTTGGATGGTGCGGACGACTTCGCGGACCTTTTTAGGGGACATGCGAGCGTAACGGGTGAGGGCTTGGACTTCCATGGTTTGAGATTCCTTTTTAGGGGCGACAGCAGGACTGAAAAGTCCCCTGCCCTTTTGATGTGTTTATTATGCTTTGAGAGTTTTGACGGTGGCGACGTCGCCGGTCCGGATCGATTGACCGGGGGCGAGTTGCAGGATGAGCGCGGCACCGGAGCGGAGGCGGAGATCGACGAGGACAACCTCGGCGACATCCATATCTCCACGGGTGATGCGGCAGACCATGCCCTGACGGAGACCAGCGGTGAGGCCGGCTCCGAGGAGCACGATGTCCGCGACGCGCGTGGCGCGCACGGACACCACCGGAGCCGCCTCGACCGAACGCGTATCGACCAGCGCAGCCGACAGCGTCGTCGCGGAAGCGACGGCAATGACGGCGGCAAACTGGAGGAGGCGACGGAGCATGGCGGCGGTGAACGAACTTAGATTTCCTTGCGGGTCATGCCACCGTGAGCCTTGAACACGCGGGTAAGCGCGAATTCGCCCAGTTTGTGACCGACCATGTTCTCGGTGACGTGCACGGAGATGAAAGCCTTGCCGTTGTGAACGCTGAACGTGTGGCCGATGAAATCGGGCGTGATCGTCGAGCGGCGGGACCAGGTCTGGATGGGTTTCTTGGAGCCACCGGCCTTGACGGCCTTCTCGATTTTCTCGAGCAGGTGGTAATCGACAAAGAAACCTTTTTTGATGGAGCGTGCCATGTTGGTAAGGGTGTAAGATTACTTCTGGCCGCGGGGCTTGCGGCCGTTGTGGCGCACAAGGATCTGGCTGCTCGAGGGCTTCGAGCGTTTGCGGGTCGGGAAGCCCTTGGCGAGCTGGCCCCAGGGGGAAACGAGGTGCTGGCGACCGCCGCCGCCCTTGGACTTGCCCGGACCGCCACCGTTGGGGTGATCGACCGGGTTCATGGAAACGCCGCGCTGACGGGGGCGTTTGCCGAGCCAGCGATTGCGGCCGGCCTTACCGAGAGAAGCGTTGATTTGGTCGCCGTTGCCGACTTCACCGATGGTGGCGCGGCACTTGGGGTTGACCAGACGGATTTCGCCGGAAGGGAGCTTGATCTGAGCGGCACCGTTCTCGACGTTGACGAGTTCGATGGAGGTGCCAGCCGTGCGACCGAGCTGGGCGCCGCGGCCCGGGACGAGCTCGACGTTGTGCAGCTTGGTGGAGGGCGGGATGATCGACAGCGGGAAGTTGTTGCCGACATTGAAGTCGTTTAACGTGGCCTTGTCGGAGGCGAAGATGGTGTCGCCTGCCTTGAGGCCTTTCGGGGCGATGATGTAGCGCTTCTCGCCGCTGGTGTAAGCCAGAAGGGCGATGTGCGCGGTGCGATTGGGATCATACTCGATCGCCTGCACCTTGGCGGGCATGTCGAGGATGTCGCGCTTGAAGTCGATGATGCGGTAGAGTTTCTTATGGCCACCGCCACGACGACGCGACGTGATGCGGCCATAGACGTTGCGACCACCGGTCTTGGGCTTGGCCTCGGTGAGGGCAGCCTCGGGGCGCTTCTTGGAAAGACCCTCGGGCTTGTTCAGCTGCGTGAAGCGCTGAGAAGGCGTGAGGGGACGACGGATAGGAGTAAGCGGCATGTTGTGTGTTCTCCAGGTTAGACGAGCTCGATCTTGTCGCCGGTCTTCAGCGTCACGATGGCCTTCTTGTAGTCGGACGTGATGCTGGGGCGGCCTTGACGGCTCTTTTTGTTCTTTCCGCGGTAAACGGAAGTATTCACGCGGGTGACGGAGACCTTGAAGGTCTTCTCGACGGCTTCCGCGATCTGATGCTTGTTGGTGCCGATGGCGACCTCGAAGGTGTATTGGCCGAGCTCGGAGGAAAGCTTGTTAGACTTTTCAGTGAGGCGGACGAGTTTGAGAACTTTTCCAGCGTTCATTAGTTCTTACCTCCGTTGACGCGGGCGATAATGGTTTCGAGCGCCTTGGCGCTCACGATGATCTTCTTGTATTGGGCAAGATCGAGGGTGTTGAGAGCGCTAGCCTCCTGGACGGAGATGCGCTCGAGATTGCAGACAGCGCGGGCGGTGTCGGCGGTGAACTCCTGGTCCACGATGAGGATCTTACCCTTGGGGGCGATGCGCTCGATGATCTGGTTCATGACCTTCGTCTTGACCGGCTTGATCTCGAAGGCGTCGATGACGTCGATTTCACCGGCGGAAACGCGGTCGAACAACGCACGGCTGAAGGCGAGGGCCTTGACCTTGGAGTTGATCTTTTTGGAGTAGTCGCGGGGCTTGGGGCCGAAGACGACGCCGCCGCCGACCCAGATCGGGGAGCGGGTGGAACCGGCGCGGGCGCGACCGGTGCCCTTCTGGCGCCAGGGCTTCTTGCCACCGCCGGACACTTCACCACGGGTTTTCGTGGAGTGGGTGCCGAGGCGGTTGTTGGCGTTGATAGCGACGATCACTTCTTTGACCGCCTGAAGGCCCTTGTCGCCTTCGAAGGTTGGCAAACCGGCGAAGTCTTGTTCGCGTGAGGTCTTGCCGTCGGAGCTGAAAACTTTGAGTTTCATGTCGTGGGTGTCCTTTAAGGGTTAGGCTTTCTTGGGCTGGCCCTTGATGGCGGTGCGGACGACGACGTCATCACCGTTGGCGCCGGGGATGGCGCCCTTGACGAGAAGGAGGTTCTTCTCGGGGAGAATCTTCACGATAATGAGATTCTGCATGGTGCGGGCGAGCTGGCCCATGTGGCCGGGCATCGCTTGGTTCTTCCAGACGCGGCCAGGGGTCTGGCGCATGCCGATGGAACCGATGCGGCGGTGAAACATGGAACCGTGGGTGGCGGGACCGCCACCGACACGGAAACGTTTCACGACGCCCTGGAAGCCTTTGCCCTTGGTGACGCCGCTGACGTCAATGAGCTGGCCTTCCTGGAAATCGGCGACGGTGACAACGTCACCGACCTTGAGGGTGGAAGCGCCTTCGAGGCGAACTTCGCGGAGGACGCGGGGCGTCTCCTCGAGACCAGCCTTTTTGGCGTGGTTCTGTTCAGCCTTCGAAGCGTTCTTGGACTTCTGCTTGGAGAAGCCGATCTGGACGGCATCGTAACCGTCGATCTGCTTGGTTTTAACTTGGACGACCGGGCAAGGGCCGGCTTCGACCACGGTGACGGGGACTAGGACGTTTTTAGCGTCGTAGACCTGCGTCATGCCGAGTTTTTTGCCTAATAGCGTAGAGGACATGGTGCTAAGTGGTAGGTGGAAAGAATTTCCGTTTAACAACCTACATTAGTGGAAACCCAGCGGTGCGCGGTGCGCACATGGGCAGCAACTGATGTGTGAAGTGACTTTGGGTTAACTCAAACGTTGATGGTGATGTCGACGCCGGAGGGAAGATTGAGTTTCTTGAGCTCGTCGACCGTCTGGGCGGTGGGCTCGATGATGTCGATGAGGCGCTTGTGAGTGCGCGTCTCGAACTGCTCCATCGACTTCTTGTCAACGTGCGGAGAGCGGTTGACCGAAAGTTTCTCGATGCGGGTCGGGAGAGGAATCGGGCCGGACACGCGGGCGCCGGAGCGCTTGGCGGTTTCGACGATTTCCGAGGCGGACTGATCGATCACGCGATAGTCGAAGCCTTGGAGTTTGATGCGGATGCGTTGGCCTTTCATACGATAAAAAGAACGAGGTTAGCTGCGGGCGGGAGCCTTGGTAGAGGTCTCGACGATCTTGGTGAGGAGGGAAGAAGGAACCTGCTCGAAATGCGACGGGGTAATCGAAGCACTCGCGCGGCCCTTGGAAAGGGAGCGGATGTCAGTGACGTAACCGAAGAGGGTCTCTAGCGGAACCTTGGAGCTGATGATGCAGGCTCCATTCTTGGATTCCATGCCGGCGATCTGGCCGCGGCGACGATTGATGTCACCGATGAGGTCGCCCTGATATTCTTCGGGAGTGGTGACTTCGACGCCCATGATGGGTTCGAGGAGGATCGGCTTGGCGGACTTCATCGCGTCCTTGAAGCCGAAGATGCCGGCCATCTTGAACGCCATTTCGGAGGAGTCCACGTCGTGGAAGGAGCCGTCAACGATGCGCACGATGACATCGACCACCGGGTAGCCGGCGACGACCCCATTGTTGGCGGCTTCGAGAATACCTTCGGTGGAAGGCTTGATGAATTCCTTGGGGATGGAGCCGCCAACGGTTTCGTTGATGACTTCGACGCCCTTGCCCTTTTCGTTGGGCTCGATCTTGACGACGACGTGGCCGTATTGGCCCTTACCGCCCGACTGACGGATGAACTTACCTTCGCCATCGGCGTGAGCGGTGATAGTCTCGCGGTAAGCAATCTGGGGCTTGCCCGAAGTCGCCTCGACCTTGAACTCGCGTTTCATGCGATCAACGATGATCTCAAGGTGAAGCTCGCCCATGCCGGCAAGAATAGTCTGACCGGTATCCTGGTCGGTCTTGACACGGAGCGTGGGATCTTCGGCAACGAGGCGCTGAAGAGCCATGCCGAGCTTTTCCTGGTCGGCCTTAGAGTTTGGCTCGATCGACATGGCGATAACGGGCTCAGGGAAGGACGGCGGCTCAAGACGGATATCGAAATCTTCGTCGCACAGCGTGTCACCGGTGATGACGTCTTTGACGCCAACGAGGGCGCAGATGTCGCCGGAGTAAGCCATGTCGATTTCCTCGCGATCCATGGCGCGCATAAGAACGAGGCGGGAAACGCGCTCGGTGCGGCGGGTGCGGGGATTGTTGAGGGGCATGCCCTTGGGGAGCTTGCCAGTGTAAATACGGAAGAACACCAGACGACCGACGAACGGGTCGTTCCAAAGCTTGAACGCGAGACCAGCCATCTTGGCCTTGTCGCTGACGACAGCCTCTACCTCGACACCATCGGTGTCTTGACCTTTCATGGCTGGGACATCGAGGGGGTTGGGAAGATAGGTAACCACCGAATCAAGAAGGCGCTGCACACCTTTCTTTTTGAAGGCGGAACCGGGGATCACGCCGGTGAACTTCATCGAGATCGTGGCCTTGCGGACCGCGAGGATGAACTCGTCAACCGTGACCTCTTCGCCACCAAGGTATTTTTCGGCAATGACGTCATCGAAATCGCAAACGGCTTCTAGCAGCTTTTCGCGGTATTCCTTGGCCTGTTCGGCGTATTCGACGGGGATCGCGGCGGTGACTGGATTCATGCCGAGCGGATCCGTGGTCTCGTCGAAAATGTAGGCTTGGTTATGGACCAGATCGATAAGGCCGGAGAAATTCTCTTCCTTGCCAATCGGGATGAAGATGGGGTGGGCGTTGGCACCGAGCTTCTCGCGCATTTCGCTGACGGCGCGGTAGAAATCGGCACCGGTGCGATCCATCTTGTTGATGAAAGCGATACGGGGAACGCCGTATTTGTTGGCCTGACGCCAAACGGTTTCAGACTGGGGCTGCACACCGGCAACCGCACAAAAAACGGAAACAGCACCGTCAAGAACGCGCATGGAACGCTCCACCTCGGCGGTGAAGTCAACGTGTCCGGGCGTGTCGATGATATTGATGCGCTGCTTGATGCCCTTCCAAGGACCATTGGAGGCATTCCAAGCACAGGAAATGGCGGCGGCGGTGATCGTGATGCCACGCTCACGCTCCTGCTCCATCCAATCAGTCACCGTGCTACCCTCGTGCACTTCGCCCATCTTATGGACGGCGCCGGAGTAAAACAAGATACGCTCGGTGGTGGTCGTCTTACCCGCATCGATGTGGGCAACGATGCCGATGTTACGTGTCCACTCGAGCGGGAACGGGCGCTCCTTGGCGTTAGCCGGGGAGACCTTGGACTTGTCGGTGACGATGGAAATGACGGGAGCTTCAGACATGGGATCGATTTCTTACCAGCGGAGGTGGGCGAAGGCGCGGTTGGCCTGGGCCATCTTGTGGGTATCTTCCTTCTTCTTAACGACACTGCCCGTGTTGTTGTAAGCATCGACGATTTCGGCGGCGAGGGCGTCTTTCATGGGAACACCTTTGCGACCAGAAGCGGCGGTAACGATCCAGCGAAGAGCGAGGCTCTCCTGGCGCTCATACGAGATTTCGACGGGAACCTGGTAGGTGGCGCCACCGACGCGGCGGCTCTTGACCTCAAGGCGGGGGCGGGCGTTTTCGAGCGCACCGATCATCAGATCAACGGGATCACCCTTTTCGAGTTTTTCCGAAACCTTCTCGAAGGCACCGTAAACGATGCGCTCGGCGATGTTTTTCTTGCCGTCTTCCATGACGACATTGACAAGGTGGGCAACGAGAGGGCTGCCGTAACGAATGTCCGGCTGGACTTCGCGTTTATCTGCTTTGTGGCGGCGTGACATGACTTATGGTTCCTCGGTTAAAGATTACTTTTTGGCCGCCTTGGGGCGCTTGACACCGTATTTGGAACGGCTGCGACGACGCTTTTCGACGCCGGTGGCGTCAAGGGTGCCGCGAACGATGTGGTAACGGACGCCGGGCAAGTCCTTCACGCGGCCACCGCGCACGAGCACAATGGAGTGCTCCTGAAGGTTATGACCCTCGTCGGGGATGTAAGAGATGACCTCGTTGCCATTGGTCAGGCGCACCTTCGCGACCTTGCGGATAGCGGAATTGGGCTTCTTGGGGGTGCGGGTCATGACCTGCACGCACACGCCACGACGGAAGGGGTTACCGTCGAGGGCGGGCGACTTGGACTTGGCCTTAATTTGGCGACGTCCTTTGCGCACGAGTTGGTTGATGGTCGGCATATCGAAGAGTGGCTATGAAATGAGGAAAAGAGGCGGAAGCTACCAAGGTGGTAAGCCTCGGCAAGCAGATTTTAGCAAAAAAGAGAATTAGTCCGAAAAAATCCGGCCGAGGCCGGTTTTTCGACGGTCAAGCGTTCGCCAGCAGAAACAGACAACGCGCTAAAGGGAGATGGAGAAAACTAAGGAATTATCGTTCAAACACGGTGCAAGGTCGCCCGACAAGGGGAAAGTCACTGCACGGAACGCAAACACTCCCAAAGTAGCCCCTACCCTACCCTGCCCTCAAACCACACGCACACGACCGAGCAACATACTCGATCCCAAGCCCATCACTTCCGGAAAACTACAAGGCGTGAATTGCAATGAACAATGGCGTCTCGCTTTCGGATCATATGTATCCGATAAAAAAATACTTTAAGATTTATCGTGGCGCAATATTCCGAATCACGGAAAATCGCCCGCTGTGAAATCAGGAGCCTCGGGTTCCGCCTAAACATGTTCCAATTTCAAAGGCGTATTCATGCAGACACAAAAAAGCCGCAGACGCCTGAGCGCCCGCGGCTTTGAATTTTTGAACCGAGCAAACGCTCAGCTCGCCTCGGAAGCCTTCACTTCCTCGTTCGGGATCTCTTCGCCGAACGGCAAGCTGATACGGAGGTTCTTGTATGAGGGCAGGCCCGTGCCAGCAGGGATCAGGTGACCCATGATGACGTTTTCCTTGAAGCCCTTCAGGAGATCGATCTTGCCGAGGGTCGAAGCGTCGGTGAGGACGCGGGTCGTCTCTTGGAAGGAAGCGGCCGAGATGAACGACTCGGTCTCGAGCGAGGCCTTGGTGATGCCGAGGAGGATCGGCTCGGCTTCCGCCGGCTTGCCGCCGGCTTCGTCGAGGCGCTTGTTGTCGGCCAAGAAGGCCGCGCGGTCCACCTGCTCGCCCCAGAAGTATTCGCTGTCACCCGGATCGGTGATGCGGACCTTGCGGAGCATCTGGCGGATGATGATCTCGATGTGCTTGTCGTTGATCGTCACGCCTTGCAGGCGGTAAACCTCCTGCACCTGGCTGATGAGGAAGTCATACAGCGCGGACGGTCCGAGGATTTCGAGGATCTCGTGCGGATCGGCGGAGCCTTCCGTAAGGTGCTGGCCCTTGTGAACCACGTCGCCGGGTTGCACGATGATGTGCTTGCCGGTCGGGATGAGATGTTCCTCTTCCTGCGAGGTCTCTTCGTTGCGAACGACCAGCTTGCGCTTGCCGCGCAGCGTGCCTTCGAACGAAACGACCCCGTCGATGCGGGCCATCTCGGCGGCATCTTTCGGGCGACGGGCTTCGAAAAGCTCGGCGACGCGGGGAAGACCACCGGTGATGTCCTTGGTCTTGGAAGCCTGACGGGGCGTCTTGGCGAGAAGCGCGCCGGGGGCGATGATGTCGCCTTCCTGTACGGCAATCTGCGCGCCGACCGGGATGGCGTAGGACGCGAGGGGCTTGCCCTTGGCATCACGCACCTCGACCTGCGGATTGAGATCTTCCTTGTGCTCGATGACGACCGTGGCGATGCGGCCCGACGATTCGTCGAGTTCGCGCTTCACGGTGACACCGGGGATCATGTCCTTGAACGCCAGCGTGCCGCCCTTTTCGGAGAGCACGGGGATGTTGTAGGGATCCCACTGGGCGAGAACCGCACCCTTTTCGATCTTGGCACCGTCGCCAACGTGGAGGAAGGAACCGACCACGATGTTGTAGTTTTCGAGTTCACGATCATCGGCGTCGATGATTTGGATCGTGCCGGTCTTGTTGAGCACGATGGCGGCACCATCGGCGGTTTCAACGAGACGGAGACCCTTGTATTTCACGGTGCCGCTGGCGCGGACGCGAATTTCGGGCGTCTTGAATCCGCCGGAGGCGACGCCACCGATGTGGAACGTGCGCATGGTGAGCTGCGTGCCGGGTTCGCCGATGGACTGGGCGGCGATGATGCCGACGGAGTCGCCCTGCTTGGCGATGCGGTTGGTCGCGGGGTTGATGCCGTAGCTTTTCGCATCGATGCCGTTCGGGCTGATCGAGGTGAGCGGAGACATGACCTTGAGGCGCTCGATACCGGAATCGACGATGCGAGTGGCGGCTTCTTCGCTGATGAGGTCACCGGAGGCGACGAGCAGCTCGGAGGGATTGGTGGGATTGTAGACGTCGTCGGACGAGCAGCGACCGACGATGCGCTCGCGGAGGGGAACGATTTCGTCGTCACCTTCGAAGATGGCCTTTTTCCAGATGCCGTCACGAACGCCGCAATCGGGTTCGGCGATGATGACGTCCATAGCGACGTCGCACAGCTTACGGGTGAGGTAGCCGGCGTCGGCGGTCTTGAGGGCGGTGTCGGCGAGACCCTTGCGGGCGCCGTGGGTTGAGATGAAGTATTCGAGAACTGTCAGACCTTCGCGGAAGGAGGACAGAATCGGACGCTCGATGATTTCACCGTTGGGCTTGGCCATGAGGCCGCGAGTTCCGCACAGCTGGCGAACCTGCTGTTTATTACCGCGGGCGCCAGAGTCCATCATGATGTAAACCGGGTTAACCTCGGTGCGGCCGTCGTTGTTCTCTAGCTTGGCGAAGACCGCCTTGGCGATGCGATCAGTGGCGCCGGTCCAGATGTCGATGATCTTGTTGTAGCGCTCGCCGGACGTGATGATGCCCTTCTTGTACTGGGACTCGACCTCGTCGACCTTCTTGCGTGCGTCGGCCACGATCTCCTTCTTGTTCTCGGGGATGATCATGTCGTCGATCCCGATGGAGATACCGGCCTGCATGGCGGTCTGGAAGCCGAGCTCCTTGAGCTTGTCGAGCGTCTCCACCGTCACCCGGTCGCCGGCGACCTTATAGGTGTTGAGGATGAGATCGCCCAGCTTGCTCTTCGGCACCGGGAAGTTGATGAAGCCGAGACCGGCGGGCCAGATCTCGTTGAAGATCACGCGGCCCACGGTCGTGCGGAGCACCTTGCGCTCCTTGTTGCCGTAAACGGTGTCCTTCTTGAAATCCGGGTTCGGCACCTCGATCCAGTCGTGCATCTTGAGCGCGCCGTCGGCCTTGACGTAGAGGACCTCATGGAGACCGGAAAGCAACGGCACGCGGACGCCTTTGGCGGGCTTGGTGCGCGGCTCGACGGTGAGATAATACGCGCCGAGGACGATGTCCTGCGACGGCGTGAGGATCGGCTTGCCGGAGGACGGCGAGAAGATGTTGTTCGTCGACATCATGAGGAGTTTGCACTCCAGGATGGCTTCGAGGGACAACGGCACGTGGACGGCCATCTGGTCACCGTCGAAGTCCGCATTGTACGCGGTACAGACGAGAGGGTGAACGCGGATAGCGGAACCTTCGATGAGCACGGGCTCGAAAGCCTGGATCGAAAGACGGTGGAGCGTCGGTGCGCGATTGAGCAGCACCGGATGGCCCTTGGTCACTTCCTCAAGAATATCCCACACTTCAGGGGACTTTTTCTCGATCATCTTGCGCGCACCGCGGACGGTGTGAACGAAGCCGAGTTCCTTGAGGCGGCGGATGATGAACGGCTCGAAGAGCACGAGCGCCATCTTCTTA
>JANYJB010000057.1 GCA_025361935.1 Verrucomicrobiota bacterium
GGAAACCGAGCCGGTCGCGTAGGCGTTCGTGATCGCGCCAGAATTGTAGCCGACCAAGCCGCCGACGTCGGCGTTACCGGAAACCGAGCCGGTCGCGCAGGCGTTCGTGATCGTGCCACTTTTATTGTAGCCGACCAAGCCGCCGACGGAGTATTTGGAGCCGGAAACCGAGCCGGTCGCGTAGGCGTTCGTGATCGTGCCGCCGTTGTAGCCGACCAAGCCGCCGACGTAGCTGCCGGAGCCGGAAACCGAGCCAGTCGCGTAGGCGTTCGTGATCGTGCCGCTGTTGTAGCCGACCAAGCCGCCGACTTTGGAGGCGCCGTTTATAGAAACATCCATCAGCCCCACGTCTCGCACCAAGCCACCTACAGAGACTTGCCTGAAAAGACCGATGTTACCTGAAGCAGGCTGGTTGATCGTCAGGCCGTTGACGGTGTGTCCCAAGCCCGTGAAACTGCCGGCAAATGCAGCCAAAGGGCTGAAGCCTGCGCCGCCGTTCCAGCCGGCGGTAGCGGAGGCGTTGATGTCTGAGCCGAGCGCGTAGTGGCCGGCGAGGCCGCCGTTCATGCCCTGCAAGTCGGTGCCCGTGGTGCTGCCTTCGGCGCCGAGGTTGTTGATGACCGTGTAGGTCACGAGGCTGCCCGTCTCGCCGATCTGCAAGGTGGGCGTCGCGCCGGAGAGGGTGATCGCATGGCCGTTGAGCGTGTAGCCCGCACCCATGCCGTAGCTGAGAACGAGCCCGGCGTGGTCGCCGGTGGCGGTGAGCGGGGCGTTAAAAATGATGCTGCCGAGCAGCGCAGTGAGCGTGAGCGTCGTGTCGGCGCTCCAGGAAACAGCGTCGTTGACGTTGAGATTGCCGGAGGCGGCTTCGAGGGCGACGTTGTTGTCGGCCAGCTGGGTCGAGAGGTCCGTGCCGGTGATATCGCCGCCGGAGGCCGCGATGGTGAAGTCGGTCGGATCAATCAGCCATGTGCCGGTTTTGCCGGAGGCGGCGCGGGTGGTGATCTTGGCGGAATCAGCCACGGTGACCGTGGCAGCGGAGGTCTCGATAAAGCCGCCGTCGCCCGCGACCGGGGCGGAGGCGTCGAGGGTGCCCGCGACCGTGGTGGTGCCGGCCTTCATGCCGCCGAGGAGCTTGATGACGCCGCCACGGTTCTCGATCGTCTGCGCCTGCACGACGCCGGTGTTGTTGACCACGCTGGCGACGAGGCTGTCGCGCGCGCCTGCGCTCATGAGCACCACGCCGCCGTCGGCACGGATGAGCTGCTTGTTCTCGGCGAGGGCCGCGACGGTGTTGCTGTCCACGCTGAGGGAGACGAGCTGGTCGCCGGAGAAGTCGAGCGTCACCTGGTTGCCCGCGCCGAGGGCGACAGTGCCGAGGCGGGCGGTGATTGTGCCTTGGTTGCTCACACTGCCGCCGAGGAGCGCGATGTAGCCGCCGTCGGCGGCGGTAAGCGAGCCCTGGTTGACGACGCTGCCGCCCGCGCCGGAGAAGGTCTTGCCGTCGGCCGCGAGGTCGAGGGTGGAGGCGACGAGCCCGCCGACGTTCACTTGGGAGCCGGCGCCGAAGAGCACGCCGTTGGGGTTGATGAGGAAGACCTGGCCGTTGGCGTTGAGCTTGCCGAGGATCTGGGTGCCGTTGACGTCGTGGATGCGGTTGACCGCGACCGACGAGGCGGAGGGCTGCACGAAGTTGACGGTCTCGGCCGCGCCGATGTTGAAACTGTTCCAGTTGAGCCCGAGGCGGGCGCTGCTCTGGTTGATGGTGGTGACGGCGCCCGCTTAGGAGATCGTGCCGCTGCCGCCGGTGACGACCCCGCCGGCGGGGAGCGCGTAGGCCGAGGGGCCGGCGGCGAGGATGCAGGCGAGGAAAGACGAGAGGGCAAAGTCCGAGAACTTGGACTGACGAACACGAGTGGAAGCTTTGGCGGAACCGACTGCGGTGAAGCTCATAATGGGAAAAGCTCCCAAGTTAAACAATTTCAACAAGCTAAATATTTAATGTTTTTTAATAAATATCATAAATTCACCTTATCGCCATATATGCCACCGCACCGGGCGGTTCACGTTCACCGTTGATCTCCGCCCTTGTCCTGCCGCCGCCGTGCCGCTGTTACTCGTGGCAGGCACCATGAACGCCCGTCCCCTCATCATCGGCCACCGCGGCGCCTGCGGTTACGCGGCGGAAAACACCCTCGCCTCCGCCGCCCTCGCCCACGCCCAAGGCGCCGACCTTGTCGAACTCGACGTTGTCCTCTCCCGCGACGGCGAGCTCGTCGTCTGCCACGACCTCCACCTCGACGAGCTCACCGACATCCGAACGCGCTTCCCCGCACGCGCCCGTGCCGACGGCCTCACCTACGTGCTCGACCTCGTATGGGCCGAGCTTAGCGCCCTCCAAGTCGAGCCCCGCCACGACGGCACGCCCGCGCCACGCCTCTTCCCCCCGCAGCCGCTCGCCACCCTCGACGAACACCTCGACCAGCTCGCCAGCCTCAACCGCGCCACCGGTCGCCGCGTCGAACTCTACCTCGAACTCAAATCCCCCGCTTGGCACGCAGCCGCCGGCCGCGACCTGTGCTCCGCCGCCCTCGCCTGCCTCGCGCGCCACAACCTCACCCGCGCCACCGATCCCGTCATCGTCGAGAGCTTCGATCCCGCCGCGCTTAAGCGTCTGCGTTTCGATTTCAAAACCGCCCTGCGCCTCACCCAGCTCCTCGGCAAAAACGCCTGGAACGAAGCCGCGTGCGACTACGAGGCGATGCGCACCGAAGCTGGCCTTCGCGACATCGCCATCTACGCCTCCGCCGTGGCGACCAACCTGGAGCACGCCCACGCCCCGTTCGTGCGCGCCGCCCACGACATCGGCCTCGAAGTCCACGCTTACACATTCCGCGCCGACGCGTTGCCCGCCGGCTACACGACGACAGACGCGGCTCTAAACGCCCTCATCAACGAAGCCGGACTCGATGGTCTTTTCACCGACCAGCCCGATATGGTCGCACGCTTCCTGAACCGCTGAATCCAAAATCGGTCTCAGTCCTCCAGCTCCACATTCCAGTAAGCCAGATCGAGGAAGTCTTTCCAACGCTCGCGCTCCGCGTTGCCCAGCACGAGCGAAATGACCGGCCTCCACTTCGGGCGCACCGGCTTGCGGATAAGCCGCATATGCGCCTCGTGCGGAAGTCGGTTTGCCTTTTTGGAGTTACATTTGATGCACGAGCACACGATGTTTTCCCACGTCGTCTTGCCGCCGAAATCGCGCGGGATCACGTGGTCGAGGTTCAGGTCTTCGCGCTCGAAAATCTTCCCGCAATACTGGCAGGTTTCCTTGTCGCGCTCGAAGACGTTGTTGCGCGTGAGCTTCAGCTCCTTGCAGGGCAGCCGGTCGAAATAAGCCAGCAGGATCACGCGCGGCAGCCGGATCGTCATGCGCGGTGTGTGCACCTGATCCATGACTTCGAGCGGAGGATTGTGCTGAGAGAAGTCCACCCAGTCCATCAGGTTGAAAACACGGAAGTCGTCCTCGTGGTGATGCACGACGCTCGCATGACCTCTCGACAGCAATCCGAAGGCGCGTTTCGCGCCGATGACATTCACCGCCTGCCACAGGCGATTGAGAACCAGAACCGGTTGGTCTAGCACAGCCTCCATATGGGCTCTAACGGGTAGGAACCAATGAGAGACCTGTCAAGGTTCCCGCCCGTAAACTTCGCGTGACGCCGCTCCTGCGCCGACTCATTCAGCCGCGCGATCCGCATCCGTCGCCAACGCCGGCTCAAGCGAGACGTTCTTCACGCGGATACCCTTCAATTTTTCCAAGATCAACGCCACGTGCTCGGTCGTCACATCGACCAGCGTGTGCCGCTGGTGAATATCCATCGCGCCGACCACGTTGGCCGGCAGGCGGGTGACGCCCGCAACCTTGCCCACGATGTCCGCCGGAGTGACGAGCTGCTTGCGACCGACGTTGAAAAACAACGTCGTCATCCCCGGCTCGCGCCCCGTGCGCGCGGCGCGCTCGAATTTCTGTTTCGTGGGACGCGGTGGACGCGCCGCCTCTTCGTTCTCAAACAACGCCTGCTCCTTCTCGCCAGGATCAGGCTGCGTTTTGACGATCATCGGCACAGGGGAAGACGCCGACGGCGCGGCGACCTTCGGCTTGTTGGCCACCTTGGCGAAAGCCGCGGGAGCAGGCTTGGCGGCGACGTAAGGCGCCTCGGGCACATGGCGCGCGGCGGGCGCAGCGGCGGGCGGCAGAGCCGAACGCACCGGCTTGGCCGCAGGCGCAGCCACCGGCTCGGGTTTGTCGCCGCCATGCATCATGTGGATGAGCGCCGAAACGATATCGGTGCTCGCAAAGCCCTGTTCCAGCAGGCGATCGATGAAGCGGTCCTGCTTGCGGTAGGTCCCCGCCGTCAGCACGCCGCGCAGCTTTTCAAAAAACACGTTCTCGCGCGCCTCCTCGACCTGGTCGAGCGAAGGCACGTTCTCGCGGCGGATTTTCAGGCGTCCGTAATGCGCCATGTTTTGCAGCCCGTAAATCTCGCGACCCGAGACAAACGTGAACGCCTTGCCCGACTTGCCCGCGCGGCCCGTGCGGCCGATGCGGTGCGTGTAATCCTCGGCGTCGTTCGGCAGGTCGAAGTTAAACACAACCTCCAGGTCATCCACGTCGAGACCGCGCGCCGCCACGTCGGTCGCCACGAGGAACTCGAAGCCGCGACGGCGGAACTTGTCCATCACACGCGTGCGCTGCGCCTGCGTGATGTCGCCGTGCAGACGGTCGGTCGCGTAGCCGCGCGCGTGCAGGTGCTCGTCGAGCTCGTCCACCATGACCTTCGTGGAGCAGAAAATGATGCCGTAACGAAAATCGTTGAGATCAATCAGGCGCGTGAGCACGTCGATCTTGTAGCGGCGGTCCACCTCGAAATAAACTTGGTCCACCTGCGGGGCGTTCTTCGCCTCCGACTCGATCTTCACCCACGCCGGATCTTTGGCGGAGCGCATGATGAGATTCTTGATGGCGGGCGGCATCGTGGCCGAGAAAAACAAGAGCTGCCGCGCGGGCGGAGTCTGCGAAACGATCTTCTCGATGTCGTCGCGGAAGCCCATGTCGAGCATCCGGTCGCACTCATCGAGGATGAGCATCTTGAGGTTGTCGAGACGCAACGTGCCGCGCTCCATGTGATCCATCACGCGACCGGGGGTTCCGATCACGATCTGCGCACCCGCTTCCAACGCGCGAATCTGCCGGTCGTAAGGTTGGCCGCCGAAAATCGGCACCTCGCGCACGCCCGTTTTGAAGAACGCCAGCTTCGCGATTTCCTCGGCGACCTGGACGGCGAGTTCACGCGTCGGGCAAAGAATAAGCACCTGCACGACCTTCTTCTTAGCATCGACCTTCTCGACGGCGGGCACACCGAAGGCGGCGGTCTTGCCGGAGCCGGTGGACGACTGGCCGATCACGTCTTTGCCCGAAAGCAGCAGCGGGATGACGGCGGTTTGAATCGGCGAAGCCTCTTCAAAACCCATCTTGTCCACGGCCTTCAACACCTCGGCGGACAGCCCGAGTTCGGCAAATTTACGTTTTTCCATAGCGCACCGTATGCGGCCCCAGCGCGAATTGAGAGCTAAAAGATTTCCAAGTCCTGCGAAAAGTTAAGCCAGCTTTTTTAATCAAAACCGAAACCCATGCAATCGGTTAGCTCTTCTAGGGTATCAAGAAACTTGCCCACAGCGCCAGCTCGTGCAGCTTCGCAAAGTTCTTTTCGGATTCAATAAAGCCTAAGCTGCCGTCGCTTCCTCGACGTCGGCACGGGGGACCCAAATTATCCGTTGCGCTCTCTCGCAGCGGACGGGGCGAACGATCATGGGCAACCATGCTCAAGGTGACCTTCCAGCACCAAGCCCGTCAGCTAACCTCGTCGGCAAATGGAAGGGTGATCCCCTAGGGCCCGCGAGTGCGGTGTCTCCACGGTCCCCCCGATACAACCGCGCCCATCCGCGCCTCCGGGAATACCGCAGGCCGTCTGGTCGCACGTTTGGAGACAGTTAAATGAACTCGTTTGTCACTTCGCCCACCGGCGCCGCAGGCTTGCCCGCGCGCCTTGTTATTTCGCGCCCTCACGGATGCGTTTCCATCATGCTCGGTTCACGTCCGCAAAACGCCTCCGCCCATGTCGCTTAAAACCCTCGTCATCGGCAAGGCGCGCGCTCTCACCGAGCACAACCTCTTCCACAAGGTCTCGCTCATCGCCGTCTTCGCGTGGGTGGGCCTCGGCGCCGACGGACTCTCGTCGTCGTGCTACGGCCCCGAGGAAACCTTCAAGGCCCTCGGCGCCAACACGCACCTAAGCCTATTTGTCGCTTTGTTATCGGTCATCACCATCGTGGCGATCTGCGCCAGCTATTCGCAGATCATCTCGCTGTTTCCGGCGGGCGGCGGCGGTTATCTCGTCGCCAGCAAGCTGCTCTCCCCGGCGGCGGGCGTCATCTCGGGATGCGCGCTGCTCATCGACTATGTGCTCACCATCACCATCTCCATTGCGAGTTGTGCGGACGCGTTGTTCAGCCTGCTGCCGCCCGAGGCGCAGTCGTGGAAACTCGCCTTCTCCTTCACCGGCGTGCTCGTGCTCACCGTGCTTAACCTCCGGGGCGTCAAGGAATCCGTCGTGCTCCTCGTGCCGGTTTTCTTCGTGTTCGTCGGCACGCACGCCTTCGCGATCCTCTACGCCATCGTCACACATGCATCCGGCATGGGCGGCATGGTTACCGCCACGGCTCATGAGGTTCACAACATGAGCGCTCAAGTAGGCTGGTTCGGCCTGCTCGCCGTGCTGCTGAAATCCTACAGCATGGGCGCCGGCACCTACACGGGCATAGAGGCGGTCAGCAACGGCCTGCCCATTCTCCGCGAACCCCGCGTGAAAACCGGTCGCCGCACCATGCTCTACATGGGGGCTTCCCTCGCCGTAACGGTCGCCGGACTGCTGCTCGCCTACCTGCTCTATGCCGTGACGCCCGAAGACGGAAAAACCCTCAACGCCGTCCTCCTCGAACGCATGACCGCCCCGTGGTCCGGAGCATGGGGCGGCGGCTTCGTCTGGGTGACGCTGGCCTCGGAAGCCGCGCTGCTCTTCATCGCCGCCCAGGCCGGCTTTCTCGACGGTCCGCGCGTCCTCGCCAACATGGCGCTGGACCGCTGGTTCCCATCCCGTTTCGCCAATCTCAGCGACCGCTTCGTCACGCAGAACGGCATTCTTCTGATGGGAGCCGCCGCCGCGATCATGATGATCGTCACCCGCGGCTCGGTTGGCCTCCTCGTGCTGCTTTACAGCATCAACGTCTTCATCACGTTCTCGCTCTCGCAACTCGGCATGGTCCGCCACTGGTGGCTCGAACGCCGCACGGAGAAACGCTGGCTGCGCAAATTTGCCATCAACAGCTTCGGCTTGCTCCTCACGACATTCATTCTCGTTTCGCTCACCGCAGTGAAATTCTTCGAGGGCGGCTGGGCCACTCTGCTCGTCACCGGCCTGTTTGTCGCGGCGGCCTTCGGCATCAAACGCCACTACACCCACGTCGGCCATCAGCTCCGACGCCTCGACCTGCTGGTCGAGGCCGCGCTCATCCCCGCCGACACCACCGTGCAAAATACCACTCCCACCGCTCCCGACTCCCGCACCGCCGTCGTGCTCGTCAACGGCTACAACGGTCTCGGCCTGCACACGCTGCTCAACATACCGCGCCTCTGCGGCGATACGTTTAAAAACTACGTCTTCGTCCAGGTCGGCGTGGTCGATGCGGGCAACTTTAAGGGCGCCCATGACCTCGCCGCGCTGCACACCCACGTCGAGACAGCGACGGGCCGCTACGTCGCCTACGCGCACGCCAAAGGCTACGGAGCCGAGGCCGTCTCCGCCATCAGCACCGACCCCATCGCGGAAATCGAACGCCTCTGCCGCAACCTCAGGCAGCGTTATGCCAACGCGGTTTTCTTCTCCGGCCAACTGGTGTTTGAGCGCGAGACCCTTTTCAGTCGCTGGCTTCACAACTACACGGTGTTCATCCTGCAACGGCGGTTCTTCCTCGCCGACTTGCCCTTCGTGATCCTTCCCGTGCGCGTGCCCAACTGATCTGTCCGGCCCGCGTCCCTCGACTGTTTACGCCCTCGACGTCGCGCCGGAATCTGCGAGACGTCGGGGGATGCCTTTTTCCAAACTCGGCCTCTACTCCAGTCTCGTGCGCGGCGCACAGGCTTGCGGCTACACCGAGCCCACGCCGATCCAGACACAGGCCATCCCCGCCGTGCTTTCCGGACGCGACCTCATCGCGTCCGCGCAAACCGGCACCGGCAAGACCGCCGCGTTTGCCCTGCCTATCCTCAACCGCCTCGGTCCGCACCGCGACACCGGCCCGCGCGTGCTCGTCCTCGAACCCACCCGCGAACTCGCCGCCCAAGTGGATGACTCTTTTCAAAAACTGGGCCAGTTCACCGATTTCAAATCCGTCGTCCTCCACGGCGGCGTCACTCTCGGACCGCAGCGCAACGCCCTGCGCGCCGGCGTTGATGTCGTCATCGCCACCACCGGACGCCTGCGCGAATTTCTCGACGGCACGCTCATCAAACTCGATTCCATCGAAGTGCTCGTGCTCGACGAAGTGGACCGCATGCTCGACATGGGCTTCATCGAGGACGTCAAAGCCATCGTGAAACTCTGCCCGCCCAAACGGCAGACGCTCCTCTTCTCCGCCACCATCCCGTCCAAGCTGGAAGAGGTCGCCAAGTTCGCCCTTAAAAAACCCCTGCGCATCGAGATCGCCCGCGCCGCGCCCGTCGCCGAATCGGTCAACCACGTCATCCATCCGGTGACCGAGAACCAAAAACTCGACCTGCTCTACACGCTCCTGCAACGCGACGCGTTCAAGAGCGTGATCGTCTTCGCCCGCACGCGCAAAGGCGCCGACCGCATCGCCCACCAGCTCCGCTTGGAGAACCACGCCTGCGTCGTCATCCACGCCGAGCGCAGCCAGTCCCAACGCGTCGAGGCGCTCGAAAAGTTTCGCACCGGCCGCTGCGGAGTGCTTGTCGCCACCGACATCGCCGCGCGCGGCATCGACGTCGCCGGCGTTTCCCACGTCATCAACTTCGACGTGCCGCTCCACGCCGAGGACTACGTTCACCGCATCGGCCGCACCGGCCGCGCCGCCGCCACCGGCGACGCCGTCACCCTCGTCACCCCGCAGGAAGCCAACGAGATCGTCGCCATCGAAAAACTCATCGGCCAAAAAATCACCGTGGTTCCGGTGGAAGGCTTTGCCTACGATGGCGGCTCGGCTCCACGCATCGATCCCGCCAACCCGCTCGCCAACTCCCCGAAGCGCGCAGGTCACCAGCAATCCCTCGGCGCCGGCGGACAGCAAAAAGGCGACGCCGGGAAAAACCAGGATCGCGCATTCAAGGGCAAAGCCTTCGGCGGCGGCAATCCCAAGTGGCACTCCAAGGGCAAGCCCGGCGCACACTGGCGCGACCGCACGGGACGCTGACTGCTGCCTCGTGGTTTACGGGTTCAGCGGGATTCGCATCGGGTATTGTGAGACCCGCGCCTCAACGCATCTCCCGCTCACGGTCATCTTCATAATTTTTGATAGCGGCCACGGCCCTCAACCGGCCAGGCAGGTAAAGGTAGAGATCCGACCTCAAGGTCTTCGCCACCCCGTCCAACATATCGAACGGTGGCTTGCGCATGGCGACCAGGCGCACCGCCAGCGGCGGCACCTTTTCCATTTCCCCATGTTTCAAGGCAAGGCGCAGGGCCAGCAGCACCGCCGGCCGGTTCAAAGGATCAATCTCCATCGCGTGCCGCAGCAGGCGATCGGCCGCCTCCGGCCTGCCCACCCGCTCCCATTGCTCAACCAAGAAAAGCATGGTCGGCACCGGCAGCAACCACGACAAGCACAGCCGCCCAGCCAACTGCTCCGCCTCGATGTCCTGGCCCAGCCCAAAAAGAGCCGCCGCCCTCAGTCCGTCCATCATCAACGGATACGGCTCCTTCTCCCGGGATAGACGCGCCCCGCTTTGAAACCAGGTCGTCAACACCGCGTCGTAGGACCCGCGCACCAGTTGCGCCTCCATCAATAAAAAAACGACCGCAACTTCATCGCGGCCAAGTGCGCAACAACGGGCGAATACCCCGTTGACGGTTTCCAGCCGTCCCTCGGCAGCCACGCGTTCACCCAGCGAAAGCTGCGCTTGCGTATCGTTCGCAAACCGCTCGAAAAAAACCCGCTCAGCCGACGCCCGCGCGGTCTCATCCTGCTCCGCCCCGCACGCCTCGATATAGTCCAGATACGCCTCCGCATTGTCCGGCAACGCGAGCTGACGGGACAGACTCGCCCGGCGCATTGCCCCCCATTGGCGATCCTCCCTGAGCAGGGCGATCACCGCGCGATAAAATTCATTGTTGTCCGGCGCCCGCAACGTGAGCTCGCGCAACTGCACAAGCGCCTCCTCGCGCCGCCCCTTCTCCCAGTCGATCCGCGCGGTCACGAAACGCCCCTCCAACGTATCCAGCAACCCGGCCGACTTCAGTGCCTCCACCGCCTCCTGGTAGCGCCCCCGGTTAAAGCAGGCATAGGCCAGTGCCGTGACAGCCATGCGGCTCGCCGGGGTTGACGGCGACAACCGCAGCCGCAGCTCGCTCATCAGTTCGATGAGGGTCGTGTCGGCCTCCAACCCGAAAAAAAAGCCTGCGACATCGCGCAGATAGGCGAGTTGGTCGCCGTGGTATTGCAGCCCCTCTATCAACGTGGTCCGCGTCAGATCGGTCCGGCCCGCCATCAGGTAGATGCGGGCGACCATTAACCGGGCCTCCTGGTTTTCGGGCACCGCCTTTAAACCCGGACTCAAAAACTCCAAAGCTTCCCGCCATTTCTGAGCTCCGGCGTCTGCCAGACCTTTTTTGATCCAAAATTCGCCTTTCTCCCTCCGGTAGTCCTGAAGCTTCCAAGGCAGCAGCAGAAGATGCGTATAACGAACATCGGTAAATCCACGCTTATATTTGACGAAAACATAAAGGCCGCTGCTAACCGCCACCCACCCGACACAGACCAACACGAGAAGCCACAGAAGGATGCGTCCGAAAAACGGCCGGACCATCGTGGCGTGACGATCCCGTTCATACTGAAAGGGGGCCCAACGGCCCAATCCAAACGCCGGCGTGACGACCCGTTCCTCCCCAAGCTTCACGCTATCGCCGGTGCCAGACGGGTTATCGTTATTTTCCATGGGACAAACTTATCACAATAAAAAAGCCCGCCCGAATCCGGGCGGGCTGCAAAATATCCAAGGGCCGTTAAGCCTTGCGGCGCTTGCGCCATACCGAAAACCCGATCGCCACCGCTCCGAAAAGAGTGGCATAAGTGGACGGCTCGGGAATCGCCGCCACCACCGTAAGCACACCGCTCGAAATGAAATTACTGGTATTCCAAGTCATGCCGCCGGTAAGGGTGGGCAAAGTTCCCATCTTGGCTGTCCCAAACGAGCTAGTCGTAAAATCAAATGTATCCCCAGCTGAAAAGACATAGGATCCAGAGTTTATATTGATACTAGTGACATTCGTAATGGACGACGTAAACGAACCCAAAAATTTGCCGTAGGTAGAAAGATTAGTGATATCAAAATTAATATTTGCGCCTGAAAAAGTATGCGCTCCCGCTAAAGTGATTTGGCGAACCCCAATATTAACAATGTTACTATACTGAATAGGCCCAGTCCAAGTAGAGTTGGCACCTGCATTCACAACCGTATTTAATATCTGTAAATTCGAGGTATTATTAGTAATGGCACCATTAACCGTTAACGTAGCTCCGGCTAGCCCAGTAATTTTATCACCAACGCCGACACCGCTATTGAAAGTAAGTGATGCAATCGTGAAGTCCACCGAATACCCCGTTTCACCTGTTGCCGTATTAAAAACAGCCCCGGACGACGAACTAGGCGATAAATTGGTCCAATTGGCGTCATCATCCCAAAAGGCACCATTGCCATTCCCATTCCACGTGGTTTGCGAAAAAGAAGGAGAAGCGGCAAATACAACAAAAATAAGCCCCAATATTTTTTTAGGCACTGTCATGATTTATTTTAAATTTAAAGCGTATAAGGGAGAGCCTTGTTGAAAAATGAACTACCTCCCGAAATTGCTCCTGTTTTTGTGATACTATATCCAGCCCCTCCAGAAATAGTGACATTAGATTGATCAGTCGTTCCGGAACCAACTTTATTCCAAAGACTATTATCAAGCCTCTGGAAATAAACCTCAAACTTACCAGTAACCGGATTATATATATTTACCGTATCAGCAGAGAAAACCGAATTACTCTTAACCCATCCTGTATAAGAGAATGAACTAAGCTTCATATCCACGGGATATCGAGAGCCCGTAAACACAGAAGTAGATCCGCCTGTGACCTTAGTTAAATGAGGCAGATACGGCACATCACCAGTTACAGTCAACAAAACCTGGGATCGACCAAATAGACGTGTAATATTGATGGCAACCTCGGGACGTATGATGACTGTGTTACTATTTACATTAGCTGTCAAAAGACGCCAATATCCACTAGCCGTATTAAAATAATAATTATCAGTCTTACCAGTTGTTTTGTTATATAATCCAATTGAGTCCGCAGAAAACGGGCTGGTGCTTCCGGCAAAAATCAAGGGATTAGAAACCGTATTATCCCCGAACAAACTAGCCAAAGTATCTCCAACAATAATTTCAACCCGGTCCCCCGCAGCCAAAGCCCAGCCACTGGTGTCCAGCCCGGTCGTTTGCGAGGAGTTATCCGTAGTATCAACAGTGATCGCGCTGGTCGTATTGGCCGTGACGAGGATTATGCGCCCCGCTTGGGCACCTGTGGCGATACGCGCAAAAAAAGGACTGCCCGCCTGGGCCAACCCACCGGCAGGAAACGGTGTCCCACTAAAAGTGATGGTGTTGGCCGTAAACGAAGCCACCGGCAGGGTATAAACCGAAGGATTGGTCAGTGGGATCGAAATATAGGTCGTCGTCGTCTGCGATGTGGCCGGAAACGTGTAGGTCATCGCCCCCACTGGCACCGTCGTAACGGTCTGGGCATTCGAAAAAAGTGGCATCATCGCCAGCACAACGGACACACCCACCCAATTACGCCAACCATCGAACGCGGAAAAGAGGGGGAATTTGAAGAATGCTCTCATGTTTGGAGTGGGGTAAGCACCATAACCAAAATGGCCCATAAACCACCCCATGTCCAGAGTAGTCTATGGCAAAAAATCGGTCAATTTGCCTATTTACCGCCCATTTACGGGCCGCATTCACCGAATCATCTCACCTGCAACGTGTTTCCATCAAACTCGATACCGAGCGATGGAATGACGACGGCCTTGCGTTCGCCGTCTTTTTTCACGGTCCCGGCGAGCCACGCCTTGTAGCCGGACGCTTTGGCGGCCGCGAGCGTAGCATCGGCAACCTCGGGCGACACATAGGCGGCGAAGCCGATGCCTTGGTTGAAGGTCGCGTAGGCCTCGCGCAGATCAATCGGGCCGGCCTCGCGCAGGAATTTGAACAACGCAGGCTCCTCGCCGGGATTCGTGATTTCGTAAACGAACGGTTCGTCGAGGCGCATCAGTTTGCGCCAGCCGTGGCCGGTCACGTGCGAAACGTAGTTGAGCTTGATGCCCGCGTTCTGGCACTCGGCCACGAACTTCACGTAGATGACCGACGGCGCGAGCAGAGCCTCGCCGTAAGTGCGCGAGTCACCGTGGCCAATGGGCGTCTGGTAGCCTTGCGGCAGCTTTGAGGCGATGAGGCGGCACAGCGAAAGGCCGTTGGTCTGCACGCCGGAGGACGCGAGGAAGATGATTTTGTCGCCATCCTTCACGTCGCCGGTGATGCGCTGCGACTTTGGCTCCACTTTGCCGATGGCCGAACCCGCGAGCACGATGGCTTCCTCCTTCACGATCCCGCGCAGCGTGGGCGTCTCGCCGCCGCCCCAAACCGCACCGGCTTGGCGACAGCCTTCCGCCCAGCCTTCGACGAGGGCCTCCATGCGCTTGGCATCTGTGAACCACGCGGACTCGCCGACGGCGGCGTGCATGGCGACCGAGATGGGCAACGCGCCGCAGGTCACGAGGTCATTGACGATGGTGGCGACGGTATCGATGGAGATCTCGCGGTAGAAATTCTTGCCCGTCTGCGCATAAACGGCGTCGGCCACGAGGTTTTTGGTGCCCAGGCCTTCCTCGACGTGGGCGAGGAAGTGATCGGCGGCTTCCATGAGGTAGCAGCTCTCGCCGCGGGTGTTGGCGGGCTCGGCGTAGCCGTGCGTTTCGAGCAGGGGCGCGGTGGTCTTGGCGGCCTTCTGGCAGGCGCGCTTGAAGGCGTCGAGCTGGTCGTAGTTAACGCCGGAGGATTCGTAGGAAAGCGACATGCTGGAAAGAGAGAGGCCTATCGGTTGCCGCGGTGGAAGCCGATTTTCGGCTTCGGCTTTTCGGGCGGCGGATTGAGGAGCGGTTGGAGGCGCTCAAGAACTTCGCGCAGCACGACGTCGTGTTCGATGAGTTTCTTATCGATTTCGGAAAGCCGGCGGAGAACGCCAAGATTGGCGGTGAGCTCGTCGCGCATCTTAACAAACGCACGCACGACATAGACGCTCATCTTGGTCGCATAATCACTGCGTAAAACCATCGCGGCCATAATAGCGCCATGTTCGCTAAAGACCCACGGAAGATAACGAAGACCGCCGTGCTCTTTTAAGGTCACAAGTTGTGACCTTAAAACTTCAGAATTCGAAGAACTTGAGGTCACAGATTGTGACCTCAAGTTTATAAATTCTTCACGTGTAACCTGAAACGCGAAATCGGCCGGGAAACGTCCGGCGTTACGACGGATCGCCTGATTGAAGACCTTGGTCTTCACCCCGAAGAGAGCCGCCAAATCAGAATCCAAGACCACCTTAAGCTTTCTCAGGGTATAGATCTTGGGAAGCGTCGGACCGGAGTTCTCGTTCGTCGAAGCCATGCCCCTCAGTAGCTGCGGCCTTCGCCCTGCTCGTAGTAGTTCAGGTAGGCTTGGTTCACCACGCGGAAACCGCCGGGCGTCGGATACTTCCCGGTGAAATACCAGTCGCCAGTGTGGTTGGGAACGGCGGCGCGGAGGTTTTCCACGGTCTGAAAAATAATCTCAAACTCGCCCTTCCACTCGATGTTTTTCGGGCGGACGAGCTCGGTGATCTTCGCCGAAATCTCTTCGGGCGTGAACGGCTCGTAGATCTTGCGGACGTGGTTGACGGAGTCGCCCTTGTCGATGGCCTCGCGGCAGAGTTCGTAAACTTCGCGGAGAAGACCGGCCTGCCCGCGCTCCTTGAGCAGCGCGACCGTCGCCTCGAAGGCCACGAACTTGCCCAGCTCGGACATATCGATGCCGTAGCAGTCGGGGAAACGGATCTGCGGGGCGGTGGAAACGATGACGATCTTCTTGGGGTTGAGCCGCGAGAGGATGCGCAGGATGGAGCGGCGGAGCGTGGTGCCGCGCACGATGGAGTCGTCCACGCACACGAGGTGGTCGCCCGGCTTGAGGGAGCCGTAAGTGATGTCGTAAACGTGGCTCGCGAGCTGGTTGCGCATGCCTTCCTGGCCGATGAAGGTGCGGATCTTGATGTCCTTCGAGACAACCTTCTCGCCGCGCGGCCAGTTCTTCATGATCAGCTCGTCGAGCAGGGCGTCGTTGAGCGTGCCGTCTTTGGCAGCCTTCAAAATGGCCGCCTTCACCTCGATGCGGCGCTTCTTGCGCAGCGCGTGCATGAGGCCGTAGAAGGCGACCTCGGCGGTGTTGGGCACGAAACTGAAAACGGTGTTCTCCCAGTCGTGGTTGACGGCTTTCAGCACCTGGTCGGCGAGACGGCCGCCGAGGAGTTTGCGCTCCTTGTATATCTCAAGGTCGTTGCCGCGGGAAAAATAGATGCGCTCGAATGAGCAGGACGTTCGGGACAACGGGGCGGTGAACGCCGAGGAGGTCACGCGGCCATCGCGCTTCAACACCATCACGTGGCCCGGCGAAACTTCCTTCACGTCCTTAACCTCGAGGTCGAACACCGTCATGAGCGGCGCGCGTTCCGAGGCGAAGGCGATGACTTCGTCATCCTGGAAATACCAGCAGGGACGGATGCCCGACGGATCGCGGGCGACGAAGGCGTCGCCGTTTCCGATGAGTCCGCACAACGCGTAACCGCCGTCCCACTTCTGCGAGGCGCGCGTGATGACGCGGGCGAGGTCGAGTTCCTCGCTGATGCGCTTCGAGGTCTCCTCCCCGCTGAAACCCATGGTGCGGAACTTGCGGAATATCTCCTCGTGTTCCTCGTCGAGGAAGAAGCCGATCTTTTCCAGCAGCGCCTGCGTGTCGGTGGCGAAGATCGGGTGCTGGCCCATCGCGACGAGCGACTGGTTGAGCTCCGCCGTGTTCGTCATGTTGAAATTCCCGCACAGCGCCAGATTGCGCGTGGGCCACGGGCTGCGCCGGAAATACGGGTGGCACGACGAGATGTTGTAGCCGCCGCTGGTGCCGTAGCGCAGGTGGCCCATCAGCAGCTCGCCACCGAAATCGAAATGCTTCTTCACCGTGTCGGCGAACTCGGGGTGGATCACGCCGGCGTCCACTTTCGCGTTATATTGTTCGAGGAGGGTTTTGAAAATCTTGTCGAGCGGGTTGGTTTTGACGCAACGCTCGCGGAACATGAACGGATCGCCCGAGGCGACGTCGCTCTTGACGCAGGCCACGCCCGCGCCGTCCTGGCCGCGGTTGTGCTGCTTTTCCATCAGCAGGAAAAGCTTGGTGAAACCCCACAGCGGCGAACCGTACTTTTCCTGGTAGTAGGACAGCGGCTTCAGCAGTCGCACCAGCGCGATGCCGCATTCGTGGGTGATCCGGTCGCTCATGACCGCGGTCCCGGGGTTCCGGGAGGAGGGAGGGCGGGCGTCGGGTCGGCTGTAATCCTCAAGCCCCAGATTTCGGCGAGGCCCCGGAAATCGTCAACGGCTTTTTCTATTTTGCGCGTCAGCGGCGCGCGGGACGAATGACTTTCAGCCTTCTTGACCGCGCCGGTGATGTCGCAAACCATGCCGGGCCTCGACCATGCTGATCCTCCGCGGCTCACCGGCCCTCTCCCCCTTCCGCCTCGCCAAGCTCCTCCAGGATCTCACCGCCGCCGCCCTGCCCGTCCGCGCCCTCAGCGCCGAATTCGTCCATCTCGTTGAGACCACCGGGGATCTGACTCCCGCGCAGCGCACCGTCCTCGAGCAACTCCTCACCTACGGCCCGAGCCGCACGGGCGCCGCCGTCACCGGGCTCACCCAGGTCGTCGCCCCCCGGCCCGGCACCCTCTCCCCGTGGTCCTCCAAGGCCACCGACATCGCCCGCATCTGCGGCCTGGACGCCGTGCAGCGCATTGAGCGGGTCATTGTCTACCACGTGGCGATGGACAACGCCGCGCTGGCCAAGCCGTTGATGCTGCTCTCGGCCCCGCAACTCTCGGTCCTTCGCGCCCGGCTGCATGACCGGATGACGCAGGTCGTGTTCGACCAGGTCGAGGCGTGCGCGGTGCTTTTTCGCCACGAGGCTCCGCGCCCGATGACGAGCGTCCCGGTGCTCGCGTCGGGCCGCGCCGCACTCACCGCCGCCAACGTGTCGCTCGGCCTCG
>JANYJB010000007.1 GCA_025361935.1 Verrucomicrobiota bacterium
CCCCCCCCCCCCCCCGCCAGATCGTTCCACACGATAACCATCGCGATGCAACGAGCGATGCCCACAAGCACCAATCCCGCAAAATATCCCGGCTGATCGCGCAGGAAAATCGTCGCCAGCACAAACATCAACACCGGCCCGACCAACCAGTTTTGAATCAGCGAGAGCGTCAGCACTCGCTTGTCGCGAAACACATCCGGCAGCTCCTCGTAGCGCACCTTCGCCAACGGCGGATACATCATAAAAACCAGCCCGACCGCGATCGGCACCGATGTCGTGCCAACACTCCAAGATGTAAGCGTCTCCGCCAACGCCGGCGCGAACCTCCCCAACGCCACGCCGACGGCCATCGCGGTAAAAATCCAGACCGTGAGATAGCCGTCGAGAAACGACAGCTTCTTGGCGAGTGATTCCGACATTGCGGCGCCTCAGGCCAAAGGTTGACGCACCAGCTTCATCTGGTCGCGGCGACCGTCCGCGTAAGCGGTGAACACGCGCCGGATCTCGTTTCGCACCCGGCGGAATACCGCCATCTTTTCCTCGTCCGTTCCGGTCGCATGAGCTGGGTCCTCAAATGGCCAGTGGTGACGGTTCATCTGGCCGGGGAAAATCGGGCAGACCTGGTCCGCGTTACCGCAGACCGTGATGACGGTCTCGATCTGCGAAGCGATAAACTCGTTCATGTGCTTGGAGGTGTGCCCGGAGATGTCGACGCCTATCTCCTTCATCGCCGCGACGGCCATGGGATGAACATAGCCGGCCGGCTTCGAGCCCGCGCTGACCACGTTACACAGATCGCCGGCCGCTGCTCGCAACAGCCCCTCGCCGAGATGGCTGCGACACGAGTTCCCGGTGCAAAGAATCAGGACAGTGGGGTTTTCCACGTTCATTTTTAAAAAATCAGCAGCAGGTTTTAGCTTTGGTTTCTTTCGACGCACCCTTGGCCAGCGGACTGCACGAGAGGTCTTGTTTCGCCAATTTTGACCGGTCGCGTCTGAACACCGCGTTCTCCGCCGTGCAGTCCTGGAGGCAGGCAAGATTTGCCTTCAGTTCCGGCGGACGATCCCGCGCCGGCGACAACGAATAAATCATCCAATTGCCCTGACGCTTCGCGCTGACCAAACCCCGCGCCTTCAGGTAGCCGAGATGCTTGGAATTTTCACCTGCGGCTCTCCCAACACGCCGTGCAAATGACACACGCAAAGCGGCCCTTGCAGCAGCAGGTTCAGCAACCGCAGACGAGTCTCGTCGCACAGGCACTGGTAGATTTGCACAAGTTTCATGGGTTAAATCTATATTCTTATATTAGAATATAGTTTAAGCCCTGTTTAGAAACGTCGCCGATTTGTCACGCGTCACCAAGGCATTGCCAGCGGACCAAAACCCCTTCATCTCAACCGCAACCACCTTCCCATGAAAAAATACATCGTCGAGTTCATCGGCACTTTCTTCCTCGTGTTCACCATCGGCAATGCCGTGCACAGCGGCAGTGCGCTGGCTCCGCTCGCCATCGGTGCTGCGCTTGCCGTGATGATTTTCGCCGGCGGCCATATCTCCGGCGCTCACTTCAATCCTGCCGTCACCCTCGCGGTCTGGCTGCGCGGCAAATGCCCGGCCAAAGACGTCCTCCCTTACTGGATCGCCCAATTCGCGGCCGGCCTGGTCGCTGCGCTTCTGGTCTTTAAACTCCATGGCCACGCAACCCCCGCCGTGCATGGACTGCGCGCATCTGCGGTCGTCGAGTTTCTCTTCACCTTCGCCCTCGCTTGGGTCGTGCTCCAGACCGCTACCGCCAAGGGCACTGCGGGCAACTCGTTCTACGGTCTCGCCATCGGTTTCACCGTGCTCGCGGGTGCCGTGTCAGTCGGCGAAATCTCGGGCGGCGCGTTCAATCCCGCCGTCGGCCTCGGCGTGTTCACCATGGGCTTCGAAAGTTTTAAACAACTCTGCGTTTATATCGGCGCCGATCTGGCCGGCGGCGCGGCCGCCGCGCTGGCATTTAAATCGCTTACGGAAGACTAAGCCTTCTCTGACTTTAAAAACAAAAAGCCGAACGATCACTCGTCCGGCTTTTTTGTGTTTCGACTCAGCGAAACTTAGCGCCGCGCGCCGCGCATGAGGCGGCTCTTGGGCGGCGCGGGGGCCGCTGCCTCGGCAAGCGCCTTCTCGTCGAAAAGTGCCGAGTAAACATAAGGGAAGCCGTCGAGTTTCTTGCGCTCAATCGCCGCGCCGATGAAACGCTCGATGGAGCGGGCGTCACGCACGTCGTCTTCGGTCACCAGGGTAAACGCATCGCCCGTAGCTTGGGCACGGCCGGTGCGGCCGATGCGATGGACGTAGTCTTCGGGATTCTCCGGAACGTCATAGTTGATGACGTGCGAGACACCGGCGATGTCGAGGCCGCGCGCCGCGATGTCGGTGGCGACAAGGACCTCGAACTTGCCGTCCTTGAATCCTTGCAACGCCTCTACGCGCTCGCGCTGGCTGCGATCCGAGTGGATCACGCCGACGGAGTGTTTCTCAGCCTGCAGACGATGCGCGATGCGGTCGGCACCCATCTTGGTGCGCGTAAAGATGATGATGCTCTTGAACTCGGTGCGGCGGAGCAGCTCAATCAGCAGGTCGAACTTCTGCGAGGCGACCGCGGGGTAAAACGCATGAGCAATCGTCTCGGCGGGCGACCGGCGCTGGCCGATCTTGATTTCCACCGGCTCACGCAGCGCCCAAGTCGAAAGCTGCGCCAGCTCGGGCGGCATCGTGGCGCTGAAAAATAGCGTCTGCCGCGCCCGCGGGCATTTTTGGATGATGCGTTTCACGTCCGGCAGGAAACCCATGTCGAGCATGCGATCCACTTCGTCCAGCACAAGAATCTCTATGTCGCCCAGCTTCACGTCGCCCTGTTCCATGTGATCGAGCAGACGTCCCGGAGTGGCCGCGAGGACATCGATGCCGCGCCGCAGATCGTCGCGCTGCTTGCCGTAGCCGACGCCACCGTAAACGACCGTCGCGGTGATGTCGGTGTATTTGGAGAATTTTTGGACCGCCTCTTCAACCTGCAACGCGAGTTCGCGCGTAGGTTCGAGCACCAGCACGCGCATTTTCCCGTGAGAAGCGAGTTTATGGATGATGGGGAGCGCAAACGCCGCAGTCTTTCCCGTGCCGGTTTGGGCGGAGCCAATGACATCTTTGCCGGAAAGGATAACAGGGATCGCCTGCGCCTGGATCGGCGTGGGCTCGGCGTAACCCATTTCCGCCACGCCAAACGCAATCGCATCGCTAAGGCCGAGCTTGGAAAACGCGTTGTCCTGAGGCGGCACCACGAATACTGAAACCGGCTTGATGGCCGCGCGGCTCGGTCCGTCGAACGACTGGTCGATGACCGGCCGCTCGGACTTGGCGGCGCGGGAGAGGTGCGAGCCACCGTGACTTCCGCCGTTACGCGGGGCATGATCATGACGCGGATGCGCACCGTCGTGACCGCCTCGACCTTGCGAACCCTGACCCTGATTGCGGCCGCCGCCATGCGCGGGTTTGTTGCCGGCCGGATGGCCACCTTGTTTGGGACCACGCTCTCGCGGTTGCGCATCGGATCGGGCAGCGGCGGGCTTTGCTTTGCTATAAGCGGGATGGCCGTCGGAAGTAATCAGTTTGGCCTTGGGCGAAACGGCGAAGGAATCGCGCAGCTTCGAGATAATCTTTCGTAACATGAATGAACGGGTTAAACGCGAAGGCTCCCTTAAATGCCCGATTTTGCAACCCCTTATATGGAAGAATCCTCCTCTAAAATCCAAACGTCTCTTGACAATCCGGCGATATCGTAACAATGGTGGTTACATAATTTAATGACTGGAAACACCCGCTTTGCCGCCAGTGTTCATGTTCTCGCTTATCTCGCCTACAAGTCGGGGGCGCAGGTTACGTCCGCCGAGATAGCTTCAAGTGTGGACACAAACCCCGTCGTAATCCGGCGCCTTCTCTCGGCGCTGGTCAATGCGCAGCTCGTCACGGGCCACAAAGGAGTCGGCGGCGGCTTCGGCCTCGCCAGCGCCCCTGCGAATATTACGCTTCTCGACATCTACCGCGCGGTCGAGCCACAGCCCGACCACGGCCTGGATCGGTTCACCCCCAACCACAAGTGCCCCGTCGGCGCGCGCATTGAAACCATCCTGCGCACCGCCTTTTTAAAGGCACAGACGAGCATGGAGGCCGAGCTCGCCTGCATCTCGCTCGAAGACGTCCACCAGCAGCTCAAGCACGTTTGCACGGGCAAACGCTGATTCATTTCGCCCCATTATATAACCACAGTTGTTACATAAATAAATCCCGTCGTTCCGATGCCCACGCCAACCCTGCAACTCCGCTCCGTCAGGCTCCGCGTCGCCGATCCAGACCGGGCGCAAGCATTCTACGTCGGCGTGCTCGGCCTCGTGGCGGGCGCGTCGGATGGCCGCACGCTCGCCCTCCATGCGCCGGGCAGCGCGGAGCCGTTGATCACGCTCGCCGAGACTCCCTGGGCACGCCCCAAACCTCCGGGTGCGCCCGGTCTCTTTCACCTCGCGCTGCTCGTGCCCGACCGCGCCTCGCTAGCGCGCGTGCTGCTCCGTCTGGCCGAAACCCGCACGCTCGTCCACGGCCTGTCGGACCACGGCGTAAGCGAAGCGATCTATCTGGAGGACCCCGATGGCAACGGCCTCGAACTCTACGCCGACCGTCCCCGCTCCGGCTGGCACAACGCCGACGGCAAGCTCGTGATGTTCACCCGTGCGCTCGACACCGGCGCGCTGCTGGCAAGCGCCCCAGACGCCCGGCCCGCCGGTCTTCCCGTCGGCACCGTCATCGGCCACTTCCATCTGCGGACGAGTTCGCTCGCCGCCGCCGAGTCGTTTTACACCGGCCAACTCGGCCTAGCCGCAACCACCCGAGACTATCCCGGCGCGCTCTTTCTCGGCGCGGATGGCTATCACCATCACGTCGCCGTCAACACTTGGGGTCAGCCCGCGACCGCCGAGGGCAGTGCCTACGCCGGCCTCGAGCGCATCGAGTGCGCCGTGCGCGATCTCGACGCATCCCGCACGTTGACCGATCCCGATGGCTTTTGCGTCGCTCTCATTCCCATGAAATCGTAAAGGAAGTGCACCGGTCGCCCGCTTCGCACTTGGCTACCCATCCGGCGAGCGCACAATGGCCCAAATCCGGCTTCTGCCGACCCTTATGCAAAACGAGATTCTCTGGCTCGTCCGCCTTGGACTCGACCAAGGTCTTTTCACCCTTGAACAGGCTGTCACCGTCCGTACTGCGCTCGGTGAACAGGCCGACCTCATGGACTTCGCCCAGAAGATCATCGACGACGGCCATCTGGACGACGCACACCTCGCGACTTTGGAAAAAGTCGCCGGGCTCGCCTTCAGCAAAGGCAAGTCCGGGCCGCCCGCCGACGACCCCTTTGCTGATTCTCTGAATGAACCGGCCAAGGCTCCCCCCAAGCGCACCTCTGCCGGCAACGTCACCGCGCCGCCTTTCATGGGAGCCTCACCCGCAGACGGTCCTCCCAAACTGCCGAGCATGCCCTTTGAGATGATCGGCGCGATGGATGGCCCGGCCGTAGCCGCCGCCATGCGCAAACTTCTCCGCGACTGCGCACGCTACGGCGCCAGCGACCTCCATCTCTCCGCCGGCACGCGTCCCTTCATCCGCCAAAACCGCGCGCTCGTTCCTCTCGGCGAACACCGCCTCTCCGCCGACGAAGCCCTGCACCTCAACCTCTCGCTCCTCACATCGGAGCAACGCGCGCAGTTCGAGACGCAACGCGACTTCGACTACGCCCTCGCCCTCGACAAGGGCGACCGCTACCGCGTGAACCTCATGTTTCACAAGGGCGGCGCCGCCGGCTCCTACCGCATGGTCCCCGCGCGCATTCCCAAACTCGACGAACTCGGCCTGCGCAGCCTCGATGCCGTCAAAAAACTCCTCAACTTTCACAACGGCCTCATCCTCGTCACCGGCCCCGTTGGCTCCGGCAAAACCACCACGCTCGCCGCCCTCGTCGCCGAGCTCAACGCCACCCGCAAGGACCACATCATTACCGTCGAGGACCCGGTTGAAGTCGTGCAGCCCTCCCAAGGCTGCAACCTCACCCAGCGCGAGGTCGGCGCACACACCGCCAGCTTCGCCTCCGCGCTCAAAGGTGCCCTCCGCGAAGACCCTGACGTCATCGTGATCGGCGAACTCCGCGATCTCGAAACCATCGAAATGGCCATCGCCGCCAGCGAGACCGGCCACCTCGTGATCGGCACCATGCACACCAGCGACGCAGCCACCACGCTCAACCGCCTCCTCGACGTCTTCCCGCCCGCTCAGCAGTCCCAGATCCGCGCCAGCGTCTCCGAGAGCCTGCGCGGCATCCTCTGCCAGCGCCTCCTTCCCTCGACCGAAGGCGGACTCGTCCTCGCATGCGAACTCCTCGTCGCCAATTCCGCCGTCGTCGCCCTCCTCCGCGACGGCAAAACCCAAGGCCTGCGAAACGTCCTAGAAACCGGCGTGCGCGAAGGCATGTGCCTCATGGAAAACGTCGTCTTCGAGCTCTACCAAAAAGGCCTCATCACCGCCGAAACCGCCCGCCAGAACGTCACCTCCCGCATGCTCAAGGCGAAGATCACCTGACCCGTCCGCCCCGCCATAATCGTTCTCTTTCTCTTAATCGTTCTCGTTCTCCCCTCTCCGAATTCAATCCGAGAACGAGAAAGAGAACGAAGAACGAGAACGATCCACCGACCTCCCTCCTTCTTCCTTCTTACTTCTTTCTCCACCCATGGCCGCCATCGACACCCTCCTCCGCCTCATGCTCGAAAAAGGCGGCTCCGACCTGCACCTCACCGTCGGCCTCCCGCCTAAAGCCCGCATCTCCGGCAACCTCACGCCCATCGGCGACACGCCCGTCACCGCCGAGAAAATGACCGTCCTCCTCGAGGAAATCTGCCCGCCCGCCCGCTGGAAACAGTTCCTCGAAAAAAAGGACCTCGACCTCGCCCACGAAATCCCCGGCGTCGCCCGCTTCCGCGGCAACTACCTCTGCAACCACTGGGGCCAGGCCGCCGTCTTTCGCCAGATCCCCTCGAAAATCCTCTCGTTCGACGACCTCAAGCTCCCGCCCGCGCTCAAAAAACTCTGCAACCTCCAGGAAGGCCTCGTCCTCGTCACCGGCCCGACCGGCAGCGGCAAGTCCACCACCCTCGCCGCGATGATCGACCACATCAACGCGACCTCCTCCCGCCACATCATCACCATCGAGGACCCCATCGAGTTCGTTCACCAGAACAAGCAGTCCACCATCGTCCACCGCGAAGTCGGCGAACACACCGGCTCCTTCGCCGCCGCGCTCAAAGGCGCCATGCGCCACGACCCCGACATCCTCCTCGTCGGCGAGATGCGCGAACTCGAGACCATCAAGCTCGCCCTCGGCTGCGCCAGCATGGGCATGCTCGTCTTCGGCACGCTCCACACCAACAACGCCCCGAAGACCATCGACCGCATCATCAACGCCTTTCCCGCCGACGAGCAGAACCAGGTCCGCGTCATGCTCGCGAGCTGCCTCGCCGGCGTCGTCTCCCAGCTCCTCTGCAAACGCCTCCCCAAAGGCCGCTGCGCCGTCCACGAAATCCTTCTCCAGCACGAGGCGTTGCCCAACACCATCCGCAGCGGCCAGATCAACAACATCCGCGCACTCATCGAAGGCGGCGGCGCCGACGGCATGATCACGATGGACCAAAGCCTCCTCGCCCGCGTGCAGGACGGCAGCATCGCCCCCGTGGAAGCCTACATGAAGGCCGCCAACAAACCGCCCTTCGCCGCCCTCCTCAAACCCGGCGACCTCGACGGCGGTCACTAAAACTCACCGCGTCCGCACCCAGCGATTGCTCTTCGCCCACAGCACCAGGCACACGCCGGTGACAAATCCGCCCGCGTGCGCCCACCAGGCCACGCCGCCGCCCGCCGCGTTGCCCGACAGCAGCTCACCCACGCCGCTCATCGTTTGGAGAGCGAACCACAGGATCAAAAACACAAACGCCGGCACCGGCACGACCGGCACGATCCACGGCACCAGCGTCACGATCCACGCCATCGGGAACAGCACGAAATACGCACCCAGCACACCCGAAATCGCCCCGCTCGCCCCCAACATCGGCACGCTGGCCGACGGATCGACCACGATCTGCAACCCCGCCGCACCGAGTCCGCACGCGACATAAAACATCAGATACAAAAACGACCCGAGCCGGTCCTCCACGTTGTTGCCGAAAATCCAAAGAAACCAGCAGTTCCCCAGCACGTGCGCCACGCCGCCGTGCAGAAACATGTGCGTGATCAGCGTCAGCCACTGGTCCTGATCGTCCCAACCCGCGATCAACCGCGCCGGCACCAGCGCGTTGCTCGTCAAAAACGCTTCCGCACCCTTGCCGCCCTGCACCGCGAGGATCACCTCGTAGCCGAAGACCCCAAGGTTGGCCAATATCAGCAGCACCGTGACGACCGGCGCGCGCCTGTGTTTTTGCGTGTCCCAAAGCGGAAGCATCCGCGCAGCAAACCATCCCTCCGCACCGCGCCAACCTCCAAAAAAACGACCCACGCCAAGCTTGCTCCCGCCGCCCGTGGCGACGTTGATTACCGCCTTGATGTCCGCCCGTTCGCCGCACCTCCCGACGCTGCATCCCTCCCAACTCCGCCCATTGCGAAACCGCCTGCGCGTTTCGATCCGCGACGCCGGCCTCACCGACCTCGGCCACGCCCAGCAAACAGACGCCCAGCCCTTCTGGGAACTCGAACCCACTCCCCTCGTCATCGGCGCGGACGAGTGGACGCTCCTCGAAGCCGCGCTCAAGCAACGCGCGCACTTCGTCAACGCCCTCCTCGTCGACCTCTACTCCGGCCAGCAGGCACTCGCCCAAAAACTGCTCTCGCCCGAAATCATTTTTTGCGACCCCTACTATCGCCGCCCCTGCCTCAGCCTTGAACCCGGCCGCGCCAGCCCCGCCACCCTCCTGCGCTTCGATCTCGTGAAAACCGCCGAGGGCTGGCTCTTCACCGACACTCGCGCCAACACCCCCATCGGCCTCAGCTACGCGGTGCAAAACCGCCGCTTCATGACGCAGGAAGCCGCCGAGCTCTACCGCACGCTGCCCGATTACCACAGCGTCATCAATTTCCCCCTCCAGTTGCTCGATTCCCTCCGTGCGCTCGCGCCCGACACCGGCCGCGCCCCGTCGATCATCGTGCTCACCGCCGGCCCGCACGACCCGTTCTACTCCGAGCACAGTTTCCTCGCCCGCAAGATGGGCCTTCCCCTTGCCCGCGGCGACGACCTCCTCGTCCTCGACAACCGCGTCTATTTCAAAACCGTCGCCGGCCTGGAGCGCGTGGACGTCCTGTATCGCCGCCTCAACGACGCCTACATCGACCCCGTCGTCTTCTCCACCGACCGCGAAACCGCCGGCATCCCCGGCCTGCTCCAATGCATCCGCGCCGGCACCGTCGTCGTCGCCAACGCCATCGGCACCGGCGTGGCCGAGAGCCGCGCGCTCAACGCCTACGTTCCCAGCCTCATGCGGTTTTATCTGGGCGAAAAACCTCTGATCCCCTCGATCCCCACCTACACCTGCGGCGACACCGACCACCTCGACTACATCCTCGAAAACCGCGCCAGCCTGCGCATCCGCCCCGCGCACGACGCCCGCATCGGCGACTGGAACTCCACCAACATCGCCCGCTCCGCCGTTCCGTCGCTGCTCGGACCCAACGGACTCGCCCAGGTTGTTCGCCAAAATCCCCACGCTTACGTCGCCCAGCCGGACCTCGCTGTTCTCCCCGTCAATCCGCACTCGCCTCGCTCGGCTCCGTTTCAGTTGAGCGCATTTGTCCTCTGCCAGGGACGCCGCTTCTCCGTTTTCCCCGGCGGACTCGTGCGCCTAGGCGCGAACGAATCCTCCATCGACCGCGTTGGCAACACCACCGACGCCGTCGTGCTCGTCAACACCGACGTCAACACGAACTCCATCGCCGACCAGGAGGCGACCGTCGCCAGCGGCGTGCAAACCCACACCTTGGGCTCACGCGCCGCCGAAAAACTTTTCTGGCTCGGCCGCTACCTCGAACGCGCCGAGGCCACCGCCCGCATGTTGTCCATCCTCGACGACGTCGCGCTGGAAGAAATCCCCGCGCGCGACCGCCGCCGCTGGCTCCCCGTGTGGCGCGGCCTCCTCGAAGCCACCGGCCACACCGACCACAAGATCACCGCGCGCGCCAACCCGCAGTCGAGCCTCTCCACCGACCTCATGTGGCGCATGTCGCTCGACGCCGACAACTCCAGCTCAATCTACTCCTCCGTCGAATGGGCGGTGACCAACGCCCGCCAACTCCGCGACTACGTCAGCCCCGAAGTCTGGGTGACGCTCAGCCGCCTGCTCGCCCGCCTCTCCGATCTGCAAAAACTCCGGCCCGCCAAAAAACCTAAAGCCCGCGCCGTCCGCGGCCCCTCCCTCCCCGCCCGCGCCGTCCAGGCCGTGCTCACCGAAGTCAACGCCCTCCTCGGCATCGCCGAACGCACCATGCTTCAGGACTCCGGCTGGCACTTCCTGCGCATGGGCCTGCACCTCGAACGCGCCACCATGACGTGCAGTTCCCTGCGCCACTTGCTCGGCGCGCTCGACACCGCCGCCGACAGCGCCCCGGTGCTCTACCGCGACAATCCCGAGCTATCCGCCCTCCTCCGCATGTTGGGCTCGCAGGACGCCTACCGCCGCCTCTACCAGACGCGCAGCCAGCCGCGCTTCGTGGCCGAACTCTTTCTCCAGCAGCCCGACGCGCCCCGCAGCATTTTTCACAACCTTCACCAGATCAAAACCAGCCTGCGCGCCATCCGCCTCGACACCCACGAAAACGAACCCGATCCGACGCACGAAGCCGTGGACGAGGCCCTGCGTTTTCTCGCCTCTGTGAAACTCGCCCGCTACTTCAACGGCGACACCTCCATCGACGACAAGGAAGCTTCGAAACTGGAGGACACGCTCGCCGCCCTTCTTGAACGCCTCTACGCGCTGCATCCGCTGCTCAGCGACCATTACTTCAGCCATCAGGCGCGCATCGCCCCGGCGGTTACCCAGGTGGAATTGAAACTCTGAAAATTCCCGCGACGGGACCCTCCCGGCAAAGCGGTCAGATGTCCGCCTGGATACCTTCCATCACGTTGCGGATGGTCTTGGCGAGATCGGTGAGCTTGTAAGGCTTGGCCACCATGCCTGAAAAGCCGTGCGCGCGGTAGTTGGCCATCACCGGATCGCTGGAATAGCCGCTGGAAACAATACCCTTCACCGCCGGGTCAATCTTGAGCAACTCAAGCATGGCCGCCTTTCCTCCCATGCCGCCGGGCACAGTGAGATCCATGATGACGAGATCGAAGGGCTTCCTGCTTCGGGCACCCTCGGCATAAACCCTTACCGCCTCGTGGCCATCGCACACGGTCGTCACCTCGAAACCCAGCCGCTTGAGCAACGACTCGGCGATGGTGCGGATGGGCTCCTCGTCGTCCATGAACAGGATGCGCCCCGCCAGATTGGCCGGCAACGCGGCCGGCTCGCTCGACGCGGGCCGGGCGTTGGGCACCGCCGGCAGCCAGAATCGGAACAACGTGCCGTGCCCCGTCTCCGACTCCACCTCGATGTGCCCCTGATGCTTGCGAATGATGGAATACACCGTGGCCAGACCAAGGCCGCTGCCCGATTTCTTGGTGGTGAAATACGGGTCAAAAATCCTCCCGATATGTTCCTGGGGAATGCCCGTCCCTGTATCACGGATCTCGATGCACAGGTAATTCCCGTCCGCCAGCGAACGGGTCGTCGCGGCGTTCAGATGCTCGTTACGCATCGCGATGTGCATCACGCCGCCGTCAGGCATGGCCTGCATGGCGTTGATCACGAGATTTTGGATGACCTGCCCGATCTGACCCTTGTCTACCTCGGCCGTCCACAAGTCCACGTCGATGGCGAAATCGCAGCGCACCTTCGATCCGTGCAACGCGAAATTGGCCGCCTCCTTCACCACCTCCGGCAGGCGCACCGCCGATCGCACTGGCTCGCCGCCCCGCGCGAAGGTGAGCAACTGCTGCGTGAGATCGCGCGTGCGCATGACGCCGCGCTCCGCATCCTGCAACCAGCGCCCCGCCGCCGCCATCACCTGCGAATCGAGCATCGCCAGGGTCAGGTTGCCCATCACGACCGTGAGCAGGTTGTTGAAATCATGCGCGATGCCGCCCGCGAGGATGCCCACCGACTCGAGCTTCGACGCGCGGAGAATCTCCCCTTCCAGCCGCGCCCGCTCCGTGACGTCGCGCAGCACCAGCACCGCGCCGATCGGATGGCTGCTCGTGTCGTGAATGGGGGCGCAACGTCCCTCGACGAGGCGCGGCACGCCCTGGCGATCCATCAACACCGTGCTGGCGGGCAGCTCGACCACGCCGTGGCCCGAGACCGCCGCCGCCGCGAGCGCGGGCACGGCATCGCCGGATTTCTCGTGCCGGAGCACGCACACCTCGTCGATCTTTCTTCCGATGGCCGCTTCCTCGTTCCAGCCGGTGAGCTGCGCCGCCGCCTCGTTGAAGAACAGCACGCGTCCCTGCATGTCGGTCGTGATCACGCCCTCGGCCATCGCGCGCAGCGTCACGCTCAACCGCTCGCGCTCGGCCGCGAGGGCCTCCTCTGTCCGCTTGATGCCGGTGAGATCGACCAGCACGACCTGCGTCCAAGCAAAACTCGGTTCTCCTCCCAGCGAAGGCACCCACCAGCGGTAGAAAACCCGGCGAGGCGAGCCGTCGAGCGCGTGGATCACCACATCGCCCTCGATCGCATTACGCCCCTCCCAGATGGCCCGGCAAAGCGCGTATCGCACCCGCCCCATGTCCATCGTCACGATTCGCGGCGCGGCCTCGATCACCTCGTCTTTTGTCTTCGCGCCGACCAGATGGAGCGTCTCCCGGTTGAGGCCCACCAACGTGGCGCCTTCGAGCAGTCCCTCGAAAAGCGCGGGGCGACTCTTCACGTATTCGTCGAAATCACCGGGGCCGGATTTGCGGGCCTCCAGCAACCAAGTCCGCAGCCCGCGCAGATCGTATTCCAGGATGGCGACCGGCGAATTCTCGAAAAGCACGCGGTAGCGCTCCTCGGAAGCACGCAGCGCCTCCTCGGACCGCTTGCGTTTGTCGATGTCGGAATGCGCGCCCACCAGCCGCTGCGGCTCGCCCGCCGCGTTGAATAAAGCGTGACCGCGCGAGAGTATCCACTTGTAGTTGCCATCCTTGCAGCGCATCCGGAACTCGACCGCGTAGCTCCCGCTCCGCCCCGAGAGGTAGTCGTCCATCGCCCGCTTCACGTGGTCAACGTCCTCAGGGTGGACTCTGCTCCAAAACTCACCCCGCACGCTGGGCAGATCGGTGGCGGAATAGCCGATGATCTCCTTCCAGCGGTCGGAAAGGAAGGTCTCCCCCGTCACAAAATTATACTCCCATATGCCCGCATTGATGCTGATGACCGCCAGCCGCCACCGATCCTCGATGTCGCGGAGCTTTTCCTCGGTGGCGCGCAACACCCCCAGATCCGTGAAGGCCACCTGCACGCGAGTGTAGTCGGGGCGGCCTCCTTCATTCGGCACGCTCCAATGCATCAGGCTGTGGCCGGGGCGGCCGTCCACACCACGATAACGCAGCTCGCGGGTCATCTCCGTGGATCCTCCCCACAGCGCCAGCAACTGCGCCTCGAATGCATCCAGCACTGCGGGCGTCCGCATATCCACCATCAACCGGGAGTAATCCGCGACATTCTGGGTTCCGCTCAGTTTAAGCACGGTGCGGTTGGCCGCGACCACGCGCACCAGCAGGTATTTCTCCGAAGCCAAAACCGGATGGTTTGCCAGATGGGCCCGCAGATCGGTCACGCCCTGACGGCGCAGTTCCTCGAGCCATCGCATGACGGCGGAAAAATCCTCCTCCACGATCGCCACCGGCGTGTTCTCGAAAAGATTGCGCATACGGGCTTCCGATATGCGCAGCGCCTTGGTCTGGGCGCCCACCTGGAACTGCAGCCTCAAGTTGATCCAGAAAACCAGCAGGCCTCCCGCCGCGATCACCACAAAAACGCCCCCCATCCAGCGCAGCCAGTCCGCGTCGCCACCAATGACCCCCATGGGCGACAGCTGCGCAGCCGCAACCGTAACCGTTGAGAGGGTTATCAACATCGCGCCGAAACCGATGCGTATGAGGGGTAGGAATCCTTTCATGCGACTTTCCAACAAAGTTCGCTCAACCAATCCTTCTAAAAGAGCCTTGTCGAGGAGCAAAGCCTATCCCCATCCCTTCGGCTAATTCCCCGCCTGCGCCAGCCGCCGTAGCACCCGGAAATCTTCCGGCAAAAACACCGCGCGATTCCCGGCAAACGCCGCCGCGCCATCCTTCCACGAGGCCGCCAGTTTCTCCGCATGCTTCTCTGGCGACCAGCCGAGCCAGTGCGGGCAATCCACGCAATGCGCCCCGCTCACCCTCGCGAGATCGTAGGCCAGCTCCTGCCGACGACATCGCCCCGCCGCATCCTTCTCGTGATACGATTCACGGCAGCGCGCCGGCGCAGCCTGATGACACGCCTTCAGAAGCTGTTTCGCGAGATTAGCCAACTCCGGCCTCGGCGGCGAAAACACCGCAAGCAGACGCGCCACGCCAGCCTTCACCGCCGCCTCCGGCAGTTCGCCTTTTTCAAGGCAACCAGCGGCCACGGGCCCCCGGAGCGCATCCGCCAATGCGCGCAACTCATCGTCGCCCGCCGACGCCAATCCATTTTGCGCGAGAAACCGCGTCACTACCGCCGCGACACTGCGCCGGAAATCCGATTCGGGGTAGATCATACGATAAAACAGAACCCTCCGCCGCACTCCGACAATCACCAAGCATGGAAAAAATTCCTCGGTGGTTTATCAAGGGATTCGCGAGCATGGGGCGTATCACTGGCAACATGCGTCTGCCGATCTTTATTCTTTTCATGGTCATCGGATCGACATGGACCCGTGCCGACACTGCCGCTTCTGCACCACTCACCTTGTCGGATGTATTTGCAGAAATCCGCGCGAAGCACCCTGCCCTCGCCGCCGCCCGCGCCAACACCGACGCCGCCCAAGCCCGCGTCTCCCAAGAAAGCGCCTGGGCCGACCCTCGTGTCGGCATCGATCTCAAGCGTGGCGACAGCGGAAGCAACGCCTCCACCAACAAGCTCAATACCTACAACGAGCTCGAAGTCTCCGTTTCCCAAGAACTCCCTCTCAGCAGACGCAACCAGCTACGCGCGAAGGTCGCCTCCGCCGAGGCCGGCGTAGCCTCCGCCGAAACCCGCAAACGCGAATGGATACTCCTCAACCAGGCGCGCACGGCGTTCACCAAACTTGCCGCCGCCGATGAACGCCTCGCGGTCAACCGCCGCCTCCACGACAATCTCGCCCAGACGCTCGCCCTCGCCCGCCGCTCCTACGAAACCGACCTCCGTCCGCAGTCCGAGTTGCTCGCGCTCGAAACCGAACTCACCCGCACCAACGCCAACCGCACCGATCTGGAATCCGTCCGCGCCCAGGAATCCTCCGCGCTCAACGCTCTCATGCTCCGTCCCGCCGAGACTCCCGTCGCCTCGCTCACGTTGCCCGCGTCCGCCGCGCCCCTGCTCAGCCTGCCCGACGCCGTCGCCCGCGCCCGCGCGATGAGCCCCGACATCGCTGTCGCCCTCAAACAAGCCGACGCCGCCCAAGCCCGCCTCGCCGTCGCCCGCAAAAACCGCGCCATCGACCCCGAGGTCTCCATCACCGCCCGCCAGATGAAAGGCTCCGGCGACGGCATCAGCAGCTACGACACCGGCATCTCGTTTTCCCTCCCGTGGTTTCACTCCGGCCGCTCCGACGGCGAACGCCGCGAGGCCCTGAGCCGCCTCACCGCCGCCCGCGCCGACGTCGAGACGGGCGAAGCCGAAATCACCAACATGGTCGCCGCCGCCCACACTCGCGCCACCTCCGGCTTCGCTCAGGTGAAACGCTACGAAACCGAACTCATCCCGCTCGCCCGCGCCTCGTCCGCCGCCGCGCAACGCGACTACGAAACCGGCCGCGCCCAACTCCCCGCCGTGCTCGCCGCCGAAAAGACGCTTCTCGAAACCGAACTCAAGCTCACCGACACCCGCGCCGAGCAAGCCCTCGCCTCCGCCGAGCTTTGTTTCCTCACCAGTCAGGACGTCACGCCATGAACGCAAAACACATTCCCTTTCTCGTCCTCGTCGCCGCCCTCGCCGGGGCCGGCGGCTGGTTTGCCGCCAAGCATCCGTCGCCCGCGCCCGTCGTCCCCGCCACCGCGGACACCGCGCGCAAAATCAAATTCTACCAGTCGCCGATGCACCCGTGGATCAAGTCCGACAAACCCGGCAAATGCACCATCTGCGGCATGACGCTCGTTCCCGTTTACGAAGGTGAAGCCGACGTCGCAACCAACTCCGACCTGATCACGCTGTCCGCCAGTTCCGCAACCGCCGTCGGCGTGCAGACCGCCAAAATCGTCAGCGGCCCTCTCGTCCGCACCCTCCGCGTCACCGGCGTCATCGACGACGAGGAAACGCGCCACCGCTACCTCGCCAGCTACACCGACGCCCGCATCACAAAACTCTTCGTCCACACCACCGGCGTCGAGGTCACCGCCGGCCAGCCGCTCGCCGTGCTTTACAGCCCCGACCTGCTCACCGCTCGCCAAGAATTCAACGCCCTTGCCACCACCACGCCCAACTCCCCTCTCGTCGTCGCCGCGCGCGAAAAACTCCGCCGCCTCGGTCTGCTCGACGCGCAGATCGACGCCCTCGCCACCGCCAAAGAAGTTTCCCGCGACACCGAAATCCTCGCGCCCCTCACCGGCACCGTCGTCGAGCGCAGCCAGACCGCCTACGAAGGCGGCTACGTGAAGGCCGGCGAAATGCTCTTCGCCATCGGTGACTTCACCAAAATGTGGTTCATGGCCGACATCTACGAATCCGATTTCCCCGCGCTGAAGTCCGCTACCCGCGTCGATGTCACCGTGCCCTCGCTCCCCGGCGAGGTCTTCACCGCGCCCGTCGCCTTTATTGATCCCAACCTCGATCCCGCCACCCGCACCGCGAAAGTCCGCGTCATCCTCGACAACGCCGACCGCCACCTCCTCCACCGCCAGACCGCCTATGGCCGCATCGTCAGCCAATCGCCCGAAGTGCTGCTCGTTCCTCGCGCCGCCGTGCTGTTCACCCAACGTGAACCCGTGGTTTACCTCGACGTCGGAGGTCACGCCTACGAACCGCGCCACGTGAAACTCGGCCGCGCCGGCGACGACGCCTACGAAGTCCTTTCCGGTCTCGAAACCGGCGACAAGGTCGTCACTCAAGGCGCGTTGCTCATCGACGGCCAGGCGCAGATCAATCCCGCCACCGTGGCCAATCCCTGATCCCGACCACCCATGATCGCCCGCATCATCAAGTGGTCCCTCCACAACCGTTTCCTCGTCGTCGCCGCCCTCATCGCGCTCTGCGCGTGGGGCGTGATCGCGCTCCGCACCACCCCGGTTGACGCCATCCCCGACCTCTCGGAAAACCAGGTCATCGTTTACACCGACTGGCCCGGCCGCTCGCCTCAAGAAGTCGAGGACCAGGTCACCTACCCGCTCTCCGTTTCGCTCCAAGGCCTCGCCGGCGTCAAAACCGTGCGCGCCTCATCGATGTTCGGATTCTCGTTCATCACCGTCATCTTCCGCGACGAGATCGACAACTACTTCGCCCGCACCCGCGTCCTTGAACGCCTCAATTCCCTCGGCGAACTCCTCCCCGCCGGCGTCACCGCCCGTCTCGGCCCCGACGCCACCGGCCTCGGCTGGGTTTACCAATACTACCTCAAGGACACCTCTGGAACGCACGACCTCGGCTCGCTCCGCACGCTCCAGGACACCTACGTGCGCTACCAACTCGCCGCCGTCTCCGGCGTCGCCGAGGTCGCCAGCATCGGCGGCTTCGTCCGCCAGTATCAGATCGAGGTCTCCTCGCTGAAACTGAAGCAGTTCAACGTCACCCTCGGCGACGTCATGGACGCCGTCGGCGCGAGCAACGCCAACGTCGGCGGCAAAACCCTCGAGGAAAACGGCGCCGAGTTCGTCGTGCGCGGCGTCGGCCTCGTCACCTCGCCCGCCGATCTCGAAGCGATTCCCGTCAAGGCCCGCAACGGCACGCCCCTCTACCTGCGCGACCTTGCCACCGTGCAGATCGGCGGCGATTTCCGCCGCGGCGCGCTCGACGTGGACGGACGCGAAGTCGTCGGCGGCATCATCGTGATGCGCTACGGTGAGAACGCCTACAAGGTCATCCAAGACGTGAAGGCCCGCATCGCCGCCCTCGCCCCCGGCCTGCCGAAAGGCGTGACCGTCGAGTCGTTCTACGACCGCAGCGACCTCATCTCCCGCGCCATTGATACCCTCAGGCACGCGCTCACCGAGGAGATCATCCTGGTGACGCTCGCGCACATTCTGTTCCTCTTCCACTTCCGCAGCATCCTCATCGTCACGCTGCCGCTGCCCGCCTCGATCCTCATCGCGTTCGTCCTGATGCAGGAGTTCGGGATCCCGTCGAACATCATGTCGCTCACCGGCATCGCCATCTCGATCGGCGTGCTCGTGGACGCCGGAATTGTCATGACACGTCATCCGCCACTGCGAGCGCGCCGAGGAGGAATTGAACCGCCGCCTCACACCGCCGGAGGTGTTTCAACACACGCTCGAAGCCGCCACGCAGGTAGGCCGCCCGATGTTCTTCTCGATGATGATCATCATCCTCGCCTTCGTGCCGGTCTTCATGCTCTCGGGCCAGGAGGGGAAACTCTTCCATCCGCTCGCCTACACGAAGTCCTTCGCCCTCCTCGGCGCGGTCGTCCTCGCCATCACCGCCGTCCCCGTTTTCTGCACGTGGCTCGTGCGCGGCCCGTTCAAGCCCGAGAGCAAAAACTGGCTCATGCGCGGCCTGCTCAAGCTCTACGACCCCGCCCTCGACTGGGCGCTCACCCACCGCAAAAGCGTCCTCGGCCTCGCCTTCGCGCTCCTCGCCTCCGCCTGCGTCCTCGCCTTCGGCCTG
>JANYJB010000016.1 GCA_025361935.1 Verrucomicrobiota bacterium
TCCGGATTTCTGCGGCTCCTGCAACAAGCTCCGTCTCACCGCCGACGGCAAATTGCGCCCCTGCCTCGGCCGCCACGGCGAGATCGACCTCCTCGCCCCGCTCCGCACCGGCCACGCCGACCTCGACGCGCTCCTCACCGACGCGATCGCCAACAAACCCGAGGATCACACCTTCCAAAACGACTACGTCCCCGACCGCCCCATGACCGCCATTGGCGGCTGATGCCCAACCACAAAGTAACCTATTGGGTTACTTTACACTCCGACCTTTTTTACCATGACCGTCCTTTATTTTGCCCACGCCCGGCGCATTTCCACGGTCGCCCAAGAAGAAATCACCGTCACCGCCCCGCTGAGCTCAGCCGAATTCTGGGATCTCATCATCCGCCGCCACGCGGGCATGGCCGCCCTGCGAACCAGTTCCCGTCTCGCCCGTGGAAATGAATTTCTTCCGGCCGACGCCGTCATCGCTCCATCCGACGAGATCGTCATCATCCCCCCTGTCTCCGGAGGTTAACGATGCAGATCGAGATTATCATCAACGACGCCGTCATCATCCCGCCCACCGACACGATTGATTCCGGCATCGGCGCCCTCGCCGAGTTCACCGGCCTCGTGCGCGGCGAGGAAAACGACCGCCCCATCTCCGCCCTCGTTTACGAAGCCTATCAGCCGATGGCCGAAACCGTGATGCGCCGTCTCCTCACCGAACTCGCCGCCGCCCATCCCTGTCATTCCGTCCGCGTCCAACACCGCACCGGAATCATCCACGTCGGCGAAGCCGCCATCCACGTCGCCGTCCACGCCAAACACCGCGCCCCCGCCTTCGCCCTTCTCGCCGCGTTCATGGATCGCCTCAAACAAGACGTCCCCATCTGGAAAATCGACACGTTGCCCGCATGATCACCGTCGCCGAACTCTGGACGCTCCTGGACTCGCTCGCCAGTCCGCTCCCTTGCGAACGCGTGCCGCTCCCTCTTGCCGACGGGTGCATCCTCCGCGAAACTATTTTTGCACCCGAGGATCAACCGCCTTTCGACCGCTCGGCCATCGACGGCTACCTCGTCCACACCGACCAACCCGCCGGTCTCGTCACGCTCGTCGGCACCATCACCCCCGGCTCACCCGCACCCGCCGCTTCTCCCGCGCTTGGCACTGCCTTGCGCATTCTCACCGGCAGCGCGCTCCCAGCTTCCAACACCGCGCTCATCATGCAGGAGGATACCGCACTCGCCTCCTCCCACCAGCTCCAGCTTCTACAACCGCCCACCACGCGCCACATCCGCCGCCGCGCATCCCAAGCTCGCGCAGGTGACATCCTCCTCTCCTCTGGAAAACTACTCAACGCCGGCACCCTCGCGCTTCTCGCCTCCATCGGCGCGACCCACCCGCTCGTCACCCGCCGCGCCCGTGTCGCCCATCTCGTCACCGGCGGCGAATTGGTCTCTCCACAAACGCTTCCCGCCCAAGGCCAGATTCGCGACTCCAACTCCACGCTCGTCGCCGCCCTTCTCCGCGATTCTAACGCCGACCTCATCTGGCAACAACGCGTCGGCGACTCCCGCACTTCCACCGCCGAGGCCTTCGCCGGTGCCCTCGCCGCCTCTCCCGACATTCTTCTCATCAGCGGCGGAGCCAGTGTCGGCGATCACGACCATACCGCCGCGTTGCTCGCCGCCCAAGGCTTCACAATTCACTGCGACAAGGTCGCCAGCCGCCCCGGCAAACCGTTTATCGCCGCCTCCCGCGAAGGCTGCATCGCCTTCGGACTGCCTGGCAACCCGCTCTCCCACTTCGTGTGTTTTCACCTCTTCGTAAAACGCATCCTCGCCCGCCTCGCCGGCGCCGAACCCGTCGCCCTCGTTCACGCGAAGCTCGCCCCTGACAGCAAACTACGGCCCGACGAACGCGAAACCTGGTGGCCTTGCGTCTGGGCCGACGAGGGCGCCACCCGCCGCGTGCTCCCGCTCCCTTGGCGAGACTCCTCCGATCTCACCGTGCTCGGCGAAACCACCGGCCTGCTACGCGTCCCAGCCACCGCCCAAGCTGGCGCCGAAGTCGAGGTTCTGCCATGCAAGTGCTCATGAAAAAATTCTCCCACCTCGATGACGCCGGTGCCGCCGCGATGGTTGATGTTGGGGCCAAGCCACCGCAACTCCGGCGCGCCATCGCCACCGGAGAACTGCGTTGCGCGCCCGCCACGATCCGCCTCCTCAAAAAACAAGTCCTTCCCAAAGGCGACGTTCTCGCCTGCGCACGCGTCGCCGGCATCATGGCGGCCAAGCGCACCTCCGAACTCATTCCCCTCTGCCATCCTCTCGCGCTGGAAAAAATCTCCGTCGATTTTATCATCAGGCGCGACCGTATCCTCATCACCGCCGAAGCCCGCCTCACCGGCAAAACCGGCGTCGAAATGGAAGCCCTCACCGCCGTCTCCGTCGCCGCCCTCACCCTTTACGACATGATGAAGGCCGTCGACAAAGCCATGGTCATCGGCGAAGTCCGCGTGTCCCTGAAGGAGAAAAAATGAAGATCGCCCGCGTCACCCTCAGCGACCGCGCTTCCGCCGGTGTTTACCCCGATCTCAGCGGCCCCGAGATCGAACGCATCCTCTCCGCCGCCTTCGATCCCGCGCCCACCTTTGTCTCGCGGCTGATTCCCGACGACCATGCCATCATCGCCGAAACGCTCCGCACACTCTGCGACACCGACCGCTGCGATCTCATCGTCACCACCGGCGGCACCGGCCCCGCCCCGCGCGATGTCACCCCCGAAGCCACCCGCGAGATTCTCGAACGCGAACTCCCCGGCTTCGGCGAAGCCATGCGCGCCGTCAGTTTCGCCAAGGTGCCCACCGCTATCCTCTCTCGCGCCACCGGCGGCACGCGCGGCCGCACGCTCATCATCAATCTGCCCGGCAATCCGCGCGCCATCGGCGAATGCCTCCCTCCCTTGCTTCCCGCCATACGCGAGTGCCTGAAACATCTCAACGGGGCCTGACCGCGATGCAGATCGAGCACCTCTACCTCTCGCCCGGCCATAATTACTTCGGTCACCACGGCATGCCCGCCGGAGAACATCCCGTTATCGCCGTGCCCGAAATCGAATGCGTCGCCGGCCACGGCATCCGTGGCGACCGTTTTTTCGATTTTAAACCCGACTACAAAGGCCAGATCACCTTTTTCGCCGGCGAGATTTACGACGAACTGTGCGTCCGTTTTGACACATGGGACCGGGAGCCGTCCGTCTTTCGCCGCAACGTCATCACGCGCGGGATTGATCTCAACACGCTCATCGGCCGTGAATTCTCCGTCCAAGGAGTCTCGTTCTTCGGCACCGCCGAATGTTCGCCCTGCCATTGGATGGATCAGGCCTTCGCCCCCGGCACCGAGCTCACGCTCAAAGGCCGCGGCGGGCTTCGCGCCAAGATTCTCACCGACGGACGTCTGCGCCTCGCATCCAAGGTGGAACGCGTTGACCCCAACGCGTTGCCGGGCGTCCCTCCCGGCCAGCGTGTTGGGGTCAACACGCTCCACCCGTGAATCCTGACTTCGCATTCAGCGGCGCGATCCTCGCAGGCGGACGCTCCTCGCGCATGGGACGCGACAAGGCGTTTCTCCCCGTCGACGGCCAACCGTTGATCGTCCGTCAAACCGCCCTTCTGCGCGCCGCCGGGTGCTCGGAACTCATCATCTCAGGCCTACCGGATATCGACTACGGCATACCCCACGCGCGCGTCGTTCACGACTCCGCAAAAGACGCCGGCCCCCTCGCGGGCCTAGCCACCGTGCTTTCAGCCGCACGCAATCCGTGGATTCTCGTGATCGCGGTCGATTTACCCCGCCTCGACCGCGCCTTTCTCAATCGCCTGCTCACCCTCGGCGGCGGGCGCACGGGAGTCGTCCCACACAGCCCGCACGGTTTCGAACCGCTGGCCGCCCTTTATCCCCGCGCCCTGCTGCCCGAAGCGGAAAAGGCCTTGGCGGCTGGCAACTATTCGCTGCAAGCCCTCGTGACGACGGGCGAAAAATTTTCCCTCATCACGCGGCTTGAACTCTCCCCCGACGAACAGGCGACACTCGTCAACTGGAACAATCCCGAGGATTATTCATAGCATTCTGGGCATCACAACCCTTGTGGATCCCTAGTCCGCGCTTCTCCCCTTGCGCCATACTTTCGGGGCTACTCCAAAACGCGCTTTGAAAGCCGCCGACAAGTGAAACGCCGAACTGAAGCCCACCGCCTCCGACACCAATTCCAAGGTGGCCGGCGTGGCCCCGAGCAGGCGTTGCGCACGTTCAAGACGGAGGCGCGTCAGGTATTGGCCGGGGGCCAGACCGGTGCGGCGCTTGAACTCACGCCGAAAGCCCGCGTAACCCACACCCAGCTCCCGGGCCAGCGCGGGCATGCTCACCGTCGCCCGCGGACGTTCGTCGAGCAAACGCTCCGCCCGTCGCACCGCCCGCACCAGAGGCGCGTCCTCGCGATCGCGGCGACGGTTGCCACCCGCCAGTAATGCAAGCAGACGCAGCCCTGCGGCGGCGGTTGCCGCTCCGCCATCTTCGCCTCTCGTATCGATGCCCGCATGAAGGCCGCCGATGCTCACCCTGAGCGTCTCCGCATCGAGTCCGCGCAACACCCCGCAGTTTGCGGGCAGCAACCCAGCCTCGGTCAGTCGTCCGGGCACCGGCCCCTCCAGCTCTATCCAGTGCTCGCTCCAGCCGGTGCGTGCCGCCGGGCGATAACGATGCCACCGCCCGGGAGTGATGAAAATCACGTCGCCCGCCTCCACGCGTTCGACCTCGCGACCCCGCCTCGCCGCAAACTCGCCCACACCTCCTTCAATCCACACCACCTGCCACGCCCCGAGCACGCGACCATGCTCCCAGTCGAAAGCATGGTCAGCCGGATGGCCCGCCGGTGGGTAAATCGCACCGGGCTCATTTGTGATACGTCCACCGGCCCTCACCCCCACGCCCCATAGCTCGGCATCATTGGTAACAGACAGGTAATGGGCAAAATCCCCGGGAGATTTTTTCATGGCTCAAATTCTGTATGTTTATGAACAATGGCCACATTCTTTTCGGACATGCTTTCGGCTAAGGTAAACGGAACCCCTCTTACCGTTATGGCCAAAATCCGCAAATCCGCCTCCTCGTCTTCCACCGCCGCCTTTGGCGCCGCCCGCGCCGCTTACGCCGCCCTCGGCGTGGACGTCGAGGCGGCCCTCGCCACGCTCGCGACCACGCCCATTTCACTCCATTGCTGGCAGGGCGACGATGTCGGCGGTTTTGAGAAACCCGACGCCACGCTCTCCGGCGGCGGCATCCAGACCACCGGCAACTACCCCGGCAAGGCTCGCACGCTCGACCAACTCCGCGCCGATCTCGAACTCGTTTTCAAGCTCCTACCCGGCCGCCACCGCCTCAACCTCCACGCCATCTACGGCGACTTCGCCGGCAAACTCGTGGACCGCGATGCCATCGAGCCGAAGCATTTCGCTTCGTGGGTGGATTGGGCCAAATCCCGTGGTCTCCACGGTCTCGACTTCAACCCGTCCTGCTTTTCTCACCCGCTCGCCGCCGACGGCACGCTCTCGCACCCGGACGCCGCCGTCCGCGACTTCTGGATCGCCCACTGCGCCGCCGCCCGCCGCATCGGTGCCTCCTTCGGCAAGGCCTTCGGCACCCGCACGGTGACCAATGTCTGGATCCCCGACGGCTCCAAGGATACCCCCTTCGACCGCGCCGCGCCGCGCGCCCGCCTCGCCTCCTCACTCGACCGCGTGTTCGCCGCCAAGCTCAACCCGAAGCACCACCTCGACGCGGTCGAGTCCAAGCTCTTCGGTATCGGCGCGGAATCCTACACCGCAGGTTCGCACGAGTTTTATCTCGGCTACGCACTCAAGCGCGGCGACGTCGCCTATTGCCTGGACGCCGGTCACTTCCACCCCACGGAGTCGCTCGCCGACAAGATCTCCTCCGTCCTCCAGTTCACCCCTGCCCTGCTCTTGCACGTAAGCCGCGGCGTGCGCTGGGACAGCGACCACGTCGTGACCTGCGACGATCCCACCCGCGCTATTTTTGAGGAACTCGTGCGCGGCGGTTTTCTGGGTCGCACCGCCATCGGCCTCGATTATTTCGACGCCTCGATCAACCGCATCGCCGCCTGGGTCATCGGCACGCGCGCCGCACAAAAGGCGCTGCTCACTGCCTTGCTCGAACCCGCCGCCCGCCTCCGCGCCGCCGAGCAGTCGGGCGACAACGCCCTCCGACTGGCGCTCTTCGAGGAGTCCCGTGCGCTACCGCTTGGCCTCGTCTGGGACGAATTCTGCCGCCGCCACGACGTCCCCGCCGGTCTTGCCTTCATGGACGAGATCAAGACCCACGAGCGCACCGTGCTCTCCCGCAGATAAACCCGCTCGCCCCCCCCCCCTGGCCTGCTCAAGTCCGTGCTTTTAGCCGCAGCCCCGGCTTGGGACTATTAGACATCGGCGCGTGAAAATCGAAATCCCCGCCACCCAAGGCTTGCCCGTGGTCGGTTTGCTTGAAGTCTGTATCTGCTCATAGCCGGTCATCCCCCCAGACACCCCACCGATTTTTCAATCCATGAATCCCCTACTTGGCCTCGTTTACCACTGGCTCGGCGGTCTCGCCTCGGCCAGTTTCTACATCCCCTACCGCGGCGTCAAAAAATGGTCGTGGGAAACCTACTGGCTCGTCGGCGGTTTCTTCAGCTGGATCATCGCCCCTTGGGCGCTGGCCCTGATTCTGGTGCCAGACGTGTTCGCCATCCTTCAGGCGACTTCCGGCAAGGTTCTGTTCTGGGCCTACTTTTTCGGCGCCATGTGGGGTGTCGGCGGCCTCACCTTCGGCCTCACCATGCGCTACCTCGGCATCGCCCTCGGCATGGCCGTCGCGCTCGGCTTTTGCGCCGCCTTCGGCACGCTCATGCCGCCGCTCTTCAACGGTGAGTTCGACAAAATCCTCGGCAGCGATTCCGGCCGAGTGATTCTCCTCGGCGTCGGCGCCTGCCTTGGCGGCATTGTCATCAGCGGATTCGCCGGCATGTCCAAGGAAAAGGAACTCTCCGCCGAGGAAAAAACCGCCACGGTCAAAGAATTCAGCTTCGGCAAAGGCATGCTCACCGCCACGTTCTCCGGCATCATGAGTTCCTGCTTCGCTTACGGACTCGCCGCCGGCAAGCCCATCGCCGCCGTCACCAAGGATCACCTTCTGGCCGGGGGCCGCTCCGATCTCTGGCAAAACCTGCCCGTCCTGGTCGTCGTTCTCCTCGGAGGTTTCACCACCAACTTCATCTGGTGCGTCATCCTCAATCTCAAGAATCGCTCCGGCTACGAATACCTCAACCTCGCGCCCAAGGCCGCCGCGAACACGGCTCCTTCCGCCGCGCCGCTTCTGCCCAACTACCTCTTCGCCGCCGCCGCCGGCATCACATGGTATCTGCAATTTTTCTTCTACAGCATGGGACAAACGAAGATGGGCCATTACGACTTCTCCAGTTGGACGCTCCACATGGCCAGCATCATCATCTTCAGCACGCTCTGGGGCATTGTGCTCCATGAGTGGAAGGGCACCAGTAAGCGCACTCACGTGCTCATCGGCATCGGATTGTTCGTGCTCGTCGCCTCCACCGTGATCGTCGGCTACGGCAATTACATGGCCGCCTCCGGCGCGGCACATTAACCGCCAAGGTTTGATGGTCAGGTCAGCATGACTTGCAGGATCTGTCTCTCGGAGATCGAGACGCCGAGAGCAAACGTGATTTCCAGTCGCCCGGCCGACATGGCCAGTGTGGCTGGCACCGCCTTGCCCGCGAGCATGGCGGAAACGGCCTGAGGTTTTATTCTCGTCGGCGGCGTCAGCCCGAGGGTCTTGAGCGCAAGCCTACCCCACTTGACCTCCAACTCCGCAGTGAATTTTGAACCCTCAAGTTTCTGGCTGAAGCCGCCCCAGCCTTCGGCGGACGTGAAAGGGGCCTTGAAATTCTCCGGCGTCAAACGCGGCGCAAACCCGATGTGCTGCTTGGGCCCGTGACATTCAAAACCGCACGCAGCGGTGAAGACCCCGTAGCTCGCCAGCGCGCGCCCGTAGTGGTCGCCGGCCTCGACTTCGTTCCACGGATTACGCCGCGCCGCGTGGTAGCGGTCGTGGATCATGCGCGCGACAGCCAGGCCCTTTTCGACCAGATCGCCGCCCTCCCAAACCATGTGCGAGGCGACTTGATGCTCAAAGCCCGACATGCACTCGTTGAAATACCCGGCGAAATGACCGGAGCCGATCGGCTTCGGGTTTTGCGGATCGGGGAACGTGCACATGACCATACCGCCTTCCCCGGCCATGGCATACCAGCGTCCGCCAGGATTCTGCGTGCCGCTGCGGAAAGGCCCCACATCCGGCGTAAAATTGTAGCGCCACAGTGAATTCAGCGCCTTGCGGCTCTGGTCGGTCGGCAAAACGCGATCCAAACCAACCTGAAACGCCCAACTTTGGCCGAACACTTGGTCAATCTCGCAGCCATAGCCCGAGCCAAGCTTGTCGAGGTGATCGGGATCAGGACGCTGGATGAAATATTGATTATTGTGGAAAAGCTGATTCGCGATTTTTTCCGAACCTTTCCCGGCGATGGCCGTCCATTTTTCCGCCGTCGCCGCATCGCCCATTTCCAGTGCCAGTTGCGCGCCGGCCTTTAGAGCGGCGACGTAGAGCGAGCTTATCCAGGAAATCGCCCCATACCACTCCGCATCAAGCGTGTTGGCTTGGGCGCGCGTGATCACGCCGTCGCCATCCTCATCCTGCGTGACGAGCCACTCGACGGCCTGCTTGATATGCGGCCAGTTGCGTTTAAGGAAGGCGTCATCCGGCGGCTCGAACGCGACGGCGATCGCCTCCCCAAGCTTGCGGACGGTGAGAGCTTCCTCGTCTTCACCAGCGAAGTGATGCCCGCGCACAGTTTCTACAACGGCGCCGCCTACCTCGATACCATGAACGCCGCCGCCACGCAGCGCTTCATCGAGGTCACCCACGATCGCTACCAGACCGCCTGCGGCGACCGGCTGGGCCGCAGTATCCAGGGCATCTTCACCGACGAACCCCACCGCGGCTTCGTGATGTGCGACACGCACGGCCAGATGGGACCCGACGACCCGTCGTGGGTCACCCCTTGGACTCCCAAGCTGCCCGACGCCTTCGCCAAACGCTTCGGCGAGGACCTGATCGCCCGCCTCCCCGAACTGTTTCTCCGCAAGGACGGCTCCTCCGTCTCGCCCGTCAAATGGCGCTACATGGAGCTCATCCAGACGCTCTTTTTGGACAACTGGGCCAAGCCCCTTCACGGCTGGTGCCGCGAACACGGCCTGAAACTCACCGGCCACGCCCTGCATGAAGACACTCTCGGCGCGCAGGCCGTGCCCTGCGGCTCGCTCATGCGCTACTACGAGCACATGGATGTGCCCGGAGTCGATCTGCTCGCCCTAGGCAACACCCGGCACTGGATCGTCAAGCAGCTCGCCTCCGTCGCCCGTCAGCAGGGCCAAAAGTGGATGCTCTCCGAGCTTTACGGCTGCACCGGCTGGCAGCTTGACTTCGCGGGCCACAAGGAAATCGGCGACTGGCAGGCCTTCCTCGGCGTCAACGTCCGCTGCCACCACCTCTCGTGGTATACTATGGCCGGCGAGGCCAAGCGCGACTACCCGGCGAGCATCTTCTTCCAGTCGTCGTGGTATCGCGAATACAAGGCGGTCGAGGATTACTACGCCCGCGTCCACCTCATGCTCCAGCGCGGCGAGGCCGTCTGCGACCTGCTGGTCGTCCACCCCGTCGAAAGCCTCTGGGCGCAGATCCACGCGGGCTGGGCCACCTGGCTGACCACCAAGGCCCCCGATCTCCTGCCGCTTGAAGAACGCTTTGCCGAAACCTGCCACTGGCTCTCGGGCACCACCGTGGATTTCGACTACGGAGACGAGGATCACCTCTCCCGTTTCGGCGGCGTCGAGACATCCGCAGCCAACGGCGACGGCCCGCGCCTGCGTCTCGGCCTCGCCCGCTACCGCGCGGTTCTGATCAGCGGCGCGGCCACCCTGCGCGGCACCACGCTCAAGCTGCTCGAAGCCTTCCGCGACGCCGGCGGCACCGTGCTGTTTGCGGGTGAGGCCCCGTCGTATGTTGACGCGCTGCCCTCCTCCGCGCCCGCCGCCCTGCTCGCCTGCTCACGCTCGGTTCCCTTTGAGCAGGTGGCCTTTCAACAGGCCGTGAGTTCCCTCGTGCCGGGATTGCTGCACATCGAGGAAACTGCAGGCGCGTCCGGGCAACCCGCGTTGATCACCCGCTTCCGCCGCGACGGCGACGCCTGGATCATCGCGCTCAACCACCCCTCAAGCGCCCGCGCCCGCGCCCGCGATGCGTTCACCGTCAGCGTCAGCCTGCCCGGCATGCACGTGGAGGAATGGGACGCACGCACCGGCCTGCGCTACAAACAACCCGTGCGCTCGACCCCCGAAGACCTGAGCTGGACCGTCGCGCTGCCACCGCTCGGCGAAAAACTCTACGTCGTCACGCCGCAGGCCGATCCGGCCCTCGCCGTCCGGCCCTCGCACCGCGAAGGGCCGCGCGCCCCGGCGCCCGGCCCTTTCCGCTTCGAGCTCGATGAGCCCAACTCCCTCGTGCTCGACCAACCCGAGTGGCGGCTGGGTTCGGAAGACTGGCAGCCCGCCACCGAAATCCTCCGCATCGACGAGGCCGTGCGCGCCAAGCTCGGCCTGCCGGGCCGCTCCGGCATGATGGTGCAGCCGTGGGCCCGCGCGCCCCGTAGCGAGAAGGGCACGACTTCGCCCTTGAGCCTGCGCCACCACATCCACGTGCGCGGCCAGCCGCCGACCGACGCCGTCCTTATCCTCGAGCAAACCAACATCTGGAAAGCCTCGTTGAACGGCCGCCCGCTCGATCTGACGCAAGATCACGGCTGGTTCGTCGATCCCTGCCTGCGCCGCATCCCGCTACCAACCGACGCCCTCCACAACGGAGACAACGTGCTCGAACTCGTCGCCGCGTTTCACGAAGGCGTCGATCTGGAAGCCGCCACCCTGCTCGGATCGTTCGGCGTGTATTTTGACAACGCGCATCCCGTGCTTGACGCCCTGCCCGCTACGCTCGCGGTCGGCGACGTGGTTGCGCAGGGCCTGCCGTTTTATTCGGGTCGCATCCGTTACCACCTGCCGCTTCCGCCGCGCGTGGCGGGCGGCGGTTTGCAGGTGGAAGTCCCGGCATTCGGCGGCGCGGTCGTCGTGCTGCGCGGTGCGTCGGGCGCGGACTCGGAAATTCTCGCGTTCCCGCCCCACACCGCCGATCTCGCGCCCTACTCGGGGAACCACGTGGTCTGCGAAGTCGTTCTCACCCGCCGCAATCTCTTCGGGCCGTTCCATCTCACGCCCAAAGAGCAGCCCGCCATCGGCCCCGACAGTTTTCGCAGCCAGGGCAAAGAGTGGACCGACACCTACCAGTTATTCCCGGCAGGATTGCTCGCCGCCCCGGTGTTCGTTCACACCACGGCCTGACCCATGCTTCGACGCGCGTTCCAGTTTCAGCTTAAATCCGGTTGCGCCGCCGCCTACGAACGCGCCCACAACCCGATCTGGCCGGAACTCTCCGCGACGCTCACCGCGCACGGCGCCCGCAACTACTCGATCTTTCATGACGAGGCGTCGGGAAGATTGTTCGCCTACGTGGAAATCGAAGATCAGGGACGCTGGGATGTGATCGCATCGACGGAAATCTGCCAACGCTGGTGGCGCGCCATGCAACCGCTGATGATGACCAACCCCGACGCGAGTCCTCTCGCTATCCCGCTCCGCGAGGTCTTTCATCTGGCCTGACCCACGCCTCCCTTTTCGCCGGATTTGCATCCGACGCACTCCGCCCTCCTCGTAATTTTACCCTATGTCCACCCCAGCCCCCGTTTCCACAGCGCCCGCCGAATCCCGTCTGCCGCTCCGCGCCAAGCTCGCCTGGGCGCTCGGCTCCCTCGGCGACAACTACTCGATGAACACCCTCAATATGCTCAAGGACGCGGTCTATACCGTCGCCTTGGGCGTATCCGCCGAAAAACTCGGCTGGGCCCTCTTCTTCCCGCGCTTCATCGACGCCTTCGTTGATCCGATGGTCGGCTACTGGTCCGACAACTCCAAGAGCCGCCACGGCCGCCGGCGTCCGTTTATCTTTCTAAGCGCCGTGCCGCTCGCCCTGCTCGGCTTCCTGATCTGGGTGCCGTCGCGCTCGCTCGGCGTGGACGGCCTGTTCTGGTATTTCCTCGTCACGACCTTCCTCTTCTACGGCGCCTACTCGTTCTTCATCGTCCCCTACCGCGCGCTCGGCCTCGAGCTCACCACCGACTACAACGACCGCACCCGCGTCCAGGCCTGGGGCATGATCGTCGGCCTGCTCGGCGGCCTCGGCATCCCGTGGCTCTACAAGCTCACGCTGGTCTTCGGCGGCGCGCACCCGGGCGACACCAACATCTCCCCCGACGTCATCCTTGACGGCGTGCGCTGGGTCGGCCTCGGCACCGCCGTGCTCGTGCTCTTCTCCTGCATAGCTCCCGCGATCTTTTGCCGCGAAAACGCCGTCGTCGCCCCCGCGCAAAAACTCTCCCTCGTCGGGGCCATCCGCGAAACCGCCCGCAACCGCCCGTTCCTCCACATGCTCGCGATGAATCTCTTCGCCATCCTCGCCACCTTGGCCGTGGGCGCGGTCGGCCTCATCCTCACGATCAATTATCTCTACAATGGCGACCAGGGCGCCGCCGCCACGCTCAACGGCTGGGCGGGCATGGTGCTCATGGCCGGCGCCTTCATCGGCGTGCCTATCAACACCTGGATATCCACTCGCATCGGCAAGCGCCACGCCGCCTTCGTCTGCCTAGGCACCGCCGCCGCCGCCTTTGCCTCCATGATCTGGACCATGCACCCCTCCCATCCGAACGGGATGATCGCATCAAGCTTCCTGCTGGGCTTCGGCCTGTAGGGCGTGTGGCTGATGACCGCCACCATGAACGCCGACGTCTGCGACGAAGACGAGATCCGCACCGGCCAGCGCCGCGAGGGCCTCTACGGCGCGGTGTTCGCCCTGGAGCAAAAAATCGCCTTCGCCATCGCCGCCGTCATCGGCGGCTACTTGCTCACGCGCTCCGGCTATGTGGCCCACACGACGCCGTCCCCCGAGGTGCTCGCGCGCCTGAAATTCGTTTACGTCGCCTTCCCCCTCGCCTGCCTCGGCTGCGCCGCGATCGCCATCGCCGGATACCCGCTCACCCACAAACGCATGGTCGCCATCCGCGCCGAACTCAACGCGCGCAAACCCGCCGCCGCTTCCTGAATGCAAGCGGCGCCACGCCGCCTTCCCACTTGCTAAGTCGCGTCGCTTCCGACTTGTTCGGAATACTATGCGCGCCCGCCTTGTCGATGTCGCCGCCCGTGCCGGGGTAGCTCCCAACACCGCGTCCACCATTCTCAACAACCGCCCCAACTCTTGGGCGTCCCAGGAGACCCGCGACCGCGTGCTCAAGGCCGCCACGGACCTCGGCTACAAGCCCAGCAAGGCCGCGGTCGGCCTGCGCCTCGGCCGCTTCTTCACCCTCGGCCTCGTCATCCCCGACATTCATAATCCGTTTTACACGACCTTCGCGGATCTGCTGGACAAGGCCGTCAGCCCCGAACGCTACGATCTCATCATCGAGCACGGCCGCACCAACCTCGAGCAGGAGAAACACAGCTTCGAGGCCATCCTCGACCGCCAGGTGGACGGCGTCGCCCTCTTCATCAGCGACGTCGAGTTTCACCGCCCCTTTCTCGACGACCTCTCCAAGCGCAAAATACCCGTCGTCGCCCTCGCCGTAAAGACCGATAACCCGCTTCCCGTGGACTCCGTCGTGGTGGATTTCTCGCAAGGCCTCCAACAGGCCGTCGCACACCTCATCGGCCACGGCCACCGCCGCTTCGTTTTCCTCTGCGCGCTCGCCGAAGGCCAGGAGGACGCCCAGCGGCCCGCCCTCTTCCGCCAGCTCCTGAGCGCCAACGGCATCCCCGGCGACCAGGTTTCCTTCGTCAATTGCGGGCACGACCTCGACAGCGCCCGCACCGCCTTCCGTCGCTTCCTCCTCGCCACCCCCGGCGACCGGCGACCGACCGCCGTCATCGCCCTCAACGATCTCTCCGCCATTGGCGCCATCCGCGCCGCCGCCGACGAGGGCCTCGTCGTCCCGCGCGATCTTTCCGTGCTCGGCGTGGACAACATTCCCCTCGGCCTGCACCTGCCCGTCGCGCTCACCACCATCGCCCAGCCCATCGAGGACATGGCCCGCCACACGGCCAACCTGCTCCTCCAGCGCATCGTCGGCCAGCGCTCGCCCACTCCCTCGCAGATTCTCCTCCCCACCAAGCTTATCACCCGCGAAAGCACCGGCGCCGCCCCCGCCGGCGCATAGCCCCCAAACTCAGCCGCATGCCCGCAGCGCATACCCCTTCTCATTATGAAATACCCCTCCTGCACACCTCTCCTCTTCAGCCTGCTGATCACGGGAATAACCAGCCTGTCGTCGGCCGCCGAAACCGCCCGCGAACGCATCTCCATCAACGCCGACTGGCGCTTCCAAAAAGACGACCCCGCGCAGGTCGCGGACTCTCTGGACTACCCCAAAATCCGCGCATGGGTGCTCCCCTCCAGCGCCGCATTCGTCAAAGATCCGGCGGCCCTGCCCGCCCGCCCCGCAGGCAACCTCGCGACCGACGTGCCCTACACCCAGCCCGCCTTCGATGACGGCGCATGGCGCAAGCTCGACCTCCCCCACGACTGGGCCATCGAAGGTCCCTTCAAGCAGGAATACTCCGGCAACACCGGCAAACTCAAATACTGGGGCCCCGTCTGGTATCGCAAGCACCTCCCGTTGCCCGCCTCCGACTCCGGGCGGCGCATCTATCTGGATATTGATGGCGCCATGTCCCACGCCACCGTGTGGTGCAACGGCCAGTTTGTCGGCGGCTGGCCCTACGGCTACACGTCGTTCCGCCTCGACCTCACCCCCTACGCCAAGCCGGGCGCTGAAAACGTGCTGGCGATCCGCCTGGACACCCCCGACGAGTTTTCCCGCTGGTATCCCGGCGGCGGCATCTACCGCAACGTCTGGCTCGTGAAAACCAACGCCGTCCACGTGGGCCAGTGGGGCACCACCATCACCACCCCGCAAGTTTCGGCCGACACGGCAACCGTTGCGGTAAAAGTGATTGTCGCCAACCAAGGCGCCTCACCCGCCACCGCCAAGGTCAAAACCCAGCTGCTGTTCGCCGGCAAGCCGATGGCCAAGCTGCCCGCGCAAACCCTCGATTTACCCGCCGGCGCCTCGGCCGGCACCGCCGCCACCGTCGCCATCGCCAAACCCCAGCTCTGGGACACGACCACGCCCAACCTCTACACCGCCGTCACCACCGTGGAAGTCGGCGGCAAGGTCGTTGACCGCTACGAGACCGCGTTCGGCATCCGCTCCATCGCCTTCACCCCCGAAACCGGCTTTCTGCTCAACGGAAAACCGCTGAAGGTAAAAGGCGTGTGCAACCACCACGACCTCGGCGCCCTCGGTGCGGCCTGGAACACCCGCGCCGCCCGCCGCCAACTCGAAATCATGCACGAAATGGGCATCAACGCCCTCCGCACCAGCCACAACATGCCGGCCCCCGAGCTCCTCGACCTCTGCGACGAGATGGGCATCCTCGTTATGGACGAGTCCTTCGACTGCTGGAAGCTCGGCAAGACCGGCAGCGACTACAGCACCCTGTTCGACGACTGGCATGAACAAGACCTCCGCGCCGAATACCGCCGCGACCGCAACCACCCCTCCGTCTTCATGTGGAGCATCGGCAACGAACTGCGCGAACTCGACGACGCCCAGGCCGGCCCGGCCCTGGCGGCCAGCCTCACCGCGATCGCCCACGAGGAAGACCCCACCCGCCCCACCACCCTCGGCTCAAACCGCCCCGCCGCCAACAACAACGGCGTGCAAAAAGCCGTGGACGTCATGGGCATCAACTACGGAATCAGCGGCTACCCCAAGTTCCGCATCGACAACCCCACCATCCCCGTGATCGGCAGCGAAACCTCCTCCTGCATCAGCTCCCGCGGCGAATACTTCTTCCGGACACCGCCCGCCCCCGACGCCGACAAGCAAGGCGCGAAAACCAAGCCCTTCACGGTCATCAGCAACAACAAGGCCGACGGCAAATCCGACTTCCAAATCAGCTCCTACGACCTCTACGCTCCCTCCTGGGCCATGACCCCGGATGTGGAGTTCTCCGCGCTGGAGAAGAACCCGCACGTCGCCGGCGAGTTCGTCTGGACCGGTTTCGACTACCTCGGCGAACCCACGCCCTACAACAAAGACACCACCAACCTGTTCAACTTCACCGACGCCGCGAGCAAGGCAAAGATGGAAAAGGAAATGAAGGAACTCGGCAAAGTCGCCGTGCCGTCCCGCAGCTCCTATTTCGGCATCGTCGATCTGGCCGGTTTCAAGAAAGACCGCTTCTACCTCTACCAAGCCCACTGGCGCCCCGACCTCCCCATGGCCCACCTGCTCCCGCACTGGACCTGGCCCGAGCGTGTCGGCCAGGGCGTGCCCGTGTTCCTCTACACCTCCGGCGACGAGGCCGAGCTTTTCCTCAACGGCCAGTCGCTCGGACGCAAAAAGAAGGGCCCATACGAATACCGCCTGCGCTGGGATGACGTCATCTACGCCCCCGGCGAAATCAAAGCCGTCGCCTATAAAAACGGCAAAGAATGGGCCACCGACGTGGTCAAAACCGCCGGCCCCGCGACCGCCCTGACCCTCAACGCCGACCGTTCCCTCATCACGGCCGACCGCCAGGATCTTTCCTTCATCACCGCCACCATCCGCGACCAGGCGGGGACGATGGTGCCGCGCTCCAAGAACCTCGTGACGTTCACCGTCAGCGGCCCCGGCGAACTCGTGGCCACCGACAACGGCGACGCCACCAGCCACGCCTCGTTCCAGTCGCCGAAAGTGAAGGCCTATAATGGCCTTGCTCTGGCGATCATCCGCGCCACTGGCCCGGGCAAAATCACGGTCACCGCCAAGTCGGAAGGCCTCACGGAAGCCACCGTGGTGCTCACCGGCCGCTAAAGCAGCCCTGCCGCCACAGAAAAACCGCAGTCCAATTGTGCGAGCACTCGCACAATTGGCGCCGTCAGGCAGGGTGAATCGTCCCGGTGAAACGCACCGACCCGCCAAAATCGCTCTCGTTTTCCAACGCCGGCCCTCCCAAAAGGCCGGCGTTTTTTATGCCCGCGTGACGAGCCAGCGACGCAGACGACTGCAAACGACGCTCAAGGTTGCCTCGGGCACCTTGGCCGCAGCCCTCCCGTTCATGCGGATCTTATACCGCCGTTCCCGCCACAAACCGGGAGAGTCAATCAACTCGACTTTCAACGTCTCCCCCGTCTTTTTATCGCATATCGAAATCCGAAACCGCACTTTTGCTTTTGCCATGACCAAGTTCAAAAAAACGCCCCTCGAAATAGGCAAGTCATTATCCAATGGCACTCTGTCGTTTTATCCCGTAAAACGCAGTCTGTGCGAATAACACTGTTGGGCAGAGTCATTCGCGTTCGTCGTAGCAGGCGATCAGTCGCGCCACCTCACGCTCATATCGCAGGTGTTCGGATGCGTCCCACTCGCGCCCGTTTAGCCCATCGTAGTGCCGTTTCATCAGGAGCTCGAAAAGGAATCGGTCAGCCTCTTCACCTTCGCATATCACCCGAACAAGCTCGGCGATGTCCTGCCTCACTTGGTTTGTTCTTTCTTCGTAGGTTTTTATTTCAGTTTTCATCGTTAAATTTACGGAGAGCCCAACCAGCGGCTACAGACAATGCGGTTCAATCCCCGTCCTTTTGTTTGGGAGCACTAGCCCCGCATGTCTGACCCGGAACGTTCGGCAAAGAAAAGCGGCGCATGAGTTTTTGGAACCGCATTTCCGCTTCTTGTCCGGCGAGTTTCTCGTGCAAGGCAAAACTCGTGGCGTCCGCCCGCTGCTGCGCAGCCTTGGTTTTCGAGATGGCGATTTCAAGC
>JANYJB010000042.1 GCA_025361935.1 Verrucomicrobiota bacterium
CGTTTCGATATCCGCCTTGGTCACCGCATGCCGGTAGGCAAACAAACGCCTCAACTCGGCCCGCGCGAAGCCGCCTCCGAAAACCTGCCCGAGCCATCCGAACGGAAGCCGATAGGTGATCGCATCGGTCAGCAGGCACGCCCTGTCGTCATTTTCGACCGCCTCGAACCGATGCTCATGCTCCCAATGCGCAAACGGCCCGCTCGTCTGCACGTCGCGAAAGCGCGCGCCCTCGACGTAGTCCTTGTGCTCCACGTCCCAGCGCACCCACCCTGGTCCGATTTTCGTGCGCAGGCTCACCGTCGCACCATCGCGGATCCCTCCGCTGCTCGCGACCAGTTCCAACTTCTGCCAGGGCGGCGCCAGCCGGGCGAACGCCCCCGGCCGCTCATGCCACGCAAACACCTTGGCGGCGGATTGCTCGATCACGACCTGGCTGGAGAACGAAAGTGCCTTCATTGGGAAGCACGACCCTTTCTCATCCGGCAACCGTCTGAGCAATACTTCACTTCCGCCCACACCTTCTCCCACTTCTTCCGCCAGACAAAAGGACGCCCGCACACCACGCACACTTTCTTGGGCAGATCGGTTTTCTTGCGCATTTTGGCCATGGTGGAGGCAAACCGTTTGTCACTTATTAAGTGACAAACAATCCTGGGTTTGCGGACGGTTTTGGTGCGCCGCCGTGGCTACGGATTTCGTCCGCGCGCTTGCGGATCGCCGCGATGTCGTCCGGCTTCAGGCGGGCGATATTTTTAACCTGAAGCGACATGCGCTGGTTGGCCGAGAGGAGCTTTTCATGACGAAGCAGAAAATCCCAGTAGAGCGTCGTGAAGGGGCACGCGTCTTCGCCCGTCGATTTGGCGGGATCAAACCGGCATCCCGCGCAATAGTTGCTCATGCGGTCGATGTATTTGCCCGTCGCCGCGTAGGGCTTCGACGCCATCACGCCGCCATCGGCGTATTGCGACATACCCAGCGTGTTGGGCAACTCGACCCACTCCACCGCGTCCACGTAAACGCCGAGATACCAGCCGCAGATTTCTGCCGGACGCACCCCGAGCAGAAGCGAATAAAGCCCGGTCACCATCAACCGCTGGATGTGATGCGCGTAACCGTGCCTCAGCGTCTGCCCGATGGAATCACGCAGACACGCCATCTCGGTTTTCCCTGTCCAGTAAAACTCCGGCAGCGGCTCGGCGGCCTTGAGCGCATTGAGCTCCGCATACGAAGGCATTTTCAGCCAGTAAATGCCGCGCACGTATTCGCGCCATCCGAGGATCTGGCGGATGAATCCCTCGGCACCCGCCAGCGGCACTTTGCCCGCGCGATAGGCGTTTTCTGCCGCTGCGATGACGTCGCGCGGATCGAGCAGCTTGAGATTCATGGCTGCGGACAAACGCGAGTGATAAAGCCAAGGCTCATTCGTCCACATCGCGTCCTGATATTTCCCGAAGTCGGCCAGCCGGTGCTCGATAAAATCATCGAGGGCGCGCCGCGCTTGCTCAGGCGTCACCGGCCAGTCGAACGACTCCAATTCCCCGTAGTGTGTGGCGAAACGTCCCTCCACCAGTCGCAACACTTCACGCGTTACCACATCCGGCTTGAACACCACCGGCGCACGCAGTTTGCCCGGACCGGCCTTCGGGAAACTCCCGCGATTATCGTGGTCGAAATTCCATTGGCCGCCCTCCGGCTCGCCCTTCTCGTCAACCAAAACGCGGTAACGGCGACGGACTTCGCGATAAAAAAACTCCATCCGCAGTTGCTTGCGCCCGACCGCGTGCTGACGGAAATCGGCGATCGTGCAGAGAAAATGCCGGTCAACGCGCATCTCCAACGGCACACCAGTTTTTTCCGCCGATGCCTCCATCTCTTGCCACACGCGCCACTCACCCGGCTCGGTGACGATGCACTTCGCCGGTTTGAATTTATTCACCGCCCGCGCCAGTTCGCCGGAAAGCGTCTGGCTGTTATCGACGTCATCAAGCGCAGTGTAGTGAACGGTGATTCCTCGGGCGCTAAGCGCGTCGCGGAAGTGTCGCATCGCCGCCAGAAAGATTGCGATGCGCGGCTTGGTTGACGGCACGTGCTCAGATTCACGCGCCACCTCAGCCATCCAAATCGCGTCTTTTTTAGCGTCGAATCCGTCGAACGCCGAGGCGTCCGCGTTCAATTGGTCGCCGAGCACTAGGACGAGATTGCGCATGGTGGCCGGTGGAATCAGCGCTCCTCGACGTGACCGCGCAGCGCCTTGAACGCCGCCAGCGCCTCCTCGCGCGCCTTCGCGTGATCCACGATGGGGTCGGGATAGTTGCCGTCGATGCCGGCGTATGCGCGCACGTTTTCCGGCGCAGTCCACGGCGCGTGGAGAAACTTATCGGGGAGCTTGGCGATCTCCGGCACCCAGCGGCGCACGTAGTCGCCCGCCGAATCGAAACGCTCGCCCTGCGTCACCGGCGCAAAGATGCGGAAATACGGCGCCGCGTCCGCCCCGCAACCCGCGCTCCACTGCCAGCCGAGCGTGTTTTGCGCGAGGTCGGCGTCCACCAGCGTGTCCCAAAACCACTCCGCGCCGCGCTGCCACGGCAGCCGCAGGTGTTTCACGAGAAACGACGCCACGACCATGCGCACGCGGTTGTGCATCCAGCCGGTGTGCCACAGCTCGCGCATCCCGGCGTCCACGATCGGGTAGCCGGTCTTGCCGCGCTGCCAGGCGCGGAGCATCGCGCCGTCCGGATCGTCGGCCCAGGGGAAGCGGTTGAAATCTTCTCGCAACGGCTTCGTTGGCGTATGCGGAAAATGAAACAGCAGGTGATGCGCGAACTCGCGCCAGCCCACCTCGCTCAGGAAAACCTGCGCTCCCCGGCTCGGCGGGAAAACCCCGCTGTCCTTCGAGAGTGCTTTCACCGCCGCCCAAATCTGGCGCGGGCCGATTTCGCCGAAGTGCAGGTGCGGCGACAGCCGCGAGGTTCCGTCGGCGGCGGGCAGGTTGCGCGTGTCACCGTAGGCTTCCATCGCCCGCGCCACGAAGCCCTTCAACTGTTTCTTAGCACCCTCTTCGCCTGGCTGCCACGCCTCGTAGAAACCGGCGTCCCATTTGATGGTGGGCAAAAACTCAAGTTCGTCCAACGCGAGCAACGCCGGCCACTTCGACGGCGCGGGAAAGTCGGCCGCCTTGATCGCCACCGGCTCCGCGACGGCCTGCGTGAGGCAATGCCGCCAGTAAGGCGTGAACACCTGGAACGGGTTGCCCTGTTTGTTCGCGATCGTGTGCGGTTCGAAAAGCAGCGCGCTGTTGAAACTCTTCGCCTCCACGCCGGCCGCCGCCAGCGACGCCTTGATGAGCTTGTCGCGCGCGATCACCGCCGGTTCGTAGCGGCGGTTCCAGTAAACCGCCTTCGCGCCGGTCGCCGCGACCAGCTCGGTCAATATCTTCCCGCTGTCGCCGCGCGCCAGCAGCAGCCGCGAGCCGCGTTCGCGCAGCGAGGAGTCGAGTGCCGCCAGCGAATGATGCAGCCACCAGCGCGTCGCCCCGCCCGCCGGCCACTCACCCTCGCCCGCCTCGTCGTGGATATAGATGGGCAGCACCGGACCGCCGCGCGCGAGGGCGGCGTGCAGCGCGGCGTTGTCCTGCAAACGCAGGTCCTGACGAAACCAAAGGATGACCGGAGGGGTGTTCACGCAGCCCCGAAGAAGCGCGACCGTGACAGGATTGCAACCTGTGGGCCCCGTTTGCTTTCAAAAAATCACTCGCCCGCCGCCCCGCGTCTCCTAAGGTGCGCGCATGCCCCTATTCTGGCCCGCCAACGCCGCCGCCTCCACCGCTTGGGCGCATCAGGCTTGGAGCGAGCTGGCCGCCCGCACCGACAAGGACGCCACCGTGGTCGTCCTTCCCGTGCATGGCTTCGCCGATCACGCCATGGGCTTGCCGCTGGACGCTGAGGAAATCACCGGCTCCTCCGCGCTGCGCGCCGCCGTGGAATCTATAGGCCCGGGCACCCCTGTGCTCGTGCTGCCCCCGCTTCGTTTTGGCGCCGCTCCCTATGCCCACACGTTCTTCGGCGTGGATGCGGCCACTGCCCTCGCCAGCCTTCGGGAAATCGCCGCCGGCGTGAAATCCGCCGGTTTCACCAAGCTGCTTTTTTTCAACACCAGCCCTTGGAACGCCGAGTTGATTTCCACCGCCGCGTTGGAACTCCGCGTTAAGCAGGGACTTTCCGCCTACGTAATCAATTCCGGCGGCATCGGTCTCGATTTTCATCCCGCCGCCGCCACACGCCGCCAGCCTCAGGCCGTCGCCGCCAGCCTTCTCGCCATCCGCCCCTACGAGAAGACCATCGCGGCCAACGTGAAGGACACCGATTTCCGCCCCGGTTTCTACGCACAACCCGAACCCGTGCAGTTCGACGCCACGCTCGATGGCCGGGCCTTGCTCGCCGCCGCCACCGACAAGCTGGCCGCGCTCCTGCTGGAAATTCTCGCGCATCGCGGCCCGGCGCGACCGCCCGCCGCCGCCAACCCCGCCTCTCCCGTCCCGTCCACTCCTTCGCCGGCGGACCGCTCGCGTTACCTCGGTGCGTTCACTCGCCAAGCCCTCGACGCCATCCCCGACAAATCCCACGCGCTCGTCATCATTCCCGCCGGGGCGATCGAGCAGCACGGCCACCACCTGCCGCTCGGCACCGACGCCATGCTCGCACAACTCTGGCTCGCCAACGCGTTGCCCAAGCTGCCCGCCGGCTGCCCCGTTTACGTCGCCCCTGCCATCACTTACGGCAACAGCCTCGAACACGCCGATTTTGCGGGCACCCTCACCATCTCCGCGCAAACCCTGCGTAGCCAGTTGCTCGCACTCGTGGCCCAGTTGCAGGCGCTCGGCTTCCGGCGGATCGCCGTGCTCAACACCCACGGCGGCAACAGCGCCGTTCTCACCACTACGATTCGCGAGCTCCAGAAATCGCCCGATCTTCGCATCGGCATGTTGCGCGGCTATTACAAGCCCGATCAAAACCCGCAGGAAGCGGCCTACGGCTTCCACGCCGGAGAATGGGAGACTTCGCTCATGCTCGCCGGTGCGCCCGAGTTGGTTTCGATGGACCGCGCCGTGTGCGAATACCCCGCCCGCATTGAAGACCCCGGCCTCCTCCGCCCCGAAGCCGCCCCGGCGGTTTTCGCGTGGAAAACCAGCGACGTTTCCAAGAGCGGCGTGATGGGCGACGCTACCCTTGCGACCCCCGAAAAAGGCCGCCGCTGGCTCGACGAAGCGTCCACCGCTCTCGCCCAAAAAATTCAAGCCCTGCTCGCTTGAATCGGGCGAGATATGCATGCTCTCCGCAATGCACTCAGCAGATTGCTGAACTAAGAATTAACTGAGCCCGTCCAAACCCTTTCGGATCGGAGCACCCACTATGAAATTATTTCGCATTTTGCTGCTGACCGGCTTCACGGGTTTGGTCTCCCCGCTGCACGCGCAACCCGCCGCCACGCTGCGCCCAGGTTTTACCGTGCAGACCGCGCACTTCTCACTCGCGTTCCAAGTCGGAGCGGATGGACGGCTTTATCAACGGGCCGTTGGCGACAACGAAAAGGCAAAATCCAAGCGTCAGGACGAAGCCTACCCGCAGGCGGGTGACGGTTATTTTTGGGAACCTGCATTGCAGGCCGTTCACGCCGACGGCAACACGTCCACGGCGCTGCAATATATCAGCCAATCCCACGCCACGGAAGCCGATGGTCGCGAGTTGACGCGCGTGCTGCTGCGCGATCCGGCGTATCCCTTCGAGGTCACGCTCTGTTTCCGCACGGATCGCGAACGCGACGTGATCGAGCAATGGACGGAAATCCTGCACCACGAAGCCGGCCCCGTCACGCTGGAGCGCATGGCCTCCACGTCGCTGTTGCTGCCGCCTAAAAATCTCTACCTCCGCCACTTTTCCGGCGACTGGGCGAAAGAGATGAACCCGACGACCGAATTGCTGACGCCGGGAACGAAGGTGCTGGATTCCAAAATCGGCGTGCGCGCGCACCAGTTCGGCAATCCCAATTTCATCCTCTCGCTCGACGGTGAACCACAGGAGAATTCCGGCCGCGTGCTGGCGGGTTCGCTCGCTTGGTCCGGCAGTTTTCAATGCGCGTTCGACCATTTTGGCGATCACGTCCGCGCACTCTGCGGTGTGAATCCATTTGCGTCCGCGTATCATCTCGCGCCGGGCGAAACCTTTACCACGCCGGTGATGATCTGGGTCTGGAGCGCGAACGGCCTCGGTGAAATGAGCCGCAACCTTCACGCTTGGGCGCGCGATCATGGCCTTCGCGCCGGCCACGAACCGCGGACGGTGCTGTTGAACAACTGGGAGGCGACGAAGTTTGACTTTGATTTCAAACGCATCGCCGGGCTGTTTGCGCCGGCGAAGGAAATCGGCACGGAAATCTTCCTCCTCGACGACGGCTGGTTCGGCAACAAATACCCGCGCACCAGCGACCACGCCGGCCTCGGCGACTGGCAGCCGAACCGCGCGCGACTGCCGGAAGGCCTGGCCCCGCTCGCGGCGGATGCTATCAAGAACAGCCTGAAATTCGGCATCTGGCTCGAACCCGAAATGGTGAATCCGAAAAGCGAACTCTTCGAACAGCACCCCGACTGGGCCATCGCGCAGCCCAAGCGCACCCCGGATTTGCAACGCGACCAGCTTGTGCTCGATCTCACGCGCCCCGCCGTGCAGGAGTTCGAGTGGAGCGTCATTACCGGCATTCTGGGGGTTCCCGGCGTCAGCTACGCAAAGTGGGATTGCAACCGCTACCTCACGCAGCCCGGCTCGTCATACCTCGCGCAGGACCGGCAGTCGCATTTGTGGATTGAATACGTCAACGCGCTCTACGCCTTGATGGATCGGACGGCAAAAACCTATCCCAACACCGAGCTGATGCTCTGTGCCGGCGGCGGCGGACGGGCGGATTACGGCGCGCTGAAATATTTCCACGAGTTCTGGCCGAGCGACAACACCGATCCAGCCGTGCGCGTGGCGATGCAGTGGGACTATTCCTACTTTTTTCCTGTGATGGCGATGGCCAGCCACGTCACCCATTGGGGCCATCGCCCCATGCACTTCGCCTGTTGCGTGGCGATGAGCGCGCGTTTCGGCATGGATCTCGATCTCGTGAAACTCTCGCCGGAGGACAAGGCGATCTGCGCGGGAGCGATCGGCGCTTACAAACAAATCCGCGAGGTCACGCAGTTGGGCGACTTGTTCCGGCTGGAAAATCCCCACCAGGGTATTCGCGGCGCGCTGAACTTTGTTTCAAAGGACCGGAACCGTGCCGTCGTATTCGCGTTTCAACTCAAGGATGGCGAAGTGAACCCCGTGATTCCACAAGGGCTGGATCCGGCGAAAACATATTCCATCCGCGAGCTGAATCCCATGCCCGGCCGGGCCGTGATGGAGCGGGAAGGCGGCACGGCCACCGGCAAAGCCTTGATGCGCGACGGCCTGAGACCTTCCTGCGGCAAGGCGCTTGAGGCGTGCGTTGTCGAGTTGGTGGCGACCGTAAATTAACTCCTCACTGGAAACTGGGGTTGCCCCGATTCTTCGGACAGTCGGTTAAGGGTGATTTAGTTTGTATGTTTCAGTGCGGATTCAAACGCAACAGGGCTTTTGTATCCAAGACTGGAGTGAAGCCGTATGCGGTTATAAAACGTCTCGATATAGTC
>JANYJB010000078.1 GCA_025361935.1 Verrucomicrobiota bacterium
TCCTGGTATTCCTTGCTGTATTTCTGCCGACTTCCCGCCGGCCTTTCCATCTGGGTCTTCATTTGGGTTTCCTTTCGCTTTTGACCCTTTCCTCCTGTCCGTCAATTCGGGGCAACCCCAGGGCGAGTTTCATCAATTTTAATACCTTCGCGATTTATTGAATACACCTCCACTGTTTTTAACGCCACACAGCTTGGGTCGCCCGGTCCGGAGTTCATGATGGCAAGCCCGTCTGATTCCTGACGCCCGTCCGGGCCGACTCCGTCGCTCCTTCCCGCTTTCAGCGCGGAAATTACAGATGCTTGGGTGTAGTCCTTGCGGTAAAACATCTGGGCAAGCATTTTGCCACCCGTTTGACCGGAAGCGAGCCTTTTGTAAGTTTGCCGTGGAAAGAAATGAATCCAGCGGGCTTCATCCGATTGAATTCAATCCGCTGACCATTTTTTCCGCGGATTACGCGAATCAACACGGATCAACGCAGAGGAATTTATATCCGCGCCCATCCGAGTAATCCGCGGGAAAACTCCCCCGCCCTCCGCCCTTCGGGCCCTTCGTGCGCTTCGTGGTTAAACCTTCCGTAGGTTTCCCTCACCGGCGACATCTGTCGCCCCTCCGCTTCCCAGCCGGAGCATTGCGAGAGGCCACTCCCAGAAAATCCACCCGTTGGTGAATTTGATTAGTGGTAAAAACTCCTATGTCGAAGCTCCCATCTCTCCACCCAATCGCCCTCCGCCCTTCGCGCGCTTCGTGGTTAAACCTTCCGTAGGTTTCCCTCCCAGCCTCAACCCGTCTTTCCGCGGATTACGCAGATTAGCACGGATAAATCCCGAGGCATTCCCCATCCGCGCCCATCCGTGTTATCCGCGGGAAAACTTCCGTGGACCCATTCCGATACCCGTCTCATTGTTCGTAGCTCTTGGTCTTACTCAATTTCGCCAGAATCCACTTGGGGTCGCGCCTGCAGTCCAGCACCGCTTTAACGCGGGCGGTGTCGGTCTCGACATCGTAGTAGACCGCAAACGGAAATGTTCGCCCCAGTAGCCGATGCGCGCCGAAAACACGCCGGTGAACGCCACCGTGAAGCGCCAGCGAATCAATGTCCGCAAACAGCGAATCTAAAAAATAAGCGCCAAGACCGGACTGCTGTTTTTCGTAAAACGCAAAACCCTCGGCCAAGTCGTTCTGAGCCGAAGGAAGAATCAGAACTTTCACAGCAGGCGTTCGCGGAGCTGACGCTTGGCATCCTCCCAGACAACGAAGCTCTCCTTGCCCTCGGCGATGCGCTGGTCGCGTTCACGCAGCACGTCGCCATGCCATGCGGGAGACTCGAAGCTGTCGGCCTTGCGGGAAAGATCGGCCCATAAAACTTCCATCGCCCGGAGTTTCTCCGCGGTGGTCATTTGTTCGAGAGGGATGACGGCTTCCACACCCACACCTTTATTAACCACCTTCGCGTCGGCAAGACCGAAGGACAGTCACCATCCAAACCCTGCTTCCCTCACCCAACGGCATCAGCCGCCCTCCGAAGCTCCCAGCTCATAGCTCCCGCCTTCCAAACCTTCGCGCCCTTCGTGCGCTTCGTGGTTAACACCTCCGTGGGTTTCCCTCCCAAGCCCCAACACGTCTTTCCGCGGATTACGCGGATTAACACGGATAAATACCGAGGCATTCTCCATCCGCGCCCATCCGTGTTATCCGCGGGGAAACTCCCCCGGCCTCCGTCCTTCGTGCCCTTCGTGTGCTTCGTGGTTAAACTCTCTGCTCTTTCGGGGAATCCAGTTTCGCATCAATCAGCGGACCTCGAACGGCATGTTGGCGGTGGCGACGTGGCCCTTGCCGTCCGTAACCGATACGTGGAGGCGGTAGATTCCCGGTTTGGCGGGCGCAGTCACGGTCACGTGGTCGCCCGTGGCGCTGGCAATCGCTCCGGCCACGGCGACGGGCATTTTCCTGCCGGCCTTCTCTTCGGGTAGCACCACCCAAGTCCAGACGAGCGGATCACCCTCGGGGTCGGATGCCTGCACGCTGGCGTCGAAGGTGCCGCCGGGCGCCGTGGGTGATTTGGGAACACCGAGCATGCCCTTGATCGCGGGGGCTCGGTTCACGGGCTTGGTGCCGCTCCAGAGTTCCTGAAGCGTATCAACCGCCGCCGTGGTCTCGCCCTCATGGGTCAACAGGCCGAACCAGGTGGAGGTTGCCTCGAATTTCCATCCCCACAGGAAAACATAACTTCCCAGACAGCCGCCACCCTCGAAGACCGTTTTCTGGTAAGCCGCACGTATCATGTCCGCCTTCTCGCTGCTGGTCTGTTCGAGCGGCGCTCCGAAAGCAGACTTGGGGCTCTCCCAAAATCCCCTGGGGCCCCACTCGGTAAGCATCCAAGGACGTGTCCAGCCGATCTTTTTCAAATGTTCACGCAGGCTGTTGACGCCGCCGTAGGTGTTGATGCCCACATAATCGAGGTGCGGGGCGTAGGCGTTTATATCGTCAGCCCTGGACTGACTCAGGCCGGCGACAGCGGTGTAGGTGGGATGGGCGGGATCGATCTCGTGGACAAGCAGGGCAAGGCGCTCGATTTGCTTCCAATAAGCGTCGTTGCTGACGCCATTATCGGCCTCATTGCCAAGTCCCCAGGCGAGAAGCGCGGGATGGTTGCGGAACTGCATCACCTCAGTGCGCACGCGCTCGGCCTGCTTGTCGCACTGCGCGGGGTTCTTGTAGGAAAACCAACTGCACTCGGATTCCAGCCAGATGCCCGCGCTCACGGTCAGGCCGTTTTTCTGGGCGTCATCGAGGATGGCCGCGAGTCCCCCGGTGGTCCAGGTGCGGAGCGAGTTGGCGCCGCGACCGGCGAGTTCGTTGATACGGCCGCCGCCACCGGCTCCCTTGACGAAGTAAGGCTTGCCGCCACGGATCAGGCCCTTGGCCGCGTCAACGCGGACCTTTACGGCAGTCGGGGACGAAGCCGGGCCGCTGGAGAAGATCGTGCTATTGCAGCTCGTGAGGACCGCGGCGGCGAACGCGAGACACGCCGCGGCGCGAAGGCGTTTGGCAAAATGCGTGGAGCGGGAGACGGCGGAGCCTGCGTGAACGGTCATCATGGTAGGTGGGGTTGGAAGAAAACGTGAGTAGCATTTCCCCCTGTTTCCGCCGGAAGCGAGGTTTTTTGCCACGCAAACTACCCGGCACCCAACGCCTCACTCGCTCACACGCCAGTCGATGAGTTCCAACTGGAGCAGCTTGCGGTCGTTGAAATGGTTCCAGGCCAGCTCCACCGCGAAGTCGAGCGGCACGCCCGTGGGCGGGAGGCGGTCGGCCATCTTCCACGCCACGCCGAAGAGGCGGCGTCCGTTGGCGTCGTCGAAGTGAAAGCGGAAATGCATCTGCTTGAAAACATCCGGACGCTGGCGGAGCACCACGCCGCGAATGCCGAAGACCGGTTCGGGGTTGCCCTGGCCGAAGGGCTGCAAGGTCTCCAGCTCGTCCATGAGCTTTTCCTTGATCTGCTCGGGCGTGAGCCACGCGGAAATCGTCAGGTTTGCCTCGATGAGGTCGCCGCCCGCCGCCGCGCGGACACCGTCGGCGAAACGCGTGCGAAACTCGTCCAGATGGATTTTCGCGAGCGACACGCCGACCGCCATCGGATGGCCCCCCCAACTCGTGAGCTTGTCGCTGCACGTGCCGAGCACTTCGACAAGGTTCACGCCGTTCACGCTGCGACCGGAGCCCTTGGCGAACTCGCCCTCGTTGCCGAGAACGACGCAGGGGCGGTTGTATTTGCGCGTCACGCGGCCGGCCACGATGCCGACGACGCCGGGGTGCCAGTTTTCCCCGAAGAGGACGATGCCGGGCCAGTCCATGAACTGGCTCTCGATCATCTTCTCGGCCTCCTCGGTGATCTGGCGCTCGATGTCCTGGCGCTCGCGGTTGAACACGTCGAGCTGGCGGGCGGTCTCGCGGCAAAACTGGTCGTCGTCACTGAGCAGCAGCTCGACGGAAAGCGCGGCGTCGGCGAGGCGTCCGCTGGCGTTGATGCGCGGCCCGAGGCGGAAGGAAATGTCCACGGGCATGATGGCGTGGTCGGTCTTCACGCCGGCAACGTCCATGAGCGCGCGCACGCCGGGGCGCTCGCAGCTCTGGAGGATGCGCAGGCCGTAGCGGGCGAGAATGCGGTTCTCGCCGGTGAGCGGCACGAGGTCGGCCACCGTGCCCATCGCGGCGAGGTCGAGGTAGTCGCGCAGCTTGAGCGCGAGCGCGACGGGATGGTTTTCGGCGCGCATGAGCTTGAGCAGGCCGTGCGCGAGCTTGAAGACGAGGCCGACGGTGCAGAGATTCCGCCAGGCATCGTCGCCCGCGACGCTGTTGACGTGCGGGTTGATGAGGATGCCCTGGGAAAGCGGGGTCTCCTTCGACCTGTGGTGATCAACCACCAACACGTCGATGCCCTGGCCGATGAGGTAGGCGACCTCGTCGAGGGAGTTGGTGCCGCAGTCAAGCGCGATGAAGAGATCGGGTTTGCCGCGTTCAAGGGCGCGATCGATGGCGCTGCGGGAGAGGCCGTAGCCGTCCTCCATGCGGCGGGGAACGACGAAGCGCGGCTGCAGGCCGAAGCGGCGCAGCACGCTCACGAGGAGCGCGGTGCTGCTCACGCCGTCCACATCGTAATCGCCGAGGACGACGATCTGCTCGTGGTTGCCGATGGCCTCGCGTAGACGCGCGGCGGCGGCCTAGACGTTTGGAAGCAGGAACGGGTCGTTCAGTTCCGCCAGCGCGGGCCGGAGAAACTTCGCGGCGGTTTCGCCGTCGCCGAGTCCGTTGCGGAGCAAAAGCTCCGCAAGCACCGGGCTGTCGCCCGTGTGCCGGCTCAGCGCCCCGACCTCGTCGGCCGGGAGCGGCTTGTAGGTCCAACGCATCAGCGATGAAGCTCGCGGATTATTGCGAGGCCTTGCTGCCGGCTTCCCATGAGTAGGCCGGTTTCAGGTCCTGATGCGCCTCGACGTGTTTGCGGTCGCCCTTGTGCCACCAGTAGAACACCTGCGAAGAGATGAAGATCGCGGAGAAGGTGCTGGTGACGATGCCGACGAGGAACGTGAAGGAGATGTCGCGCAGGACGCCGCCGCCGAAGAGGAACAGCGAGAGGGCCGCCAGGAAGGTGGTCGTCGAAGTCATGATCGTGCGGGCGAAGACCTTGTTGATGGCGGCGTTGACGACCGCACGGAGCGAGCCGTTGGGGTTGAGCTTCAACTCCTCGCGGATGCGGTCGAATACGACGACCGTCTCATTGATCGAATAACCCGCGATACAGAGAATCGCGGCGACCATCGGCGCGGAGAACTGGTGGCCGAACAGCACAAAGATACCGATCGTCATCAGGATGTCGTGGAGCGACGAGAACATCGCGCCGACGCCGAAGCCGAACTCAAAGCGGAAGGCGATGTAGACGAGGATTACCGCCATGGACGCGCCGATGGCGAGAAGGGCGTTCCACTCGATCTCCTTGCCGATGGCTGCGCCGATGTGGCTGCTGCCGACGGAGACGAGCTTGGCGTCGGGATAGGCGGCCTGGAGGGCGGCGAAGAACGCGACGGACTTGCCCTCGGCGGTTTCGAGCTTGAGGACTTCCTTGCCGCCGCCGAGCGCACTGGCGTAGGTGGAGCTGACTTCGCCCGCGCCGCTGGCGATGGCGACCTTGCGGATGTCGGACGCGTCGATGCGCTTGGCGAACTCGGCGGTAACAACGTCACCACCGGCGAAATCGATGCCGTAGATGCGCTCGCCCTTGTAGAACACGACCGCGACGCCGAGAAGCACGAGCATCCACGAGGCGATGAAGGCGGGTTTGCCGTATTTGACGAAGTCCACGTGGATTTCCTTCAAGATGCGGCGCATGGTGATCTTTTTCACCCACTCAGATTCGATGAGGACTTCCAAGACGAGGTGGGCGGTGATCAACACCGAGAACAGCGTGGAGATGACACCGATCGCGAGCGTGACGCCGAAGCCCTTGATGGGTCCGGTGCCGAGGCCGATCATGATACCGCAGATGATGAGCTGCACGAAGTGGGCGTCCAGAATGGTCGTGAGCGCCTTCATGTAGCCGCTCTCATTGGCGGTGCTGAGGGACTTGCCGACCGCGATTTCTTCGCGCATGCGCTCGAAGATCAGGATGTTGGCGTCCACCGCCATACCGATGGTCAACACGATACCGGCGAGACCGGGCAGCGTGAGGGTTGCGCCGATGCTGGCCATCGTGCCGACGATGATGAGAAGATTGATCGCCAGCGTGACGATGGCAACAAGGCCACCGACCGAGTAGAAGGTGATCATGAACGCCGCGACCAAGGCGGTGCCGATGACGGTGGCGCGCACACCGCTGTCGATGGCGTCTTGGGCGAGAGACGGGCCGACCTCATACTGCTCCTTGATCTGCATGGGCAGGTCGAGGGGGTTGTTGAGGACGTTGGACAGATCGAAGGCCTCGCGTTGGCTGAAGCTGCCGGTGATCTCGGCGGAGGGGCTGTCGATCTCCTTCTGCACGCTCGGGGCGTAGTAGAGTTTGCCGTCGAGCACGATGGCAAGCTGGCCGACCTGGCCGGAGGCCTGGTTGTTCTCGACGATCTTGCGGGTGATCTCGGCGAAGCGCTTGCTGCCGGCGGAGGTGAACTTGAGGATGATGCGGAACTTGCCGTATTCATCCATCGAGGGGAACGCGTCGGAGATGATCTCGCCGGTGGCCTCGGGGATGCGCTTCACGAACAACTCGGTGGCGGTCGCCTGACCGTTGCGGCCTTCCTGGTCGAGGATGAGCGTGCGATAGCCGGGGGGAACGTCCGCCGGGGCCGTGGTGGCAGGGTTGAGCGTCGGGTGGACGAGGCAGAACTCGAGGCGGGCGGGTTTCTTCAAGTTGTCCACGACCTCGGGGTTGTCCTTGGTGGACACGCCGGCGAGCTGGACCTCGATGCGGTTGTCGCCAACGGGGCGGATGAGCGGCTCGGCGACGCCGAGGCCGTTGATGCGGTTGCCGATGATCTCGATGGCCTTGGCGAGCTTTTGCGTGCGGGCGGCTTCGCCCTCCTTGGCAAACGCGGCCGGGTCAACTTCGAGCGTGAAGGCGATGCCGCCCTTGAGGTCGAGGCCGAGCTGGAGCGGGCTCTGCGACTTCTTGAGCAGGTAATTCAGCAGGATGTCGTTGCGCTTTTGGATGTTCTTCAGCGACGCCTCGAGCTTGAGCTCGGGGAAATACTGCGTGAGGTCGATCTTGCGCTCGTTGGCGATGGACTTCAGCGCGACGAACACGCTGGCGTATTTGTGAGAGGAGACGCCCTCGCTGGCTTCCTTGATGAGGGAGTTGAACTCGGTCTGCTTCGCCTGCGCCTTGCTGGCGACAAACGAATCGAACTTGTGGTCTTGAAGGGGGAGCAGTGATGACACCGCCCAGAGCACGATTGCCAGGCTGATGATCAGCTTCCAGAGATTGCGTTTAAGCATGGGTTATTTGGTTTAAAGGGATGTTGCGGAGTTCGGGGTTTGCGCCGCCCAATGACTTCGCGCCGTTGGCGATCAATCGCCTAACGACGAACGGGCGAAGACGTGACTCCATCCAAGAAGAAGCTTAGTTCGCTTTCTTGATGACCGTCTGGATGAAGGCCTTGCCGACCTCGATCTTGGTGTTCTCGGAAATACGAACGACAAAACGGTCGTCTTTGGTGTTGGTGATCTCGCCGTAGATGCCGCCGGCGGTGACGACCTCGTCGCCCGCCCCGAGGGTATCGACCATCTTCTGGTGCTCCTTCTGCTTTTTACGCTGCGGAGCGATGATGAGA